>CALRNP020000060.1:0-23825 GCA_943369575.1 Azorhizobium sp. AG788 | reverse complement strand
CGCCGCCATTCTCGGCCGCCAGATGCCGGACGCGGACAAGCGCCGCCGGGCGCATTTCGTCATCGACACCGGGCGGGGTTTTGACGCCGCGCGCCATCAGGTGGCGGGCATTGTGCGGGCGCTGGCGGGGCCGGGCCGGGGCAGCCGGTAGGGCCGTTTGGGGACTTCGCCGTTAGGCATCCCGGCGCGGATTCCAGTGGATGGCGTTTCACCCCTCTCCCTATCCCTCCCCCGCAAGGGGGGAGGGGACTATGGTGCGCGTGAGATCGACAATTCCGCTCAGTGCGGCCGGAACCCTCCCCCCTTGCGGGGGAGGGCAGGGAGGGGGGTGAAACGGCCGAGGTCGGACGCCCGCTCTCGGCCGTGCATGAACCCCATGCGGGGCGCGACGGGACATGCATCCGGCATCCGCCGGCGCCAGAAGGACAACGGACAGACCATGCGCGAGATCGTGCTCGATACCGAAACCACCGGACTTGAAGCCAACAATGGCGACCGGGTGGTGGAGATCGGCTGCGTGGAGATGGTCAACCGCATCCTCACCGGCAACACCTACCACGTCTATATCAATCCCGAACGCAGCATGCCGGTGGAGGCGTTCAACGTGCACGGGCTGTCGGAACAGTTTCTGTCCGACAAGCCGAAGTTCGCCGAAGTGGCCGATGCCTTCCTGGAGTTCATCGCGGAGGACACGCTGGTCATCCACAATGCGGCGTTCGACATCGGCTTCCTGAATGCGGAGCTGGCCCGCGCCAGCAAGCCGGCCATCGCCCGCGACCGGGTGGTGGACACCTTGGCGCTCGCCCGCCGCAAGCATCCCGGCGCCTCGGCCAAACTTGACGATCTGATGAGCCGCTATGGCATCGACAGCTCGCGCCGGGTGAAGCACGGCGCGCTGCTCGATTCCGAGCTGCTGGCCGAGGTCTATAGCGAACTGCTCGGCGGCCGGCAGGCCATGCTGGTGGGGCTGGTGGTGGAGGACGGCTCCGCCGCGCCGCGCCTGGTGGTGGATGCGGTCGCCGCCCGTCCCCGGCCCGAACCGCTCGCCCCTCGCCTAACGCCGGAGGAAGTCGCCTTCCATCGCGACTTCATCGCCGGCATGGGCGAGAAGGGAATCTGGAATCAGTTCCTGGTGGACGAGGTCCGCGCCGCCGAGGGCTGACGGACCGCGACCTGTTTTGCATCGCAGCATTTTTGCTGCGAGGACGCGGGAGGTTTCACGTGAAACCTTTTTGGCGCCGGTTGCAGCCCTCTTTCGGGCGGTGCAACCAAAAGATGCAAAAAATCGCGATGAATCTCTGAAAAATCGGTCTCGTAGGAAGGCCGCTGGCGGCAGATCGACATGTTGTCCGATCCATTCTTCATCCGAAGAAAATCGCCCGCCAGCGGCTTCCGGACGCGATTCTAGGGCCTATGGCGATTTTTGCCCGGCTGCGAATCGCGTCCAAAGCCCTCATACCGCCATTTCGGCCAATGTGACCGCCAAAAGGGTTGGATCGGTCACCGGCAGCGAGCAGCGCTCCGCCACACAGACGAAAGCGGCCCCTTCCGGGGGTGCGCTCTCGGCTCGGGCACGGGCGAGGCTGCCGGCGGGCAGGTCATCGCCCTGCGCCGCGCGCACCAAGACACGATTGAGGAACGGCACCCGCAGCGCCGCTGTGGCAAATTCCTCCCGCCGCGTCCCCACCGCCACGATCTCCGCCAGCCGCAAACGGGTGTCGAGCGCGTTCAGCAGGCTGGAATGGGCGAGGGGATTTTGCGCCGCCGCCCCGGACAGCGCGCCGATCACCCGGTCGGCCCGCTCGCGCAAGGCGTCGTCCCCCAGCAGGACCGAGAGCCGGATCAGCGCATCGGCGGCCACCGCATTATAGTTGGGCAGCGCCTCGTCCAGGCTGGAGAGTGGCCGCATCACCAGAGCCTCCGCATCGTCGGCGGTGAGGAAATAGGCGCCGCTGGCGGGGTCGGCATAGTGGGTTTCCAACTCCTCCAGGAAGGCCTTGGCCTGGAGCAGGGGGGCCGCATCGCCGGTGGCTTCGTGCAGGGCAATGCCCGCCCGCGCCATGGCGGCGAGGTCGGACGCCAGCCCCGGCAGCAGCAATCGGCCGGCGCGATAGGAATGGCCGAGGCGCCCGTCCTTCACCATCACTCGCACCACCGCGTTGAATGCCCGCGCGCCCAACGCCACCCATTCGGGCTCATCCAGCAGCGCGCCGGCTCGCGCCAAAGCGGCAATCATCAGGCCGTTCCAGTCCGCCAGCGCCTTGTCGTCGAGGCCGGGACGCACCCGCTTGGCCCGTGCCGCCAGGAGTTTTTCCTTCAGCGGGGCGAGGCGGGCTTCCTCCACCATGCTCACATCGCCCACAGAAGTGCGGTTGAGAATGATGCTGTCTTCCCAATTGCCGTGGGGCGTCACGTCATAATAGGGGCCGAAGAAAGCGGCGTCCTCCGCTCCCAGCACCGCCTCGATCTCGGCCTGGGTCCACACATAGAACTTGCCTTCATGGCCCTCGCTGTCCGCATCCAGGCTGGCGGCGAAGGCGCCTTCCGGCGTCACCATCTCCCGCTCCAGCCAGCCGACGGTCTCCCGCGCGCGGGCGAGGAACAACTCGTCGCCGGTGTGGGCATAGGCCAGCGCCAGCAGCTCCAAGAGCTGGGCGTTGTCGTAGAGCATCTTCTCGAAATGGGGCACCAGCCACATCTCGTCGACGCTGTAGCGGGAGAAGCCGCCGCCCAGATGGTCGTAGATGCCGCCCTCGCACATGCGGTTCAGCGTGAAGGCGGCGACCGCTTTCAGGCGCTCATCGCCGGTGCGATCGCCTGCCCGCCACAGCAATTCCAGCAGGCCGGACTGGGGGAATTTCGGCGCCCCGCGCAGGCCGCCATGGGTGCGATCGAACAGGCCGGAGATCTGTTGCGCCGCCCGATCCAGATCGGGGAGGGCGAGGGTCACCCGGTCCGCCGGCTTGGCGGCCTCCGCCAGGCGCGAGAGGATGGCGTCGCGATTATGGGCGATCTTGTCCGGGGTCTCGCCATAGACCTGCGCCACTTGGCGCAGCACATCCATGAAGCCGGGCCGACCATAGCGGGCGGTCTTGGGGAAATAGGTGCCGCCCCAGAAGGGCGCGGCTTTGTCGTCCAGGAACATGGTCAGCGGCCAGCCGCCCTGTTCACCCAATTGCTGCAGGGCGCCCATATAGATCTGATCCACATCGGGCCGCTCCTCGCGATCCACCTTGATGTTCACGAACAGCGCGTTCATGAGAGCGGCGACCTCGGGATCCTCGAAGCTCTCATGGGCCATCACATGGCACCAATGGCAGGCGGCATAGCCCACCGAGAGCAGCACCGGCTTGCCGGCGCGCTGGGCTTCGGTGAAGGCATCGGGGCCCCAGGGCCACCAATGCACCGGATTGTCCTTATGCTGGAGCAGATAGGGGCTGGTCTCGGCCCCGAGGCGGTTGTCGCTCATGATCCGGCTCCATTTCTCGTCGCGCGCTTCAGGCAAAAGGCCACGTCAGCATGACTCGTTCTTCGGACACCATCTTCGCCCTGTCCAGCGGGCGCCTGCCGTCGGGGGTGGCGGTGGTGCGGATTTCCGGCCCCAATGCCCGCACGGCGGCGTTGCATCTGGCCGGGGTGGTGCCGCCCGCCCGCGTCGCCCGCTATAGCCCGTTGCACGATCCGGTCAGCGGCATGCTGCTGGACCGGGCGCTGGTGCTGTTCTTCCCCGGTCCACGCAGCGCCACCGGCGAGGATATGGTCGAGCTGCATCTGCACGGCGGCCCGGCGGTGGTGGATGTCGTGCTGCGAACGCTGGCGGATCTGCCGGGGTTCCGCCCGGCCGAGCCGGGCGCCTTCACCCGCCGGGCCCATGCCAATGGCAAGATGGATCTGGCCGAAGTGGAGGGCCTCGCCGACCTGATCGCCGCCGAGACCGAGGCCCAGCGCCGACAGGCTTTGGCGCAATCCGCCGGGGCCTTGTCCCGCGCGGTGACCGGCTGGCGGGAGCGCCTGATCCGCGCCTTGGCTTTGGTGGAAGCCACCATCGACTTTGCCGACGAGGATGATGTCCCCGAGGACCTCACCGGCCCGGCGCTGCATGAGACCAGCCTGCTGCGGGCCGAGATCGCTGCCGCCGTGGCCGATGGCGCGCGGGGCGAGCGGGTGCGCGATGGGCTGGTGATCGCCATCGCCGGCCCGCCCAATGCGGGCAAATCCACCTTGCTGAACCGGCTGGCCGGACGCGAGGCGGCCATCGTTTCCGCCATTCCCGGCACCACCCGCGACGTGCTGGAGGTGCATCTGCAATTGGCCGGGCAGGCGGTGACCTTGGTGGACACCGCCGGCCTGCGCGAGACCGAAGACGCGGTTGAAGCGGAAGGCGTGCGTCGCGCCCGCGCCCGCGCCGGCAGCGCCGATCTGGTGCTGTGGCTCTCGGACGATGGCACGCCGCCGCCGGATGACTTGGCAGGTGCGCTGGCGGTGCGCACCAAGAGCGATGCGGGGGAGGGGACGACGGCCGCCCTCGCCATATCCGCCCGCACCGGCGCCGGCATGGACGCGCTTCTGGCGGAAATCGAGCGTCGAGCGGCAGGTCTCGGCGGGGGCGAGCCCGCTCTGGTCACGCGTGCCCGCCAGCGCGCCGCGCTCGGTGCGGCGCTGGAGCATCTGGATGCGGCGCTGTCCCATGGCAGCGGCGCGGAGGATCTGCTGGCGGAGCATCTGCGCCTCGCCGCGCGCGCATTGGATGCGGTGGTGGGCCGGGTGGATGTGGAGGATGTGCTGGACGCGCTGTTCCGCACCTTCTGTATCGGCAAATAGGGGGCACGCTGTTTCACGTGAAACAGCCTTGCCTGGGTGATCGGAGAGCGGAGGGGTGTTTCACGTGAAACACGGAAAGACACGCTCTGCTCTCTGCTTCGTATGTTTCACGTGAAACACCTGGAAGCGCCCGCGAGCCGGCAACGCTGCTCTGCCTTGACGCCGCCGCGAAACTGCCGTTCCTGAGCGGCCACTCCCTTTTCCGGCGGCTTCCCCGCCTAGCGCGCCCGACTGCGGGCCTGGATCAACGATGACCGGCACAAGTCCATTCGATGTGATGGTGGTGGGCGGCGGCCATGCGGGCTGTGAAGCCGCCGCCGCCGCCGCGCGTCTCGGCGCGCGCACCGCGCTTGTCACCCACCACGCCGACACCATCGGCGCCATGTCCTGCAATCCGGCCATCGGCGGCTTGGGTAAGGGGCATCTGGTGCGCGAGATCGATGCGCTCGACGGCCTCATGGGCCGGGTGGCGGATCAGGGTGGCATCCAGTTCCGGGTGCTCAACCGCCGCAAAGGTCCTGCTGTGCGCGGCCCGCGCGCGCAGGCGGATCGCAAGCTCTATGCGCGGGCCATGCAGGCAGCGCTCACTGCGCAGGCCAACCTCACCATCGTGGAGGGGGAGGCGGATGACCTCACCCTGGATGCGGCGGGACGCATCAGCGGCCTGATCCTGAAGGATGGCCGCACGTTTAGCTGCGGCGCCGTGGTGCTCACCACCGGCACCTTCCTCAATGGCCTGATCCATATGGGCGAGGTGCAGATCCCCGCCGGGCGCATCGGCGAAGATCCGGCGCGTGGGCTGTCCGGCACGCTGGCGCGCCTCGGCCTGACCCTGGGCCGACTGAAGACCGGCACGCCGCCGCGCCTCGATGGCCGCACCATCGATTGGGCGAGTCTCGAGATGCAGCCGGGGGATGACGATCCGGAGGCATTCTCGGCGCTCACCACCCATCTGCCCAATCCCCAGGTGGCCTGCGGCATCACCCGCACCATGCCGGCCACCCATGAGGTGATCCGCGCCAATCTCTCGCGCTCGGCCATGTATTCCGGCCGCATCGAGAGCACCGGGCCGCGCTATTGCCCGTCCATTGAGGACAAGGTGGTTCGCTTTGGCGATCGCGACGGACACCAGATCTTCCTGGAGCCGGAAGGGCTGGATGACCCCACCGTCTATCCCAACGGCATTTCCACCTCACTGCCCGAAGACGTGCAGCGCTTGGTGCTGGCCACCATTCCGGGGCTGGAACAGGTGGTGATGTCGCGCCCCGGCTATGCCATCGAATATGACCATGTGGACCCGCGCGAACTTCAGCCCACGTTGGAGGCCAAGCGGGCGCCGGGCCTGTTCCTGGCCGGGCAGATCAACGGCACCACCGGCTATGAGGAAGCCGCCGCCCAGGGCCTGCTGGCCGGGCTCAATGCCGCGCGCCGGGCGGGCGATCAAGCGGGCGTGGTCATCGACCGTGCCGAGGGATATCTCGGGGTGATGGTGGATGATCTCGTCACCCGCGGGGTGAGCGAGCCCTATCGCATGTTCACCTCACGGGCCGAATATCGCCTGACCTTGCGCGCCGACAATGCCGACCAGCGCCTCACCGCCCGCGGTCTGGCGCTGGGCTTGGTGGGAGCGGAACGGGCAGCGGTGTTTGGCGCCCGCATGGAAGCGCTGGATGCGGCGCGCGATCGCGCCCGCGCCGTCAGCATGACCCCCAATGAGGCGGCGAAACACGGGTTGGCGCTGAACCATGACGGCCAGCGCCGCACGGCGTTCGATCTTCTGGCCTATCCGGATATCGGCCTTGCCGAGATTGCCCGCGTGTGGCCGGAGTTCGCCGATCTGCCGCCGGCCATCGCCGCGCAACTGGAGATCGACGCCAAGTACGCGGTCTATATGGACCGCCAGGCCGCCGACATCGCCACCTTGCGCCGCGACGAAGACCTGCTGCTGCCCGAGACCCTGACCTATGAGGGGCTGCCGGGCCTCTCCAATGAACTGAAGGCGAAGCTGGCGCGGGTGCGCCCGCGCACCATCGGCCAGGCGGGGCGGATGGAGGGCATGACCCCGGCGGCGCTGGCGCTGCTGGTCACCTACGCCCGCCGGCAAGGGGCGGTGCGCGAGAGTGCGTGAGGGGAGGGGCGATCAGGGATGTCCGGCTTGGTCCGGGCTTAACCCAGACTTTGGGCGCCTTACTCGAACAGGTCGGCGTGGGTGCCCGCGCGGCCGAAGATGATCTGGTCCTCTTCGGCCTGGTAGATCAGCAGGAAGTCGCCGCCCACATGGCATTCGCGGTGGTCGGCCCATGCGCCTTTCAGCGGATGGTCGAGCCATTCCGCCGGGAGCGGCGCATCGTTGGCGATCAGCAACAGCATGGCCTCTTTCAGGCGCGGCATGTCATAGCGCCCGGAGCGGGACAGACGCTCCCAATCCTTCGCGAACGCCTTGGTGAAATCGCACGCGCGCAGAAGCTTCGCCCGCTTCTGCTCAGCGGGCTTTTTTGTCGAGGGCATCGATCAAGGCCGCGCCGCTGTGAAAACGGGCCTGTCGCGCCGCCATGATGGCGCGCGCTTCGGCCATGGCGGCTTGGGTCTCCGCGTTCGGCACTTTCAATTCCAGCGGCAATGCCTTGTCATGGGCGATGCGGGTCAAGGTCATGCGCACCGCGTCGGAAACGGTGAGCCCGAAATAATTCAGGACCGCTTCGGCCTCTGCCTTCACGTCCTCGTCGATTCGGGCGCGCACAAAAGCAGTGGGCATGAGGTCTCTCCAATCTTCACCTTTTGTAGCTCAACTGAGCTACAAAAGGAAGAAAGTCGGAGCGAGACCGAGAGGTCCGTGCGGGATGCGCTCGGGCGCCCCTCACACCTTGATCCGCAGCATCCGTTCCGCATTGCCGCTGGCCACAGCGCGGCGCTGGGCCTCGGGCAGATTGGCGGCATCCATGAAACGGCCGGCGGTGGCGGAATCCTCGTAAGGGTAATCGATGGAGAACAGCACCCGCTCCGCGCCCAGCGCCGCGACCGCCGCCTGCAGCGGCACCTCGGAGAACTGGCCGGACAGAGTGATGGCGATGTTGCGGCGGATATAATCGGAGGGCGGCAGCTTGATGCGGCGGTCGGTCTCGGTCAGCGCATAGCGGCTGTCCAGGCGCCACAGCATATAGGGCAAGGTCTCGCCCGCATGGCCGAGAATCACCTGGGCGCGGGGGAAGCGGTCGAACACCCCGGTCACGATCAGCCGCAAAGCGTGGGTCGAGGTCTCGGTGGTCCATTCCCACACCGGCTTGTCCAGCTCCGGCACCCCGTTCAGCACATGGGGCATCACGAAGGCATCGCCGGGGTGGAGATAGAGCGGCACGTTGAGGGCCTGGAGCCGCTCCCAGAACACGTCATTGCCGGGGGCATCCAGATAGATGCCATTGGTGTGGTGGTTGATCATCACGCCGCAGAACTTCAGATCGCGCACGCAGCGTTCCAGCTCGTCGGCGGCGGCCTTGGGGTCTTGCATCGCCACATGGGCAAAGCCGGCATAGCGGCTGGGGTGCTTGGCGATCTCCGTCGCCAGCACATCATTGGCCTGGGCGGCCAGGCGGGTGGCGGTGGCGGTGTCCTTCTCGATCTGCACCCCCGGCCCGGAGACCGACAGCACCGACTTGGCGACGCCGGCCGCATCCATGGCCGCGAGGCGCTCGTCGCCGAAATCGGCGAGACGGCGCAGCAAGGTGGCCTTCTCGGCCGCCGTCACCTTGGGCAGGGCCTGGAGCAGATAGTCCAGCAAGGGCGGGGTGATGAAATGCTCTTCCAACGCGATCTTGGGCAGCGCCTTGGCCGGGGTCGCGGCCGGGCCGGTCGCCTGCGCGGCGGCTTGGCTGCCGAGGCCGGCGGCAGCGGCGGTGGCAATGAGGGAGCGACGGGTCAGGCTCATGGGATCACCTCAGGGAAGATGTTGCCCTGATACCACCGCCGGATGGCGCATGGCGAGATCCCTGATGCGTGAAAGTGAATGGCTAGAAAACAAGAGGTGAGGGCGGGCCGATGTGGCCATATCTTGTGCGGCGTACGCGGCGTGCACTCAGAATGAACATGAAGTATATTTCTGAGATATGCGGAAGTGTCCATGAACATAGCCGACTTAGTTTCCGATCTCATTCCAGAGCGAAACAGAGAATTGCGGCTTCACCCATAGCCCGTCGCTACGCCCTGCCGTCCTGATTCCTGTCCGGCCGCGGAGGGGATGGGCAGTCCGTGGATGTGTTGCGCGGGCGAAGCGGGTGTGAATATCGGGGACGACCGCGTCCGATGCGCGTCACCAAACGCAGGTCCGATGGCACAGAATGTCGCAAATGGGGAATTCCGGGGAATACGCGGGAAGTGACGTGTCGTATAAGGGGAACATCATGTCCCAACATTCCGGCCGCGACGCCGTCGCCCGCACCGTTTCACGTGAAACACTGGAACGCCTCGACCAGCTATCGGCTCTGCTAACCCGTTGGCAGAAGACGATTAATCTCATCGCGCCCAAGTCTCTGCCCGAGCTTTGGACGCGCCATATCGCCGACTCGCTACAATTGATTCACCATGTTCCCGACAGCGTTTTACGTTGGGTGGACTTAGGATCCGGTGGCGGATTCCCCGGCCTGGTGGTCGCCGCCGTGCTGGCGGACCGTCCGGGGGCACAGGTGGTGCTGGTGGAGAGCGACACCCGCAAGGCGTCCTTCCTGCGCGAATCGGCCCGCGCCGCCGCGCTCCCCGTCGAGGTGGTGCCGGAGCGGATTGAGCAGGCGGCGCCGCGACTTGCAGCGGGAACGCAGGTGGTCTCCGCCCGCGCTCTGGCGCCGTTGCCGCGGCTGCTGGAACTGGCGGAGCCGTTCATCGCCGCCGGTGCCGTGGGCCTGTTTCCCAAAGGCCGCGACTGGGAACGCGAATTGACCGACGCCCGCAAAGGCTGGACACTCCAACTCGACCTCCACCGCAGCCTCGGCGATCCCCAGGGACGCATCCTGGCGATCACGGCGGCAGAGCGGGCCGCGACCGGCGGCACATCGCCTTCACCGACCGAACGCGCGGCCACCGCGCGCCCCGGCACCGTTCAGGGGAAAGCTCCATGACCCAGCCGCTGAACCCCGCCGATCCCTTTTCCGGCACGCCTTTGTCCGGCGGCCCGGTGCCGCGCATCCTGGCGCTGGCCAACCAGAAGGGTGGGGTGGGCAAGACCACCACCGCCATCAATCTGGGCACCGCGCTCGCTGCCATCGGCGAGACCGTGCTGGTGGTGGATCTGGACCCGCAGGGCAATGCCTCCACGGGCCTCGGCATCGATCGCCGCGCCAGGCGACTGTCCACCTATGACGTCCTGAGCGGGGAGGCCTCCCTGCGCGAGGCGATTCTCGAAACCGGGGTGCCGCAGCTTTATGTGGCGCCGTCCACGCTGGATCTCTCCGGCCTGGAGCTGGAAATCGCCAATGCCCGCGACCGCGCCTTCCGGCTGCGCAATGCGGTGCGGGCGCTGGCCGAGGACAGCGAGGGGCCGCGCTTTACCTATGTGCTGATCGACTGCCCGCCGTCGCTGTCGCTGATTACGGTCAACGCCATGGCGGCGGCCCATGCCATCGTGGTGCCGCTGCAATGCGAGTTCTTCGCGCTGGAAGGTCTGTCGCAATTGCTCAAGACCGTGGAGCAGGTGCGCACCGGGCTCAACCCGTCGCTCACCATCCACGGCATCGTGCTGACCATGTATGACGCCCGCAACAACCTCTCCGACCAGGTGGTGCAGGACGTGCGCCAGTTCATGGGCGAGAAGGTCTATGAGACCGTGATCCCGCGCAATGTGCGGGTGTCGGAGGCGCCGTCCTATGGCAAGCCGGTGCTGCTCTATGATCTGAAATGCGCGGGGTCGCAGGCCTATCTGCGCCTGGCCTCGGAAGTGATCCAGCGCGAGCGCGCGGCGCGTGCGGCAGCCGCGGCCTGAACCGCACCACAGCAAAGAAGGACCGGGACACTATGGCGGATGAAGGTCGCTCGCGGCTGGGGCGTGGGCTCGCGGCCCTGATCGGCGACATGGGGGAGGGCGACACGCCCGACCGCGCGCCGCCGCGCGCCGGGGGCGTGCGCCGTCTGCCCATCGAGCAGGTGCGCCCCAGCGCCCGCAATCCGCGCCGCACCTTCAATGAGGAGGGGCTGGAGGAACTGACCAACTCCATCCGCGAGAAGGGCATCATCCAGCCCATCGTGGTGCGCCCGCTGGGCGGGGCGTTCGAGATCGTCGCCGGCGAGCGCCGCTGGCGGGCGGCGCAGCGCGCCAGCCTGCACGACGTGCCGGTGGTGGTGATCGAACTCACCGACCGCGAGGCGATGGAAATCGCCATCATCGAGAATGTGCAGCGCGCCGATCTCAATGCGCTGGAAGAGGCCATGGGCTACGAATCGCTGATGGCGCAGTTCGATTACACCCAGGGCGACCTGGCCAAGGTGATCGGCAAGAGCCGCCCCCATATCGCCAATACCCTGCGGCTGCTGAAACTGCCGGAGAGCGTGAAGGCCTATGTGGCGGACGGGCGCCTGTCCGCCGGCCATGCTCGCGCGCTGCTCGGCCATGACGACCCCGAGCGGCTGGTGCGGGCGGTGGTGGAAAAGCGCCTCACCGTGCGCGACGTGGAGGCGCTGGCCAAGACCAAGCAGGCGCTCACCGGCAAGCCGCCGACGCCGGCGCAGGTGAAGGACGCCGACACCCGCGCCCTGGAAAAGCGCCTGAGCGAGCAACTGGGGCTGGTGGTCAATCTCCAGACCAAGGGCGAAGCGGGCGAACTGCGCATCCGCTACGGCGATCTGGAGCAGCTGGAGCAGATCTGCCGTCGCCTCGGGGTGGAGTGAGCGGCGGGCTTCGACGGGCGGGGGCGGTTGGCCGGCGCAGGCCTATGTTACCGCTGCCGCGTCATTGCGGTGTCACCGCCATCGGGCAACTGATCCCCCCGGCAGGGTAGCGCGCGCCGCAGGCGCGCAAAGGGGGGGATCGTGACACAGTCCGCGACGCAGGCCGCGCATCATGCGCCGAGCAGCCATGGCTCCGAACCCCTGGTCAAGCTGGACCGGGAAAAGAGCGTCCGCGATCAATTCCTGTTCTTCGCCGCGCTTCTGGCGGGCCTGGGCTATGTGTTCTGGTCGATCTGGAGCGACGTGCAGAATGCAGCGCCCGGCTCGCTGACCTTTCTGCCCTTCCTGCTGCTGGCGCTGGCGCTGCTGATCGCGCTGGGCTTCGAGTTCGTCAACGGCTTTCACGACACCGCCAATGCGGTCGCCACCGTCATCTATACCAACTCGCTGCCGGCGCATTTCGCGGTGGTGTGGTCGGGCCTGTGGAACTTCTGCGGCGTGCTGGTGTCCTCGGGCGCGGTGGCGTTCGGCATCATTTCGCTGCTGCCGGTGGAACTGATCCTCAATGTGGGCTCCGGCGCCGGCATGGCCATGGTGTTCGCGCTGCTGATCGCCGCCATCATCTGGAATCTGGGCACCTGGTATCTGGGCCTGCCGGCCTCCTCCTCGCACACGCTGATCGGCTCGATCATCGGGGTGGGCGTCGCCAACCAGCTGATCCAGGGCAAGAGCGGCGTCTCCGGCGTGGATTGGGACCAGGCGGCCACCGTCGGCTATGCGCTGCTGCTCTCTCCGGTGGTGGGCTTCTTCGCCGCCGGCCTGCTGCTGCTGTCCATGAAGGTGCTGGTCAAGAACCCGGCGCTTTATCGCGAGCCCAAGGCCCACAAGGCGCCGCCGTGGTGGGTGCGCGGCATGCTGGTGCTCACCTGCACCGGCGTGTCCTTCGCTCACGGCTCCAATGACGGCCAGAAGGGCATGGGCCTGATCATGCTGATCCTGATCGGCATCGTGCCCACCACTTATGCCCTCAACCGCGCCGTGGCGCCCACGGAAGTGGCGCAGTTCCGCGCTTTGGCGCAGGTCACCCAGCAGATGCTGGTCAAGACCAACCCCGGCGCGGCCCCGGCCGATCCGCGCGAGGCGCTCACCCTCTATGTGCGCGATCGCGAGCTGACGGCGGCCACCGTTCCGGCCCTGGCGCAGGTGTCGAGCGAGATCGGCGAGATGGTGGCGGCCCATGCCACATTGGCGCAGGTGCCGGCGGCCGCGGTGAGCAACATGCGCAACGACATGTATCTGGCCTCCGAGACCATCCGCCTGATGCTGAAGACCAAGACCCCGGCCTTCAATGCCGAGACCCGCGAGGATCTCGCCGCCTTCAAGCGCTCGCTGGATCAGGCCACCAAATTCATCCCGCTGTGGGTGAAGGTGGCGGTGGCGATCGCGCTCGGCCTCGGCACCATGGTGGGCTGGAAGCGCATCGTGGTCACGGTGGGCTCCAAGATCGGCAAGAGCCATCTCACGTACGCCCAGGGCGGGGCGGCGGAACTGGTGGCCATGGGCACCATCTTCGCCGCCGACACCTACGGCCTGCCAGTGTCCACCACCCATGTGCTGTCGTCCGGCGTCGCCGGCACCATGGCGGCCAACCGCTCCGGCCTGCAATGGTCCACCGTGCGCAACCTCGCCATGGCCTGGGTGCTGACGCTGCCGGTGGCCATCGTGCTCTCGGGCGCCATCTATATCCTGCTACGCCAGTTCATCTGAGCGCTGCATCGTGGGGATCATCAACCGGCGCGGGTCTTAACAAGGCCCGCGCCGGTTGCGTTTGCGGCCCTGACCGGCTGCCGGGGCGGCAAACTTCTGAATAGCGGTCAATTCCCCGCCTTGCCCGGTACCCTTGGCGGGGAAGGATGGGTTAGCGTGCGCCCATGACCGACGACACCATTGCGCCCGCCGAAACCATTCCTGCGCCCGAGGTTCAGGACGTCGTCCCAGCCCCGGCGGAGCCGGATCGCGAGGCCGGCAAGGTCTCGCCGATGATGGCGCAATATGTGGAGATCAAGGCCGCCAATCCGGGCAGCCTGCTGTTCTACCGCATGGGCGATTTCTACGAATTGTTCTTCGAGGATGCGGAAGCCGCCTCCCAGGCGCTGGGCATCGTGCTGACCAAGCGCGGCAAGCATTTGGGCGAGGACATCCCCATGTGCGGCGTGCCCATCGTCCGCTCCGAGGAATATCTGCACAAGCTCATTGCCCTCGGCTTCCGGGTGGCGGTGTGCGAGCAATTGGAAGATCCCGCCGAAGCCCGCAAGCGCGGCGGCAAGAGCGTGGTGCGCCGGGACGTCACCCGGCTGGTGACACCGGGCACCCTCACCGAAGACGCGCTCTTAGATGCCAAGCGCGAGAATGTGCTGCTGGCGGTGGCCCGCACCCGCGGGGCGGGGGAGGGCGACTATGCCTATGCGCTGGCTTTCGCCGATGTCTCCACCGGCTCGTTCCGGGTCGCCGCCACTGATTTCGAGAACCTCAGCGCCGATCTCGCCCGCGTCGATCCGGCCGAGGTGCTGGTGTCGGACGCGCTCTATGACGACGAGGAATTGCGGGCCTATTGGCGCGAGCTGGAGGTGCCGGTCACCCCATTGCCGAAGCAGAGCTTCGACGGCCCCAATGCGGAAAAGCGCCTCGCCGCCTTCTTCGGGGTCGCCACCGCCGAGGCGTTCGGCGCCTTTACCCGGCCGGAGCTGATCGCGGCTGCCGCCATCGTCGCTTATGTGGAGCGCACGCAGTTGGGCGCCCGCCCGGCGCTGGCGCCGCCGCAGCGGGATGCGGACGGCGGCGCCATGCTGATCGATGCCGGCACCCGCGCCAATCTGGAGCTGGTGCGCACCACGGGGGGCGAACGGCGCGGCTCGCTGCTGGCGGCGGTGGACCGCACCGTGACCGCCGCCGGCGCCCGTCTGCTGGCCCGGCGTTTGGCGGAGCCGCTCACCGATCTCGATGCCATCCGCGCCCGCCATGATGCGGTGGCCTTCCTGGTGGAGGACAGCGAACTGCGCGAGATCCTGCGCCGCCGTCTTGCCGCCGCGCCGGATCTTGCCCGCTCCTTGTCCCGCCTGTCGCTGGGGCGCGGCAGCCCGCGCGATCTCGGTGCCATGGCCGCCGGCCTGCGGGAGGGCTTCGCGGTGGCTGGCGCCTTCCAGGTGGAGCCGCCCCAGGATCTCGCCCGCTGTGCCTATGCCTTGGCGCAGGTGGATGCCGCTTTGGCCGATGAGCTGGCGGCGGCGCTGGCCGATGAACTGCCCCACAACCGCCGCGACGGTGGTTTCGTGCGGCCGGGCTATGATGGCGATCTCGACGCCACCCGCGCCCTGCGCGATGAGAGCCGCCGCGTGGTGGCGGCGCTGGAGCGGCGCTATGCGGAAGAGACCGGGGTCCGCTCGCTGAAGATCCGGCACAATGCGGTGCTGGGCTATTTCGTCGAGGTGACGGCGCAGAATGCCGACCGCCTGCGCGAACCCGCCTTCGCCGCCACCTTCGTGCACCGCCAGACCATGGCGGGGGCGGTGCGCTTCACCTCGGTGGAACTGGGCGAGCTGGAAAGCCGCATCGCCAGCGCCGGCGAGCGGGCGCTGGGGCTGGAGCAGGCGATCTTCGACCGGCTGGCCGCCGCCGTGGTGGCCGCCGCCGAGCCCATCCGCGCTGCCGCCGAGGCGCTGGCCGAGCTGGACGTGCTCTCCGCTCTCGCCCGCCTTGCGGTGGACGAGCGCTATGTGCGCCCGGAGATGACGGCGGATGTGGATTTCGCCATTTCCGGCGGTCGCCATCCGGTGGTGGAGCAGGCGCTGGCGCGGGGCGGCGGGCCGTTCGTGGCCAATGATTGCGACCTCTCCCCACCGGAGGGGCTCACCGATGCCCGCATCTGGCTGGTGACCGGCCCCAACATGGCCGGTAAGTCCACCTTCCTGCGCCAGAACGCTTTGATCGCGGTGATGGCGCAGGCCGGCTCCTTCGTGCCGGCGCGCACCGCGCGGGTGGGGGTGGTGGACCGGCTGTTCTCCCGCGTCGGCGCGGCGGACGATCTGGCGCGCGGGCGCTCCACCTTCATGGTGGAGATGGTGGAGACGGCGGCGATCCTGAACCAGGCCACCCGCCGCTCGCTGGTGATTCTGGACGAGATCGGCCGCGGCACCTCCACCTTCGACGGCATGTCCATCGCCTGGGCGAGCCTGGAACATCTGCACGAGACCAACCGCTGCCGGGCACTGTTCGCCACCCATTTCCACGAGCTCACCGCGCTGACCCAGCGCTGCAACCGCCTGGCCAACGCCACGGTGAAGGTCACCGAATGGCAGGGCGACGTGGTGTTCCTGCATGAGGTGGTGCCCGGCGCCGCCGATCGCTCCTACGGCATCCAGGTAGCCAAGCTGGCCGGCCTGCCCAAGGCGGTGATCGCGCGGGCCAAAGCGGTGCTGGCGGAGCTGGAGGCGGCCGAGCGGGTATCCCCGGCCCAGCGGCTGCTGGATGAACTCCCCCTGTTCGCCGCCGCTGCCCGGCCGGCGCCGCAGGTGGTCGCCGCTGGCCCCGCGCCCGACGAGCCGGTGCTGATGGCGTTGGCCGATCTCGATCCCGATGCCATGACCCCGCGCGCGGCGCTGGAGGCGCTCTATCGCCTCAAGGCGCTATGGGCCGAAGGGCATGAGGACGACTGATACCAAAACACGAGGAGAATGCCTCATCGTGTTTTGGTTCAGCCCGCGCGGCGCTTGAGCGCGTCAAGATGCGGATGCGTCAGCATCTTCGCATCTTGGTATGAGGCGGTAGCCGCGAGAGGGTCCGAAACGCAAAAGCGGCGCCCGAGGGCGCCGCTGGTCGAACTGGGTTGGATCTCGGGGCTTGGACCCTTAGAGGCGTCCCGCGCCTACTGGTTGGTGGGCGGCAGCACCGGCGGCGGGGGGGCTTGATACAGCTCACCCCAGGCCGAGAACGCATCCTGGAACGCCTGCTCGCCGACAGGGCCCTTCTCGAAGGCCAGGATCGCCCGCTTGTTGTTGGTGTAGACGATCGGAATATCGATCCACGGGCGGGTCTGCAGCAGCTGCAGATTGCGCTGCTGGTCCGCCGGCACTGCTGAGAGGCCCACCAGGAAATAGGTCGGGCTCACCCGCACCGAGAGGCCGGCGAGCGGCGCGCCCTGGGCCTGCTCGGTCTGCTTCACCCGCACGCCCGGCACATTGCTGATGCCGCCATAGGGGAAGTCGGCGGGCAGGTTGAACGAGATCTCGATGGTGTGCGAGGCCGGCAGCGTCTGGTCGAGATTGCGGCGCAGGGTGAAGCTCACGCCGATCTTGCGCTCAGGGATCTGGATGTCGGCGCGGATGCCGATGTCCGGCGGCTGGCCGGGGCCGCCGTTCACGGTCTCGGTCTTCCAGGTCACGGTGCCTTCGAACTGCTGCAACTGCTGGGCATTGCCCTGGCTTTCCTCATAGAGGAAGGCGCGCTGGGTGGTCGCGGCATTGGGATTGCGCGGCGAGGTCGGCGCGGTCGCGGGGCGACGGCTCGGATCGCCGGCGGCCTGGGCGACGCGGTCGCTGCTCTTGGGTTGCTCGGGGGCGGCGGGGGCCTGGGTGGTGGTCGCGGCCGGCGGGGCCTGCGGCGCGCCGGAGGCGAACAGGCCGGCGATGGCGTCGCGCTTTACCACGGCCAAAGCGATGCCGCCGAGGATGACCACCGCCAGCACCAGGAACACGGCGATGCGCTTCCAGGGGGGGCCGGTCTCTTCATCCTGGGCACTGCGGGCGGCGCTGCGGCTGCGGACCTTGGCGGCGCCGATGCGCGGACGGCGCATGGTGTCGCCGTCGCTCTCATCGGCGGGCGCGGGCTCGGGCGCTGCGTCGTCGGTGGGTTCGGGCTCCGGCGGCGGCGGGGGCGCGGCGCGGGAGAAGGACAGCCGGCCATCGGGCAGGCGGGCCTCGGTCACGTCGTCGCCGGTATGCTCGCGCCGACGGGTCAGCGGCGCGTGCGGCGCGGCTTCCCGCTTGGGCTCAGGACGGGGCGGACGGGGGGCCGGCTCGGGTGGCGGGGGAGCGGCGGGCGCTTCACCCGCATAGTCCGCTTCCACCCGGCGGATGGCTTCTTCCAGGCCCAGCCGCTCGCGGCCGATCTCGCCCTCGGGCAATGGCGGATCGACGCTCCGCAACTGCTTGAGAAGAGCGGCCCGCGCCCGGTCAAACACGATCTTCCGGGTCTCGCCCGTGTTCTGGGCAAGGCCGGAGATCGCGCGGACCAGGAGAGGGTAGTAATCAGCCATCGGGCGGGCACTTTATGGTGAAATGGAAAAGCTTCGGTTAAGCCTGGAACGGATTGTGAACCAGGATGGTATCGTCGCGTTCCGGGCTGGTGGACAGAACCGCCACCGGGCAGCCGATCAATTCCTCGATCCAGCGCACATACTTGACCGCTTCCGCCGGCAGCTCCGCCCAGGAGCGGGCGCCTGCCGTGGAGACGTTCCAGCCGGGAATGGTCTCGTAGATCGGGGTCGCGCGCGCCTGGGCGCCGCTTTCCGCCGGGAGATAGTCGATCTTCTCGCCGTCCAGCATGTAGCCGACGCAGACCTTCAGCTCCTTGAACTCGTCGAGCACGTCGAGCTTGGTCAAAGCGATGCCGTGGATGCCGCAGGTGCGCACGGTCTGGCGCACCAGAACCGCATCGAACCAGCCGCAGCGCCGGGGACGCCCGGTGACCACGCCGAACTCGCGGCCGCGCGAGCCCAAGAGCTTGCCGTCGTCATCCAGCAGTTCGGTGGGGAACGGGCCCTCGCCGACGCGGGTGGTGTAGGCCTTGGTGATGCCCAGCACATAGTCCAGCGCGCCGGGGCCGACGCCCGAGCCGCTGGCGGCCGAGGAGGCCACCGTGTTGGACGAGGTCACATAGGGATAGGTGCCGTGGTCGATGTCCAGGAGGGCGCCCTGGGCGCCTTCGAACAGGATCTTCTTGCCCTCGCGGCGGGCCTTGTCCAGCAGCTCCCACACCCGGTCCATGAAGGGTAGGACCTTGGGGGCAATGGCGCGCAGCTCGGCCACCAGCGCATCCGCATTGACTTCCTCGATGCCGAGGCCGCGGCGGAGCGGATTATGGTGGGTGAGCAGGCGTTCCACCTTGGCCGGCAGGGCTTCCGTGTCCACGAGGTCCACCAGGCGGATGGCACGACGCCCCACCTTGTCCTCATAGGCCGGGCCGATGCCGCGCTTGGTGGTGCCGATGCGAGCGCCGACGCCGGCGGCATTCTCGCGCAGCGCATCCAGCTCGCGGTGCAGCGGCAGGATGAGCGGGGTGCTCTCGGCGATGCGCAGCCGGTCAGGCCCCACATGCACCCCCTGGCTGGCGAGGCGAGCAAGCTCGTCCACCAGGGCCTGGGGGTCGAGGACCACGCCATTGCCGATCACCGACAGCTTGCCCGGGCGCACCACGCCCGACGGCAGCAGGGAGAGCTTATAGGTGATGCCGTTGACGACCAGTGTATGGCCGGCATTGTGCCCGCCCTGGAAGCGGACCACCACGTCGGCCTGCTCGGAGAGCCAGTCGACAATCTTGCCTTTACCTTCGTCGCCCCATTGAGAGCCGACCACGACCACGTTGGCCACGGGTGGGATCCTCCACCATACGGGCCCGGGAGGGGCCACGCGAACAAAGCAAAGCCCCGGCTTTGGTTCCGGGGCCTCCTAAAGGTGCCTCTTAAGGGATCGTGGGGGGAGTGGCAAGGTTTGCCGCTCGCCCCCCAGGTGCGCGCGATGCCGCGCCGGCTCATCAGCCGCTGTTGCGCAGCCCGGCGGAGATGCCGTTGATGGTCAGTTGGATGCCGTGCAGCACCTGGTCGTCGCCCTCGTCGCGCCGGTGCAGTTTCAGCAATTCCACCTGCACATGGTTCAGAGGATCGAGATAGGGGAAGCGGTTGCGGATGGAGCGGTCCAGCAGCGGATTGGCTTCCAGCAGGGTCTTCTGGCCCATGATCGCCAAAAGGCTGGTGATGGAGCGCTGATATTCGGCGCTGATGCGGGTGAAGATGCGTTCGCGCAATTCCACGTCCGGCACCAGCTCGGCATAGCGCGAGGCCACCGCCAGGCTGCTCTTGGAGAGCACCATGTCCATGTTGGACAACAGGGTGCGGAAGAACGGCCACTCGCGATACATGGCCTGGAGGAAGGCGATGCCGTCGGTGGGGCGGGCCTCCACGAAGGCAGCGACCGCGGTGCCGAAGCCGTACCAGGCCGGCAGCATCAGCCGGCATTGCGCCCAGGAGAACACCCAGGGAATGGCCCGCAGCGATTCGATGGCCCGGGTCTTGTTCCGCGAGGCCGGGCGCGAGCCGATGTTGAGGGTGGCGATCTCGTTGATCACCGTGGAGGACCAGAAATAGTCCTCGAAGCCGGGGGTCTCGTAGACCAGCGAGCGATAGGCCGCGTAGGCGGACTTGGAGAGGTCTTCCATGGCCGCGAGGAATTCCGGCCGCGGGTCCGCCTGGCCGGCATCCAGCAGGGTGGCTTCCAGGGTGGCGGAGACCAGGATCTCCAGATTGCGCCGGCCAGCCTCGGGGCTGGAATATTTGGACGAGATGATCTCGCCCTGTTCGGTGACGCGGATCTGCCCGTGCACGGCGCCGGCCGGCTGGGCCAGGATGGCGTCATAGCTCGGTCCGCCGCCGCGCCCCACCGAGCCGCCGCGGCCGTGGAACAGCCGCAGCTTCACCTTGTGCTTGGCGAACACCTCGACGAGGCCGATCTCAGCCTTGTACAGCTCCCAGCCGGAGGAGACGAAGCCGCCGTCCTTGTTGCTGTCGGAATAGCCCAGCATCACTTCCTGGACACCGCCGCGGCTGTCCACCAAGGCGCGATATTCCGGCAGGCCGAGCAACTGGTCCATGACGCCGGCGCAGTTTTGCAGGTCGGCGATGGTTTCGAACAAAGGGATGATGTGGAGCGCGCTGGTGCCGTGGGCGCTGACCAGGCCCACCTCCTTCAGCAGCAGCGCTACCTCCAGCATGTCCGAGACGCCCTCGGCCTTGGAGATGATGCAGTTGGGAATCACCGCCTCGCCCAGGCTGGCATGGGCCTGCGCCGCGGTGCGCAGGATGGCCAGTTCCGAACGGGTTTCCTCGCTATAGGCCAGGAAGGGTGAGGCCAGTGGGCGGGGATTGACCAGTTCCGCCAGCAGCAAGGCGATGCGCGCGGCTTCGTCGCGGTCGCCATAGGCGGTGCCGGGGCTGGCCTGTTCCAGCAGGTCGGCCACGGTGCGCTCGTGCACGTCGGAATTCTGCCGCAGGTCGAGGCTGGCCAGATGGAAGCCGAAGCAATCCACCGCCCGCCGCATATGGCGCAGGCGGCCCCGCGCCAGCGCCTTCGAGCCATTCTCCACCAGGGAGTGGTGGAGAATGTCGAGATCGGCGCGGAAGGCGGCGGCGTTGGGATAGGGCAGGGCTGTGGAGGCGGCGGGCTCTGCGGCGGTGCCGTCTTCGGCATGCTGCTGGGCGATGGTGGCCCGCAGCCGGCTGAGGATGCCGGCGAGCGCCAGCCGATAGGGTTCGTCCCGGTGCTCCCGCGCCCGGTCGCCGGAGCGGCCGGCCAGAGCGTCCAGCTCGGGCGAGACCCGCACCAGGCGGCGGGCCAGGGAGAGCTCGTTCAGCAGGATGCGGACCTGCTCCTCATGGAAGGCCATGGCCCGGTCGCGGTGCTGGCGCACGGTCTCGCGCAGCACGTCGGCGGTGACGAAGGGGTTGCCGTCACGATCGCCGCCGATCCAGCTGCCGATGCGCAGGAAGGCGGGGACTTCGGCATCTGCGTTGCCGGCGGCGGCCTCGCCCTCCAGCCCTTCCAGATGGTCCTCGATGGTGCACAGCAGGCGCGGCACCTCGGCGAGGAAGGTGTAGTCATAATAGGACAGGCCGTTGGCGACCTCGTCCAGCACGGTCAGCTTCACCCGCCGCAGCAAGGCGGTCTGCCACAAGGCCAAGATCGCCCGGCGCAGGCTTTCCTCCTGCACCTTGGCTTCCTCGGGGGTGGCCTGCACCAGTTCCTTGAGCTTCAGCAGCTCGGCGATCTCCATCTCGCGGTTGAGCGTGCTCTTGCGGCGCACTTCGGTGGGATGGGCGGTCAGCACCGGGCTCACCAGGGCGTCCGAGAAGAAGTCGCGCAGGGTTGCTGCATCGAGACCGGCCTTCTCGGCCCGCTCCAGCACGTTGGCCAGCGTGCCCGGCCGTGGCGGCGAGCCAGCGATGGCGTGGGCGCGGTTGCGGCGGCTATGGTGCTGGTCCTCGGCGATGTTGGCGAGGTGGGAGAAGTAGCTGAAGGCGCGGATGATCTGCACCGCCACCTGCGGCGGCATGCGGTCCAGCAGGGTGTTCAGCTCCTGGCGGGCGGCTTTGTCGGCGTCGCGGTGGAAGCGGATCGAGGTCTGGCGGATGGTCTCCACCAGTTCATAGATCTCGGCGCCTTCCTGTTCGCGCACCGTGTCGCCGAGGATGCGGCCCAGCAGCCGGATATCGTCCCGCAGCGGCTGGTCCTTGTCGCGCTCATTGCCTTCGCCATCCGCCATCACCGCCCAAACCGCGCTCGACATGCTCTCTCCTCGTGTCCATGGCCGGGCGCGGTTACCACTCCCCTGGATGTCCATTTAGAAGAGTTTTCGGCCCGAACGAAAGAGCCGAGAGGGCCGAGCCACAATCGAACCATATTGCGCTTCGATAGCGGCCAAGGTCGCCAAACGTTGTCATGAAAGGCGTAGCGGGTCAGACTATGGTTTCATGTTACGGCGGTGGGCCGCCCGCAACGCAATGGGTGGGGTAATTATGTCGTTTGCGAATATGCGGCAGCGCGGGCCGGCGGCGAAGATCGATACCGCCTTGAACGCCGCGGTGCGGGCGGCGCGGCCGGCCCTTGTCACCGCCGTCGTCTTCAGCCTGTTCATCAACATCCTCGGGCTCACCGGGCCGCTCTACATGATGCAGGTCTATGACCGCGTCCTGAGCAGCCGCAACATCTCCACCCTGGTGGTGCTGACCGTCCTCATCGCTTTGCTCTACGCCATCTCCGCCGCCTTGGAATCGCTGCGCACCCGGCTGCTGGTGCGCTCCGGCCTGAAGTTCGACGAGGAACTGAACGAGCACGCCTTCGACGCCGTGCAGCGCGCTTCGCTGCGCAAGCCCTCGCCCGGCCATGTCCAGGCGCTGCGCGATGCCGATACCGTGCGGGAGTTTTTCTCGGGCGGCGGGCTGGTGGCGCTGTGCGATTTGCCGTGGGTGCCGATCTATATCGCCTTCGCCACCGCGCTCAGCCCCTGGTACGGGGTGCTGGCGGTGCTCAGCTGCGTCATCTCCGGCGGGCTCGCCTATGCCAATGACCGCGCGACGCGCCGGCTGCTGGACCATGCGACCAAGGCCAACATCGCCGCCGCCAACCAGGCCACCACCACCTTCCGCAATGCGGAAGTGCTGCAAGCCATGGGCATGGTGCCCAATCTGCGCCGCCGCTGGGTCGCCAGCCATGGCGAGGCGCTGGGCTGGCACGCGGCCGCCTCCGATCGCGGCGGCGTGCTGATGGCCGCCACCCGCTTCAACCGCATGTTCATGCAGAGCCTGATTCTGGGGTTGGGGGCGTATCTCGCCATCAATCGCGAGATCACGCCGGGCATGATGATCGCCGCCTCCATCATCGTCGGGCGCTGCATCCAGCCCATCGAGATGGCCATCGGCAACTGGAAGGCCATCGTCAACATGCGCTCGGCCTATAACCGGGTGCAGGAACTGATGCGCGCCGTGCCGCCCGCCGCCGAGCGCATGCGCCTGCCGGCGCCGCGCGGCGTGGTGCAGGTGGAGAACCTCATCGCCCATGCGCCGGGCACCGAATATCCGGTGCTGCGCGGGGTGTCGTTCGCGGTGCAGGAGGGCACCGTGTTGGGCGTGATCGGCCCCAGCGCCGCCGGCAAGTCCAGTCTGGCACGGGTGCTGGTGGGGGTGTGGCAGGCGACCGCCGGTGCGGTGCGGCTGGACGGCTCGGACCTGCGCCATTGGGATCCGGAGCAACTGGGCTCGCATCTCGGCTACCTGCCGCAGGATGTGGAACTGTTCGCCGGCAGCATCGCCGACA
>CALRNP020000059.1:0-23829 GCA_943369575.1 Azorhizobium sp. AG788 | reverse complement strand
AATATCCGTTCCATTCCCGTCTGCTGGAAGACACCCGCCAGGCCTTCCTGACGGCGGTGGGCGATGTGCGCGCCCGCGCGGCCGACGCCGCCATGATTTCCACCGTCACCGGCGGCCTGCGGGACGGGCAGGAACTGGATACGGCCTATTGGTGGCGCAATGTGCGCGCGCCGGTTCTGTTCCGGCAGGCGGTAGAAGCCGCCTCCGATTTGGGAGCCGGCCTGTTCATCGAGATCGGCCCCCGGCCGATCCTGCTGTCCCCGCTCAGCGAGACCCTCAAGGAGCGCGGCGTCAGCGCCAGCGTCATCTCCAGCCTGATGGAGAGCGATGATCGCGAGCCGGAGCGCGACCCCATCGCCTGGATCGCCGCCCAGGCCCATGCCCATGGCGCCGCACTGGCGGCGCCGCCGCCGCCGGCGCAGGTGGACCGCAGCCTCGACCTGCCGCATTACCCCTGGCAGCGCACCACCTACCGCTTCCACGGCACCTCGGCCGCCCTCGACCTGTTCGGTGACCGCCCCCGCCACCCGCTGATCGGCGGGCGGCTGGCGGACGGCCAGCCGGAATGGCGCACGACCCTGGACGCCGAGGTGGTGCCCTATCTGGCCGACCATGTGGTGGGCGGCGAGGTGGTGGTGCCCGGCGCCGCCCTCGTGGAGATGGTGCTGGCGGTAGCCCGCGAGCTGCGGCCCGAGGGGCCGCTGGGCGTGGAGGATTGCGACATCTTCCAGCCGCTGGTGCTGTCACCCCAGGCCATGCGCGAGATTTCCGTGCGCTATTCGGCGGCCACGGCCGATGTGGAGCTGTTCAGCCGCCCGCGGTTCGGGGCCGACGAATGGACCCTGCACGCGCGCGGCCGGCTGGTGGACGTGGCCCACGCCCCCCGCACGCCCGGCAAGCCGCGCGGCCGTCTGATCCGCGCCACCGCGGACGAGATCTACGCCCGCACCGAGGCCAGCGGCCTCAGCTATGGCCCGGCCTTCCGGCTGGCGAAATCCATCACGCGCGACGCCAAGACCATCGAGGTGGAGCTGAAGCCCGCCGAGGCCGGCACGGGCGCCTTCACCCAACCGCAGCTGCTGCATCCGGCCAGCCTCGATGCCGCTCTGCACGGCCTTTTCCTGCTTATCGACATGGAGCCGGGCGTCCGGCGCACCTATCTGCCGATCCGGCTGGGGCGGTTTGCGCTGTTCCGCGACCATCCCGTGGTCACCGCCGCCACCATCACGGTGGACCGCCACACGGAACATTCGCTGAAGGTCCATATCCTGCTCAAGGATGCCGACGGCGTGGTGGTGGCCGAGGTGGAGGACGCGCTGCTGAAGTCGGTGGTGCTGTCACGCACCGACGCCGACGACGGCTTCCTCTATGCCGAGCTCGAGCGTCGCGGCGGCCTGGCCGCGCGCCTGGACCTTCCCGCCGTTGCCCTCGATGGGGTGGCTGGCGACCCGGCCCCGGATGTGTCGGACGGCTGGCTGATGCTGCGCGCCTTTGTGCGCGCCGTGGCGCATCAGGCCTTGTGGAAATTGGCGGATGCGGACGGCCGCCTGCATTGGCCGGCATTGACCGCAACCGGCAAGCTGGCGACCCCGGCGCTCGCCTTCGCCGCCATGCTGGCGGAAGAGCTGGCGCTGGCCGATCTGGCGGTGCCCGAGCCCGGCGGCTTCCGGCTGATGGCGGAGTCCGGCCTGCCCGCGCCCGACCGCATCCTGCGCACCTTTGCCGCCGAATGCCCCGGCGCCTCGGCGGAACTGCTGTTGGCCGCCCGCACCGCCGCGGAGATCGACGGTTTCCTCTCGTCCGGCACGGCGATCCGGCACCGCAGCGAGGTGCTGGAGCAATTCTCGGCCCAGGGGCTGATCTTCGCCCCGACGATGTACGCGCTCACCGCCGCCCTCGGGGCCGTCCGGTCCGCCGGCTCCGGCGACGTGCCCCACGTGCTGGTGGCGGAAGCCGATGGCCGTGGCCTGCTGACACCTCTGCTGGCCCTCAGCCGCGCTGGGAAGGTGCGCGTGACCGTCGCCGGGCTCGATGCCGCCGCCCTGGAACGGCTCAGCCGCCGCCTGCCGGCCACCACCGACGTGGACTTCCTGGCGTTGGAGGCGGCACAGGGCGATCCACGGCTCGGGTGCGACGTCGCCCTGGTTCAAGGCTGGCGCTTGTCCGGCACTGAGGGCGCCACACTGGTCGGCAAGATCGCCGAACAGGTCGGCCCCGCCGGCGCCGTCCTGGTGGCCCAGCCGGCGGCCGATCCGGTCATCGACTTCCTCATGGGCACCGATCCGGCGTGGTTCAACCGCTCCGCCGACCCCACCTTACCGTTGGGACAGGTGCCATCGGCGGACGAGATCCAGATGGCGCTGGCCCAGGCCGGGTGCCGCGATATCCGCGTCCTGCCGCTGGCCGAGGGCGGATCGTGCCTGGTGGCGAAGCCGCCCTTACCCGCCCCGACCACCTCCAACCGCCCGATTCACATTCTGGGCGGCGCCGCTGGCGACAGCCCGCTTGCCGCCATCCTGGCCGAGCAACTGCAAGCGGTGGGCCTGTCTCTCGCCGCGAGCGGCGACCTCAGCAGCATTGAGCCCAGCGACAGCGACTTCGTGTGTCTGGTCGACGCCACCGAGGGCGGCGATCGCCAGCGCACGGAACAGGACATCGCCCGCATCATCGCCGCTTTGGGCGAAGCCGCCGCCGGCGTCGCCAAGCCCCGCCTCTGGCTGGTGGTGCGCGGCGCCCATGCCGCGCCGCTGGATCCGGTGGCGGATGCGCTTTGGGGCTTCGGCCGGGTGGCCATGAATGAGTTCCCCGAGATCGACATCCGGCTGGTGGACATCGCCCCCACCTTGAGCCCGCCCGAGGCCGCCCGCCGCCTGAGCCAGTTCCTGGCCGCGCCCGATGCGGAGCGCGAGGTGGTGCTTGACGCGGATGGCGTGCAGGTGATGCGGGTGCATCGCGGCCTGCCTTTGGCGCCAGCCGCGCTGGCGCCCGATACCGGACTGACCCTGGAATTCCCGCGCAAGGGCGTGCTGGATCATTTCACCTGGGTGCCCAAGCCCCGTCTTGCGCCGGGCCGGACCGACATCGAGGTGGAGGTGGTCGCCGCCGGGCTGAACTTCCGCGATGTCATGCTGGCCATGGGCCTGCTGGATGACGACGTGCTGGATGACGGCATGGCCGGGGCGGTGTTCGGCTTCGAATGCGTGGGCCGCGTGGCGGCGCTGGGCGCCGGTGTCCGCGACCTGGCGGTGGGCGACATGGTGGTGGGCTTCGCCAAGAACGCCTTCTCCAGCCATGTCACCGCGCCGCGCCGGGTGTTCATGCCGCTGCCCGCCGGCACCACGCCGGAAGGCGCCGCCGGCATTCCCGTGGCCTTCCTCACCGCCTGGTACGGGCTGGTGGAACTGGCCAAGCTGAAGCGCGGCGAGCGGGTGCTGATCCACGGCGCCGCCGGCGGCGTCGGCCTCGCCGCCATCCAGATCGCCCGGGCGCGTGGAGCAACGATCATCGCCACCGTCTCCACGCCGGACAAGCGGGCGCTGGTGCAATTGTTCGGCGCCCATGAGGTGCACGATTCCCGCTCGCTGGCCTTCGCCGACACCATCCGCCAGGCCCATGGCGGCGTCGACGTGGTGCTGAACAGCCTCAGCGGCGAAGCCATGCGCGCCAGCTTCAAATGCCTGAAACCGTTCGGACGCTTCGTCGAACTGGGCAAGCGCGACTATGTGGCCAATACCGAACTGGGCCTGCGGCCGTTCCGCCGCAACCTGACCTATTTCGGCGTCGATCTCGACCAGTTGCTGGCGCACGATCCCAAGCTGGTGGCCAAGGGGCTGAAGGATCTGGCCTCGGGCTTCGACCGGGGCGTCTACGCGCCCCTGCCCCATCGCACCTTTGCCGCCGACGAAATCGGCGAAGCCTTCCGCCTCATGCAGTCCGCCGCCCATGTGGGCAAGATCGTCATCCGCCCGCCGCTGGCGGCCGATGCCCGCAGCGTGCCGCCGCTGGAGGGCACCTTCCATCCCGGCGACGGCGTTCAACTGGTGGTCGGCGGTGCCGGCGGCTTCGGTTTCGAGACCGCCGCCTGGCTGGCGTCCATCGGCGCCAAGCGGGTGGTGGTCGCCTCCCGCCGGGGGGCGCTGGAAGACGGGCTCGGCGTCCGCGTCGGCGCCTTGCGGGCCAAGGGCATCACCTTTGCCGTGGAGCAGGTGGATGCCAGCGACGGCGCCTCAGTGGAGGCGCTCATTGCCCGCGTCACGGATGCCCACGGCCCGATCACCGGCGTCTACCACACCGCCATGGTGCTCCAGGACGGCCTGATCCGGGGCATGGATCCGGAAAAACTGGCGGCTGTCCTGGCGCCGAAGATCGACGGCGCGCGTCATCTGGACCGCGCCACGCGCGGCCAGCCGGTGGCGCAGTTCGTCCTGTTCTCCTCCATCTCGGCGCTGATCGGCAATCCCGGCCAGGGCGCCTATGTGGCGGCCAATGCCTATCTGGAGGGCCTTGCCCGCCAGCGTCGCACCGAGGGCCTGCGGGCGCTGGCCGTGGGATGGGGCGCCATTGCCGATGCCGGCGTTCTCACCCGCGAGGCCTCGACAGCCGAGCAATTGGAACGGATCAGCGGCATCACCGGCCTGGCCTCCGCCGATGCGCTGGGCCGGCTCGGGCGGCTGCTGGCCTCCGCCGATCAATTGACCGACCCGGTGGTCTATTGCGCCCGCTGGCAGCGCACCGGCCTGATGCGCGACCTGCCGATCCTGGCCACGCCCGCCTTTGCCGACGTCTTCGCCGACCAGGGCCAGCAGAGCGAGGCGGCCGAGGTCGACATCGCCGCTTTGATCGCCGGCAAGAGCGATACGGAAGCCCAGAAGCTGCTGGGCGATTTGATCGCCGGCAAGATCGCCCGCATCCTGCGCCTCTCGGCCCAGGAGATCGACGTCGACCGTCCCTTTGCCGACATGGGCATGGACTCGCTGATGGCGCTCGAACTCAGCATGAATATCGAGCATGAGCTGGGCGTCGGCCTGCCGCTGGTGGCGATCACCTCGGTGCCGAACCTGCGCGAACTCAGCCGGCGCCTACTGCAATCGGTCCGCGCGCCGGCAGCGCCCGAGACCATTGATGCCGGCGACCGCCGCCTGATCGCCATGCATGGCGGCGACGAAGCCGATTTTGCCCAGGTGGGCGACAGGCTCGCGGCGCGCCGCGACCAGGTGACGAGGGTGATGTGACCAAGAAGCCCGACGCCGACCGCCTGAGCGATACCGAGCGGAGCGCCTTCCTCTCCTCCATGCGGCGGACCAGCACCCCGCAGGCGGCGCGGGCAGCGGTCGCCGCCGTTCCGGTGCGTGACGTCTCGTTCGAGACCATGCCGGCCTTCCGCATGCTGAAGTCGCAACGGGCAGCGGGCGACATGCTGGGGATCGGCAACCCCTTCTACCTCACCCATGAGGTGCGGGCCGGGGCGCAGACCGTCATCGACGGCCGGCCCATGCTCAATTTCGCCTCCTACGATTATCTCGGCCTCAACGGCCATCCCGAGATCACCGCCGCAGTGGCGCAGGCGGCCGAGCGGTGGGGCACCAGCGTCTCCGCCAGCCGGCTCACCGCCGGCGAGCGGCCGTTTCACGCGGAATTCGAGGCCGCCCTGGCGGCGGTCTACCAGACTGAGGACGCCTTGGTCTTCGTGGGTGGCCATGCCACCAATGTCGCGGTCATCTCCACGATACTGGGGCCAAAGGATCTGGTGATCCACGATGCCCTGGCCCACAATTCCATCGTGGTGGGCGCCGACCTGTCCCGCGCCAATCGCCGGATCTTCGCCCATAACGACATGGACGCCCTGGAAGCGATCCTGGAGGGTGCCCGCGACAAGCATGAGCGTTGCCTGATCGTCACCGAAGGCCTGTTCTCCATGGACGGCGACGGTCCGGATCTGGCCCGCCTCATCGACATCAAGACCCGCTGGGGCGCCTGGCTGATGGTGGACGAGGCCCATTCCCTGGGCGTTCTCGGCGCCACCGGGCGCGGGCTGTGGGAGCACCAGGGGGTCAACCCCGCAGGGGTCGACATCTGGATGGGTACGCTGTCCAAGACCCTGGTGGGCTGCGGCGGCTATGTGGCCGGGCCGGCGGATCTCATGACCCTGCTGAAATTCCAGGCCGCGGGGATGGTCTATTCCGTGGGCCTGCCTGCCACCACCGCCTTGGGCTCGCTGACCGCGCTGCAGTTGATGTTGCGCGAACCGGAGCGGGTGGCGAAGCTCCAGGCCAACGGCCAGCGCTTTCTGGAGAAAGCCCTTGCGGCGGGTCTCGATGTAGCTACCAGTTGGGGCTATGCGGTGACCCCGGTCATCGTCGGCGACAGCCTGCGCACCGTGGTGCTGGCGAACCGGCTGCTGGCACGCGGCATCAATGCCTTCCCCATCATCCCCCCCGGCGTGCCGGAGAAATCGGCGCGACTGCGCTTCTTCATCTCCGCCAGCCACTCGGAGGACGACATCGACACCGCCGTGGCCGCCGTCTGCGAAGAGTTGAACCGGCTGATCGAGGAAGGGGTTTCGGTCGCCAAATATGCGGAGCTGATGAAGTGACGCACCGGCTCCCGCGTTGCCTGCATCGGGCGCCGACGGCTTGAGCCGGCCCGCGCCCGCGCCGCCGGGAGCCACCGGCATCACGGTGATCACCGGCGCCTCCAGCGGTATCGGCGCCGCCCTCGCCCGCCGTCTGGCCCGGGAGGGCCACCGCCTCGCTTTGGTCGGCCGCAATGCGGAACGCCTTGCCACCGTCGCCGACGCCTGCCGGGCGCTTGGCGCCGAATGCCATGTGGGGCAAGTGGACCTGCGCGATCGCGCCGGCGTTCAGGCCTTCCTGACCGAGGTGGAAAGCCGCTGGCCCATCGATCTGTTCATTTCCAACGCCGGTATCCTCGACGGCCGCCGCGATGGCCAGCCGGTAGAGGACGGCGCTGCCGCTCACCGGGTTCTGGACACCAACCTGCTGGCCGCCATCGATGCCGTGCACATGGTGCTGCCGGGGATGCAGGCCCGGCGCCAGGGCCGGCTGCTGTTCATCGCCTCTCTCGCCGCCTTCGCGCCCTTGCCCGACGCGCCCGCTTATTCCGCCGCCAAGGCCGGGCTGCTGTCCTATGGACTGGCACTCCGGGAAGCTCTGCGGGCCCATGGTATTCAGGTCTGCGTCGCCTGCCCCGGCTATGTCACCACCGGCATGAGCGACCAGCATCTGGGCCACCGGCCCGGCGAGATTTCGGCCGATGACGCCGCGCGCCTCATCTTGCAGGCGCTGGCGCGCGATCGGGCAGTTTCCGGGTTTCCCTTTGGCCTCTATTGGGTCTCCCGCCTCTCCCTGCTGGCGCCGGCGTGGGTACAGCGGCTGGGCATGCGGGGGCTGCGGTTTCACGTGGGCGCTTGAAACGCCTGCAAAAACAAGGATGCGCCTGGATCCGATTTCCCTTAGGAGGGGCGTGACCGCAAAATTGCTTCAGTATCGTGAGATCGCCCTGCAGCGGAGCGGATGCAGGCAGCTTGGCAATCTGCTAGGTTGGCGCATCTTCGAATGGCCGGCGGAGACAGGCTGAAGGATGAGCGTAACCGAGCGGTCCTTGCCGGCGATCGTGACCAATTTCCTCGCCGGCGCCAAACCGCCCAAGGGACTTGGCCGCGGGGCGGAAGCCTATGTCGCCAAACTTCAGTTCCGGAAGAACATCACGCGCATCAGCTTTATTGTGCTGGTGCTGGTGCCCACCGTGATCGCCACCCTCTTCTACGGGCTGATGGCTGCACCGCGCTATGTTTCGGACGTGAAGTTCATCGTGCGCAGCGTCTCGACCCAGCGCGCCACCGGCCTCGACATGCTGTTCCGCACCTTTGGCATCGCCAAGACCGTGGACGATGCCAACGTCATTCAAAAATACCTGGAATCTCGCGATGCCATGCAGGGCGTGATCGACGCCGGCATCGACCTGAAGGCGATCTTCCAGCGGCCGGAAGCCGACTGGTGGTCGGCCTATCCCTATGTCTGGCGGCGGGACAGCAACGAGTCCCTGTTCGACTATTTCGCCAGCCACGTGACCGTTGGCGAGGACAGCACGAAGGGCATCATCGAACTTCAGGTGGAGACCTTCCGCCCGGCGGATTCGCTGGAACTGTCCAAGACGCTGCTGCGGCTCGCCGAGGCCATGGTCAACAAGATGAACGAACGCGCGCAGCGCGATGCCATGGGCGCGGCCAATCGCGAAGTGAACTTCGCCATGGACACCGTGATCCAGGCGCAGGCGGCGCTGACGGCCTTCCGCAACAAGGAAGTCATCGTCGATCCGTCCAAGTCCACATTCTCGCTCATCGAGACCATCGGCAACCTGACCACCGACCTCTCCTATGCCATCGCGACGCTCAAGGAGATGCAGAGCTCATCGCCCAACAATCCCGGCATCCCCGCCCAGCGCGCCAAGATTGCCGCGTTGGAAGACCGGGTGCGGGCGGAGCGGGCGAAAATGGCCGGCGGCGACGATTCCCTTGCCAATAAAATCGCCACCTATGAGCAACTGGCCTTGAGGCGGGATCTTGCGGACAAGGCGCTGGCGTCCTCCATGAATGCCTTGGACACCGCGCGTCAGGAAGCCCGCCGCCAGCACATATATGTGGAGGAAGTGGTCGAGCCCAATCTGCCCGACGAATCCACCGAGCCGCGCCGCCTGCGGTCCATCCTGACGGTGCTGGTGTTCGGATTTGCGATCTTCGCCGTGATCTGGATCATCACCGTCGGCTCGGGGGAGCATGCCCAATGAGCATCGTCCAGAGCCTGCTGCGATTTGCGGAGATGCCGGCGGCGAGCGGGCGGCAGAAGTCGTTAGGTGCCGCTCTGAACGTTCAGCGCCGCGTCATCATGGCCCTCATGCTCCGTGATGCCCTCGTGCGCTTCGGCCATGAGAATCTCGGCTTTTTCTGGCTGATGGGCGAGCCGCTGCTGATGACCTGCGGCGTGATGGTCATGTGGTCGTTCGCGGGAATGGACCATGGCCATGGTGTCGGATTGGTCCCGTTCGTGCTGACGGGCTATACGATGCTCACATTGTGGCGCCATATCGTCGCGCATCTGGTCCACGCCATGACCCATAATGCCGGGCTGTTGTTCCATCGCAACATCCGGATCCTGGACGTGCTGATCGCGCATGTGGTGCTCGAGAGCATCGGCGGCCTGGCGGCCTTTTTCATCGCCTACGTTCCGCTTTATATGTGGGGTGTTGTCCCGGAGATCCATGATCCACTACTGCTGATCGGTGCCTGGGCGCTCCTGACTTGGCTTGGCTTCGGCTTTGGCTTGTTGCTGGCGGGGCTGTCCGAGTTCAGCGAAGCCATCAGTCGTTTCATCCCCCCGATAATGTACGTCACTCTGCCCGCCACAGGTGCATTTTATATGCTGAGCTGGCTTCCAGAGAAGGCACAGAAGGTGTTGTTCTGGTCACCTTTGGTGCAGCCCTTCGAGATCTTCCGGGCCGGCCTGTTCGGGCCTGAGGTGCACGCGAAATTCAGTATTCCCTATATGGTCGTTGTGTGCACCATCATTACGACATTGGGCCTCGCAGCGGTCCGGGCTGCGCAAAAGCACGTGCACGTCTGATGAGCCAGATCACCAAAGAGACGGGAACGACCGAGAAGGAGGCGCCCGCAGAGCGTGAGCTTCCGAGCCTGCCGGCCATGCGGCGTATCGAACTTGTCCCGATCGCTCAGGACCCCAGCCCCAGCCTCGCAGCACGGGACGAGTCCAGCGTACAGCCAACGCCGCTCTGGCGGCGCTACGGGCTGTTCCTCGGCTTGTTCGTGATGCCGGTGTTCCTGGCCCTCATATATTTCGGCCTGATCGCCTCCGACATCTTCATTTCCGAAGCAACGTTCCTGGTCCGCTCCTCCTCGCGCTCGGGAGGCTCGAACCTGTCCATGATGCTGCAAAGCGAGAGCATGTCCCGTGCCGCCGACGAGACCTACGCGGTGGCTGAATACATGCTGTCCCGCGACGCCGCCAACGAGCTCGCCAAGTCGGCAAATCTCCGAGACATCATGGCCCGCGATGAGGCGGACGTGTTCAGCCGCTATCCCTCCTTCGTGGGCAAGGACACGCAGGAGGAGTTCTACCGGGCGTACCGCCGGATGGTGGACGTGGTCACCGACGGCAGCAGCGGCATCTCGACCCTGACGGTGCGGGCCTATCGCCCGCAGGATGCCTCGCAGCTCGCCTTGGCCCTGCTCGGCGTCACGGAGAAGTTCGTCAATCGCCTGAACGTTCGCTCAAACGAAGACGCGGTGAAGTTCTCCGAAAGCATGGTCAAGGAAGCGCAAGCGCGGCTGGCCGACGTCGAGACCCGTCTGGCGGATTACCGCAACACGCAGCTGGTGGTCGACCCGGAGAAAGAATCCACCCAATCCCTCGCCATGCTGGGAAAGATGGCGACCGAGATTTCGCGATTGGAGGCAACGCTGTCCCAACAGCGAGCCATGACCCCGGACAGCCCGGCCAATGCCCCTCTCACAGAGCGGATCGCCGCCTACCGGGCGGAAATGCTGAAACAGCGCAAGGCGGTGGTGGGGGGCTCAGACTCCATCGCCACCAAGTTGCAGGGCTACGAACTGCTGGTGGTGGAGCGGGAACTGGCCGCCAAGGCGTTGGCAGCGGCGACCACCTTCCTGGAAAGCGCGCGCCAGGAAGCTCAGTCGCAACGCATTTATCTGCAGACGATTTCCGAGCCGAACGTCCCCGATCAGGCCCTGCAGCCGAAGCGGCTGCTCAGCATTTTCGCGGTCATGATCATGGCACTGTGCGCCTATTGGATCGTCCGCAGTCTGGTGGCGAACACCATGGAACACCAGGCATGAACAGCCACTGGCTGCCGCGGGAAGGCCGACATCTACCTGCGCTGACTGGACCGGCATCCAGTCGGGCGTCCGTCCCCGTGATCCGGCTTGATCGGATCGTGAAGGAATATCACACGCCCATCGGCGTACGCCGTGTGCTCGACGAGATCGGCTTCGAGATCGCGAAAGGCGAGAAGATCGCTGTGCTAGGTCGCAACGGCGCCGGCAAGTCCACATTGGTCAAACTCATCGGCGGCGTGGAGCCGCCCACGTCGGGGACCATCACCCGAGACCTCTCCATGTCGTGGCCCATCGCCTTCTCGGGCGGCTTCGACGTGAACATGAGCGGCCTCGACAACATCCGCTTCATCGCCCGGCTGTACGGCGTCGACGGCACTGATGCGGTGGCGCGGGTGGATGACTTTGCCGAACTTGGGCGGCTGCTCAGTCTGCCGGTGAAGACCTATTCCTCCGGCATGCGCAGCCGGCTGATGTTCGGGCTGACCCTGGCGGTGGACTTTGACTGCTTCTTGATTGACGAAGTGATCTCGGTCGGCGACCAGCGCTTCCAGCGCAAATGTCACGACGAACTGTTCGTGAAGCGCGCAGGCTGCGCCATGATCCTGGTGAGCCACGACGTTCACATGATCCGCAGCTACTGTAACAAGGCATTGGTCCTCAAGAACGGCCGGGGGCGGGTGCTGGAAGACCTCGAACTGGCGCTGCGCATCTATGAAACGATGTAGAGCCGCCGCCTGGCGATGGGAGAAGCTCCGCGGCCGCTCCGGCGACGGAGCATGACAGGCATAGCATGCTGATCACCACTTTTGGGCCGCCATCCGGCTACACGCAATGCAGCCTCTTCCTGATGCGGTTGCTGACGGACGAACTGCTGCGTGACGTCGACTATCTGGTGGCCGGTGAACTGTCACAGTTGCGCGAAGCCTGGGCGGTACGGCGCCAGCCCCACGTGTTCTTCTTCGCCGATTGTCCCGAGCGGGCGCTGGTCGATGTCTTCCTCAAGCTTCAGGCGCCCTCGGTCATCTTCCTTGAGGATCCCAATGAGGTCACCGGCTACATCGTGCGCGAGCGCGGCATTACCTGGCCGTGGGCGCTGCGCCTTACCCACCAATGCCTGGTGTCCATCAGCGACCTGATCGCCAGTGAAAACGCGCTTGTCCTGCGCCGTGAATATGAACTCACGCTTCGGGAGTTCTTCACGGCCATCGCCAAGCAGTTCCAGATTGAAGGATCCGAGGCTCAGTACCACAGGGTGCTTGAGAAGGCCGAACTTGCCGGCGAGTTCACCCTCGATTCCCCCCTGGAGACGGTGCTGCTGGCGCGGTGGCAACACAGCCGTCCCATCCACAGCGGCCTGGATGGCATCGAAAAGTCCGATGCGCGGGTGGTGGCGTCAATGAACGCACCGCTCAAGACGGTGATGGCGGGGCGGCGCGTCGATCGCTTCCACTGGCCGCAGGAGATGTTCATCTGCGGCGACCGGCCCAATGACGCCCTGCTCGGAAGCATCGACATGCTGGGTGGTGCCCGCTGCCTCTGCTACGGCCCGTATCTGCACCTGCCCATAGGAGACTGGGAGGTCGCCCTGGAGATGGAAGTGCGGGAGAACCTCTCGGGAAACCGCTTCGACGTGGACATCTTCCATGGCGAAGTGGTCGCCCTGGAATCCTTTGCCATTCCCGCGGCCGGCCATTTCCGCATCCAGGCCCAATTTCCGATCCGGGATCCGCGCGAGCCGGTTCAGGTGCGCATCATCATGCGGGAAGGCGCCATCGAGGGCATTCTGGAGGTGAAGTCCGCCTCCGTGCGGGCGGCTCAGCCCGCCTCTGTCAGCCCTGTTTCCGGATAATCAGACCGAAGCACGTGCTCACGAAGCCATCAATGCTGAGCTTGAGATGGACATGGTCCCCGCCCCAGTTCTGGCGGATATAATCGCTCATGTCGTGCTCCCACGGCGGGATGTCGATGAAGCGATCCAGAGGCTTGTTGCCGACGGCGAAATCCAGCTCTTCCACATGGTGGCCGGCGGCGCGCAGACGCTCGGCTAACGCGATGAAATGCTTGCGCTGGAAGAGAACCGTCATCCAGTTATCGATGGTTTCCTCGTCATTGAGGAAATTGAATTCGGTCGTGTGGACTGCGACGCCCCCTGGCTTCAGCGTCTCCAGGGAATTCTCGATGAAGGCCGCCCCCTTCTCGATGGAACCCAAGTGCTCCAGGGCGCAAATGGACCAGCAGAAATCATAGCCGTGGAGATGGGGTGGAATGGCATTCATGTCCACATAGGCGAGCTGGACATGACGGTCGAACAGTTCGCGGCTCACCAGTTCCGGCTTGAACGCATGCTCGACGCTGGCCGTATGCTGATTGGTGTTGGTCCAGCCGAGATCCGCGGAGGCTTCGGGGGCCAGATCGGTGACGGTGACATCGATCCCCCGGGAGGCCAGATAGCTCGGCACCGGCTCGACACCGCAGCCGAAGCCGAGGCCCCGATTGCCCTCGGCGAGCAGCCCGCGCTCCCACAGCGCCTGGAGCAGATAGCAGAACTCCCAGAGCTTGCGGTGAAAGACGACTGGGACCTGGAGCTGGCCACACCAATAGGCCGCCCACTCGCTCTCCAGATCGGCCTGGGTCGAGGGCTTGCACACGAGACCCACCGGCGCCGGGGCAAGGTCGGTGCGCACGGGCAGATCGGCAGCCAGACTCTTGGCCAGTTCGTAGCCGAAGAACTTGATGTTCAGCGCCATCGCATCGAGATTGCGCAGCTTGTAGGAGATCGGATTGATATTCGGGATGGAATCGTCGTTGGTCAGTCGAAGCAGGTCGGTTAGCTCTGACAAATTCATGGTCGAGACGACTCCAGCCTGAACACACCTTTGAGCACGTCAGGTTCAGATTGACGGCGACGTTGCTGCTCCGCCTTCGGACGGCGCATCCGCCGGATGGTCCAGCCCAGAACCAGCAACCGCTGCACGGTTTATGCGCCGGGCGCGCGGCGCGCAAGGCACGGCCCTGTCATACCAGCCGCTCGTAGAGCTCCTTGACCCGATCGGCATAGCGGGCGGTGGAGAAAAACTGCGCCCTCTCCCGGCCCCGCGCCACGAGGTCGGCGCGCAGGATGTCATTGCTGTCCAGTTCCCGCATGGCCAGGGCAATGCTGCGGGTGTCGTAGGGATCCACCAGCAGGGCCGCCCCTCCGGCAATTTCGGCCGTGGCGCCGATGTCGGAGGTGATGACCGGCGTGCCCAGCAACATGCTTTCCAGGATCGGCAGGCCGAAGCCCTCATAGAGCGAGGGGAACACCGTGGCCTTGGCGCCGCGGATGACGCTCGTCAGCAGGGAGAAGGGCGCGTACTCCAGCTTTCGCACCCGCTCGCGGGTGAAGGTGCGGGTGCCGACCTGCTCCACATACTGGTTGTTGGTATCGCTGATCAGGCGCAATTCCTGCTCGGCCTTCCAGGCGGTATTGCCGAGCAGCACCAGCGGCGCCTCGATCTGGCTGCCCAGATAAGCCTCGATCAGCCGTCCCACATTCTTCTTGGGCTCGATGGCGCCGAAGAACAGGAAATAGCCCTTGTAAGGTAGCCCGAAGGCGCCCTCGATGTCGTTACGGACCTCCTCCTCGGACCGGGAGAGGTACTTCTCCGGAATTTCCGCCGCCTGATAGGTGTTGGTCACCTTCTCGGGCGGGCACCCCAACAGCTCGATGATGTCTTTGCGCGACGTTTCCGATACCGTGACGATATGGTCGGCCGTCTGTACCAGCTTCTGCGACAGCCGCAGATAGCGCGCCTTATGGTCGAGCGTGGTGTAGGGCAGGCGCAGCGGCACCAGATCGTGCAGGGTGTAAATGTTCTTGGCGCCGGGAAGGGTCAGGGGCAGTGGATAGGTCCAGTGCATGATGTCCACCGGCGGCAGGTCGCGGACCTTCGTGAAACCATTGGTCAGCGCAAACTGGGTCGTTGCCGCGCCGAAGAGATCGGTGGCATTCCAGATCCGGTCGAAATGCGGCAGGCGGGAACGCTGCGATTCAATGATGACGTCGCCGGTGACCGGGACTTCGAAGGCACTGCAGCCGAAAGGGCGCGGAACCAGGCGCTGTGCGTCGCGCATTGCCGTTTCCCAGACATTCTGCGGCTGGTGTGGATCGAAAAACGAGATTTCCCGCAGCAGGGAAGACCGGCCCGGACCAAATGGGGCGCCATAGAGGATCTCCGTGCGCAGGCCGATATCACGACAGGCATAGCTCAGGTTGCGGGCATAGGTCGCGACCCCGGTCCCCTTCTCCAGCCCGAGATTGAATCCATCGATCATGATCGAGTGCGGGGCGGCACGACGGGTCATGGGGACGGTCCTCAGCATTGGAAACGGCGGGTGGCGGAACACGCCATGAATCGGCGGCGGTGGCAACTCCCGCGCGAACCTGTCCGTATCCCGCCCGCACGACCTTGGCGTACGGGCGGGATTGTCCGGCGATCATTGGTATGGGCATCCCGTTCCAGCGAATAGATGCCATTCGATGACCTAACGACACCCCCCGGAAATGCCGCACCGCGGCGAAGAACCAGTTGCCCATCGCTGCCAATGCTGCGAGAAAAGGCACGGTCGTGGTGGAAAAGCGCCCTTCGGGCAGACACGTCTTCTCTCGATGGGCGGGCGCTCAGCCTTCCGCGACTTCACATGCCTATGTCGGCGTTGGAGTATCTTGGTGACCGTCCCCATCGCATATGATGTGACGCGCCTGTTTTTCGGTCCCTTGAGTCGTACGCCCCGGGGCATCGACCGGGTCGACTTCGCCCTCGCTGCTCGGCTGTTCCGGCAGTCCGAGAAACCCTGCGTCGGCGTGATGCCGACCCTCCAAGGCATGCGGGTTTTCGACAGGCACTCCGTTCGGCGTGGCCTGTTTCGCCTCCAGAAGCTCTGGGCTGAACGGCGTGGCATCGATGATGACACCGTTTGGCATCAACTGGTCCACGATCTCCGTGGTGAAGGCACCTGCGACGGCGCGATTATGCCGCCGCCCCGCTTCACCCCATGGCATCGGGCCAAGCGCATGGCCTCGCTGGTATCCGCCACCGGATTCAAGTTTGGCCAGTCCGCCAGGGACCATGTGCCGGACCGCGCGGTTTATGTGAATGTCGGCCACATCAGCTTGGCCATGCCACTCTATCTCCGCTGGCTGGATTCGCGGCCGGACGTGACGCCGGTGTTCATGCTGCATGACGTCATTCCGCTTGATACACCGCAATATGTCTCCCCCTCCTCCGCAAGCCATCATGCAACCATGGTTGCTTCCACGGCGCGCTATGCCGCGGGCTTGCTCGTCACCACCGCTGCCGCGAAGGAAACCGTCAGCCAGGCCCTCGGCCGGTTCGGCCGCGATGACATCATGACCCTGGCGCAGCCGCTGCCGGTCCCGCGGGTGTTCGATACCCCGGCAGTCCCCGACCCGGCCCTGAAGGGCGTGAAGTATTTCGTCATCTGCGGCGCGATCGAGCCGCGGAAAAATCACAGCCTGCTGTTCGATGTATGGAGCGGCCTAACGCAGGATATGGGCGCGGCGGCGCCGCACTTGGTCATCATCGGCTCGCCGGGTTGGCGCAGCCAGGAGATCCTGCGGCCGGTGCGGGAAAACGAAGCACTGCGCGCCCGCGTTCACGTGGTATCCGGCCTGTCCAGCCCCTCGCTGAAGCGCCTGCTGACGGGCGCCATCGGCCTGCTGATGCCCTCTCATGCAGAAGGGTTCGGCCTGCCGCTCATCGAGGCCACCCGCCTGGGCGTGCCGGTGATGGCTTCGAACATCCCGGCCCACCGTGAGGTCGTGGATGCCAATGCTCTTCTCCTCGATCCTTGCCTCGCAGATGCCTGGGGTCGCGCCATCCGCGCATGGACGGCAGGAGAGCACCCCCGCGCGGAGCCACGCCCCGTGCAGCACGCCGTCGACGAGCGAGAAGCGTATTTCACAGCCATCGAACAGTTCTTAAGCGCGTGTGCCGCCCGCAGACATGCCGAGAGGATATCAAAGGGGGTTGTCTCAGAATTACGGCCGCAGAGTTCGGTCGTCACCGTAGCGGAACACCCGATGCGCGCTCGTATCGGCCGGCGCGCCTAAAGCCAGTTCGTCGCCCCCTAGCCGTTCGCACAGAGCGCGCACACAACTGATGCCACTGAACGGCAACTCAGGGACAATGTGGAGAGCATGTACCAGTGACGGCACCGGCTGAAAGCCTGTTCGAACGATTTCACGAGAGCTTCCTGGCCGGCCCCGAGCGCAGGCTCTTGCGCTGGATGGCCGCGCGGATTCCCTCGCCCGTCATGCCCGATCACCTGACCGCCTTCGGCGTACTGGGTGCCTTGCTGGTGATGGTCGGCTATCTGGCGTGCCATATATCGACGAACTTCCTGTGGCTGGCCAATCTCGGCCTCTTGATCCACTGGTTCGGCGATTCGCTCGACGGCACCCTGGCGCGGGTACGAGACATCGCCCGGCCGCGGTATGGATATTTCTTGGATCAGAATATCGACGTAGTGGGAAACCTACTGATCGCCGGCGGGATTGGGCTGTCGCCCTTCGCGCGGCTGGACACCGCACTACTGGCCCTGACCGGCTACCACATGGTGTCCATCTACGTTTTCGTGCGCAATGTGGTGCGTCGGGAATTCCACCTCGCGGTGATGGGGTTCGGACCAACCGAGGTCCGCATCGGCATTCTGATCATGAACATCACCCTCCTGACCTACGGCGCGCCGACATTCGAATTTCTGTCTCAACATTTCACGTGGTGCGATTTCGTCCTTATTGCCACCTTCGTGACGCTATCCATCATGTTTGCCATATCCGCGACCCAGGAGGCGCGCCGTCTCGCTATTGATGACAGCCCGACCAGCATCAGCTAGCCGCATGTCGCCGGCTGAACCGCTTCGGGCCATCCACCGCCAGACGGTTGCATGGCGGCGCAATCGAGCGGCCGGAGGCCTCGTGCCCCTGCCACCGCCTCAGTAATTGTGACCGCTTTCCAGGCAACGGCCATTCGGCTGGCGAAACCTCGCGATCACAGCCTTCCGACGATCATATTTGCGTTGGGGCTTGGGTCGGCTCCGTCGACTTGCATTGTATAGCGCCCGCATCCCAGCGTCGCGCTCTGCGATGACATGATTGGGTGATTAGCCGTATCTTCTCGTTCATTACCACAGTGTATACAAACGTATTCGACCACGGTATGGACGCCACCGGAATTGAGGGGAAGCCATGACAAAACGCGCGTTGGTGACGGGAATTACAGGTCAGGATGGCGCTTACCTGTCTCAACTGCTGTTGGAAAAAGGCTACGACGTATTCGGTGTCGTCCGGCGCTCATCGCACTTCGGGGTCGCCGAACACCGGCTGCGGTGGCTCGGGATCGAGAAAGACGTGCAACTGATCGATGGCAACCTGTCGGATCTTTCAAGCCTGATCGCGGTAATGAAGGAGGTCCAGCCGGATGAGGTTTATAACCTCGCCGCTCAGTCCTTCGTCGCGTCGTCGTGGAAGCAGCCAATCCTCACCGCGAATATTACCGGCGTTGGTGTGACCCTGGTGCTGGAGGCCATTCGTATCGCCGCGCCCGGTGCACGCTTCTACCAGGCGTCCTCTTCCGAGATGTTCGGCAAGATTCAGGAGGCCGCGCAGAGCGAGACGACCCCGTTTTATCCTCGCTCCCCCTATGCCGTTGCAAAGCTCTACGGGCACTGGATCACGGTGAACTACCGTGAAAGTTTTGGCATGCACGCATCGTCGGGCATCTTGTTTAACCACGAGAGCCCGCTGCGCGGCGTCGAGTTTGTGACCCGGAAGGTCACGAACGGCGTGGCCCGAATCAAGCTCGGCATGGAAAGCGAACTGCGGCTGGGCAATATCGACGCCAAGCGCGATTGGGGGCATGCCAAGGATTACGTTCGCGCTATGTGGCTGATGCTGCAGCAGGACGCAGCCGACGATTACGTGGTTGCCACCGGCGTGACCACCACCGTGCGGGATATGTGCCGGATCGCGTTCGGGCACGTGGGCCTCGAGATGGAGGATCATCTGATCATCGATCCGGCGCTCTTCCGCCCCGCTGAGGTAGACATTCTTCTCGGCAATGCCGCAAAGGCGCGGGAGAAGCTCTCCTGGGCGCCTCAGATCGGGCTCACCGAAATGATCTGCGAGATGGTCGATGCGGACCTTGCGCGATTGAAGGCGTAAGAGGCGAGCGATGCGCGAGGCAGAGACCGTTCTTCTTGTTGGCGGAACAGGATTCGTCGGTCGCCATCTGGCGCCGGCATTGGCGCGTGCCTTTCCTCACGCGCGACATATCCAAGTCAGCCGCGATGCCGCCGAGCAGCCGGATTGCCGATGGCACACCGTCGTCGGGGACATCACGCGCGAGGCCGACGTTGCCGCCATCGTGGCGCAGTTTCGGCCGCGGATCATCGTGCATCTGGCGGCGCAATCATCCGTCGCCACTGCCGTCGGCGCAGCCGAACTCACCTGGCGAGCCAATTTGAGCGGTACGCTTGCCCTTGCCTCCGCGGTGGCGAAGTTTGCTCCGGACGCAACGTTTCTCTTCACATCGACGGGGGAGGTCTACGGGTCGAGCTTTAATGCCGGCCCCGCAGATGAGAGCACACCGGCGCAACCTCAGAATGCCTACGCTGCCTCGAAGCTCGCTGCAGAGTGGATGTTGCGGGACGTGCTTCCTCGATCCACTCGGCTTATTGTGACCCGCGCTTTCAACCATACCGGCCCTGGCCAAGACGAACGCTTCGTCTTGCCGTCCTTCGCCGCTCAGATCGCGCGCATTGAAGCAGGCTTGGTTCCGCCCGTGATGCAGGTTGGGAACCTGATGGCGGAACGGGATTTCCTGCCGGTCGGCGACGTCGTCGATGCGTATATCCGGCTGCTGCTGGCGCCGCCGGCCGAGAGCCGCTCGGTGATCAACGTGGCGTCGGGGCGGCCACGCAGTATCGCAAGCTTGCTCCGCCAGTTGACCCTGCTGGCGCAGACCCCATTTGATCTGGTGGAGGATCCAGGCCGTCTACGCCCCTCCGAGATACCAACGGCGTTCGGCACCCATGCCCGCCTCACAGCAGAAACCGGCTGGCAGCCGACGCTCGACATCGATGGAATGCTTGCGGGACTGCTCGCGTGGTGGCGCTGTCGCGTCCGTTCTTGATCAAAGAGATCCCTGAGGCCCTTTACGGCCCACGCCACGTGGCCAAACGACCAACAGCCGCAAGGATCCCTTTGCCCAGCGCGGTAGCACCTGCGTCCGTTCCAAGACGATCTCACTTCGGACAAAGGCGGGGTCCGAAGCCGTCCCTCACGTCCGATGACGGGCGGGGAGCAGCGCTGATGCGAGTGCGGTGACGCGGCGGCTGAAGCTCTCGAATGAGAAGGTCTCTGCGTATTCCCCCAATGCGGCCTTATAAGCTGCGAATGTCTGTGCGCCACGCGCCCAAGGTACCTGCCGAGCATCCTGGCGGGAGCGTGCCTCCTGAGCGCCGAGAAACTCGGTCAGGGACACGATGCTATCCGCGAGCCCCCGCACGTCGCCCGTGGGAACCACATAGCCCATCGGTCCGATCAAGCTCGCGACGTTGCCCGCAGCAAATCCGACCGGAACGCACCCCGCACGCATAGCCTCGACCAAGGGCACGCAGAAGCCCTCATGATAGGAAGCGATGACGAAACCGTGGGCACGCATATAGGCCTCTTGGAGCGTCGCATCATCAACCTTGCCGACAAAATTCACGATATTTGCAAGATCCGGCTCGGCACATTTCTGAACGATTTCTTTGATATAGGCCGGGTCCGATAGTCCTACATTGCCAATCAAAGTGAGATTAAATCGAGCAAGTGTCTCGGCAGAGGCAAGGCGCACCGCTTCAAGGAGTTCAAGAACACCTTTCGACTTAACGAAGCGGCCCACATACAGGAGGCCGATTGCATCGACATCCATTGCCTTTACGCACCCTCCTTCCGAAGACAACTTGCTATACAAATGACAAACTTCTATTTTTATATCAGATAGACCATATTCGCGAAGACATTCCATATTGAATTCACTGTCCGCCCACACCTCGTCAGCGAATGAGATATTGGCGACCTGGGCCATCGATTTATCGATGAGACGATGCTGCGCCTTATCTAAGTGTTCTTTTGGTGTTACGTTGTGATAAACAACAACTTGCTTCGCGTGGCCATTACCTATAGCAATAGCATTAAACAATTCATAGTAAATACCAAAATGATAGATAACAAGATCGGCCGCAAGAAAAAACGGATCGGTCAGGATGTCCGTCGAGGACTGCACGATGCGGTGAGGAATTTCGGCCTCCTCACAGACATAAGTGAAGATGCAGCACTCTGAACTCAGGTTCTTTTCAAGAGCCCTTGCCGTGCCCAGGACGGATTCGGAAATCGCATCCCCTCGTACGCAAATGCCATTTACAATGGCAATCTTCAGCCCGTTATCGTTTGCGCGGCGGTAGGACATGGACCCAGCCTGATTATTTCTTTTGCACGGAATGAATGATGACTTCGGAATTGGCAGCCTGTGTGGACTTCCTCCCCGACCGCAATATACCAAGGGTCACGTTATCTCGCTGCGTCCCGAGATCCAACCGGATGGTCCGATAGGCACCGCTCGGGTGATAGAGGTCGACAGATGATAGCAGGACGCCGTCAATGGTCAGCGCCGCGATCCCACTCCATGCATGTGCCCAGAATGTGGCATAGACCACCCGAGCGCCCCCTATGGCCAGTTCAATGCCGCTGCCGTCCGCAATGAGGAAGCCGGATTGACCCAGACCGACAACGATCTCTCTGACCCCAGGCGCCTGCCGCAACTGGCGCTCGTCGATCTGCTCCCGCGCAACGCTGCTCAAGGCGCGAACACGCCCCTCTGCCACGGCACCGGATTCGAACCGCGTCTCGAACACTTGTCGACCCGCTGCCCCCAGACGTGCACGCAAACCGGCATCACCGACAAGTCGAAGCAGCGCCTCCTTCAGGTCATCAACATTGCCCGCGCGCGCCAACAAGCCGGTGACGTCATGCTCGACGATCTCGGCAATGCCACTGTTATCCGTGCCGACAGAGGGCTTGGAAAACATCATGGCCTCGACAAAGATGAGACCAAAGCTCTCGAAGCGGGATGGTGACGTATAGATATCGCAGTTCGCATAGAGCCACCGCAGTTCGTCATCACTCACGCGGCCCAGGAACTGAATATTCGCCAATGTCGCTGACGACTCCGGAGATTGCAGAAAGCGCTGCATCGCGGTCTGCGTGCCGACGATGGGAATGGCATTGTCGCCGGCGATCCAGAACTGCACGTTTGGATGCGCCCTTACGATATCGGGGACGCAGTCCAGGAGAACGTCGATGCCCTTTCGAAGCTCGAGACGGCCGAGAAAGAGAATGTTGATGCTTCCAGGAACGGATTCGCTGAGCTTCGTCGGGCGCGAGCGCGGCAGGCGCGCCATGTCCGACATGCCGTGCGGGATGAAGGCCGTGCGCTTTTCGAGCACTGACCCATACCGTTCCGTGATCGCGGTGGCGATGGCGCGACTGGCGGAGATAACAAGATCTGACCGATCGAATAACTGTTTTTCAGCAACAATCATCGGCTGGCCGAAAGAGGTCATCCAGTTTGGATCTTCGAGATACTCAGGATGGGTATCTAACCAATGCTGAAGGGTCGTAACGATATTCGTCACGACGGGATAGCGACCATCCAAAAGCAACGCGATTGCTTCACAATCCCAACTTGAGGCCTCGACGACATCGACCTTTCGGAAACTCGAAATCCGCTCGATCTCCTCAAGAACCGTCTGAGCGTGATTACTTATATTTTGCGGAAGCTTTTCGCCCGACGGTAGCACCAGACGCGGGCAATCCTTGTCCACAAGTCGGTGGACCCATACGCCGTCCTCGAGATCAACCCTTGCATAGTCCTTGCCGCGGGCAAGGACATGCACCGTATGGCCGCGAGCTGCCACCGCACGGGCGATATCCTGCGTATACTTGGCAATGCCGTCCATATGAGCTGGGGGGTAGTTCTGGCTCAGAAAGACGAACGTCCGCCTCGATTCCGGCGCGCGGAGGGTCGTGTAAGGTCGGAATGGCTCCGAATTCTCGAAATAGCTGGCCGGACGCGTACGCCGGCTACCGGACAAGCCCCTGGCCACGCCCATGCGAAGCGCCCGCTCAAGGTCCTCATCGAATTGCTCCAATATCTCTGGCCGCAGGCGGCCACCAGCAACATGATATTCTAGATCCGAGCGCTGCTGTTGCGCGAAACGCAGCGCATCATCCATGACCCGCGCGAAGGGATAGTGACCTAAATTATTAACAATGGAGAAGTATATTTTGTTCTTTATAATTGCAAACTTGTTCGTCGTAATCCGATCGGAATTCCGTATGCTGCTCGGCATATATTTGTGATGGACAGCCGCATTATCGAGCTGGGCAATGGAATGGCCCGCATCGACCATTCGGCAACACACGTCGGTTTCATCCAGGTAGAATTCGTATTCTTCGTCGAATCCCCCGATCTGGACCAGGGCCTCACGCACAAACGCGCTATTCGTCCCCTGAACATACGGAAACACGTTCGATAGCGGGAATGAGGCATCACCGACGGGGGCTTTGAGGTCGATGATCGCATTGCCGAGCCGATCACAAGCGGCGTAGAGATACTGATAGCGCGCGCCCGTATGGTCGAAAACCTTGCCACCAGCAGCCTTCACCCCTGGCGAGGCAAAGGCCAGACTCAACTGCGCCAGCCATTCCGGCTCCGGGATGCCGTCGTCATCGATAAAGGCGACGATGTCTCCCGCCGCCATCGCAATGCCGATGTTCCGCGATTGCGACAGATTGCGTTCGGGACAGAATTTGGCCTTAATAAGTTTTTCAG
>CALRNP020000058.1:0-24300 GCA_943369575.1 Azorhizobium sp. AG788 | reverse complement strand
TTATGGGTCACGATCAGGATCGACTTGATCGGCAGCAGGCCGTCGGTCCACAGATCGATGATGTCGGTGCGCAGGGTCTCTGCGGTCAGCACGTCCAGGGCCGAGAACGGCTCGTCCATCAGCATCAGGCGCGGATGCACCACCAAGGCGCGGGCAAAGCCCACCCGCTGGCGCATGCCGCCGGACAATTCCTTGGGATAGGCGCTCTCGAAGCCGCCAAGGCCGATCAGATCGATGGCCTGCTCCGCCCGTCGCCGCCGCTCGGTGGCGTCGATGCCCAGCGCTTCCAGCCCGATCTCCACATTCTGGAGCACGGTGAGCCAGGGAAACAGCGCGAAGGTCTGGAACACCATGGAGAGGCCCTTGCACGGGCCCTTCACCGCCTCGCCGCACCATTTCACCTCGCCCGCATAGGGCGGCACCAGGCCGGAGATGATGCGCAGCAAGGTGGACTTGCCGGAGCCGGAGCGGCCCAGCAGGCCGACGATCTCGCCTTCGGCAATGGTCAGCGAGACGTCGTCCAGCACCAGGAAGCGGTTGTTGTCGTTCTTTTTGAACGACTGCACCACATGGGACACTTCCACCAGGGGCGTGCCCGCTTTGGAGGCTGCGGTTTCAAGCATGGGTGCGTCTCCTCAATCCAGGCGCAGGCGCTTGGAGGCGAAGGTGAACAGGGGGCGCCACAGGGTGCGGTTGAAGGCCATCACATAGAGCGACATGACGGCGATGCCGAGCGTGATGCGCGGGAAGTCGGCGGCGGTGGTGGCCTCGGCGATATAGGAGCCCAGCCCCTCAGCGCGCAGGGTGGTGTTACCCCAGCTGGCCACCTCGGCGACGATGCTGGCGTTCCAGGAGCCGCCGCTGGCGGTCAAGGCGCCGGTGACATAATAGGGGAACACCCCCGGCAGGATGACCTTGAACCACCATTGCGCGCCCTTGAGATGGAAGGAGTTGGCGGCCTCCTTCATGTCATTGGGGAAGGCGCTGGCGCCGGCGATGACGTTGAACAGGATGTACCACTGGGTCCCCAGGATCATCAGCGGCGACAGCCAGACATTGGGATCGAGCCCAAAGCGCACGATCATCACCACCGCGAACGGAAACACGATGTTGGCTGGGAAGGCGGCGAGGAACTGCGCCACCGGCTGCACCGCATTGGCCACCTTCGGCCGCAGCCCGATCCACACCCCCACCGGCACCCACACCAGCGAGGCCAGCGCGATCAGCACCGCCACCCGGATCAGGGTGAGGAAGCCCAGCCAGAACACGTTCAGCACTTCGCGCCAGGCCACTTCGGTGGCGACGAAGCTGACGATCAGCCACAGCCCATAGAGCGAGACGCCGATCACCATGGCCATCCACACCCCGTCCATGGGCCGGCTGGCCCAGGCGCGGCTGACGTGGTGCGGAACGGGCAGCGGGCTGCGCAGCGGCATGCGGGCGGCGCCCCGGAACAGCGCGCCCAGCGGCGAGAGCACCAGGCGGAACAGATGCGCCCGCTTCACCAGATCCAGCACCCAGGAGCGCGGCGGCGGCGCGCCGGCGGATTGCTCGAAGCGGAAGCGATCGGCCCAGGCCACCAGCGGGCGGAACAGAAGTTGGTCGTAGATCAGGATGATCACCAGCATGGCCAGCACCGACCAGGCCACGGCGCCGAGGTTCTTCTCGGTGATGGCGGTGGCCACATAGGCGCCGATGCCCGGCAAGGTGATGGTGGTGTTGCCCACCGAGATCGCCTCGGAGGCCACCACGAAGAACCAGCCCCCCGACATGGACATCATGGTGTTCCACACCAGGCCCGGCATGGAGAACGGCACCTCCAGGCGCCAGAAGCGCTGCCAGCCGGTGAGGCGGAAGCTGTGGGACACCTCTTCCAGATCGCGCGGCAGCGTCTTCAGCGACTGGTAGAAGCTGAAGGTCATGTTCCAGGCCTGGCTGGTGAAGATGGCGAACACCGCCGCCAGTTCCACGCCCAGCACCTGGCCGGGGAACAGGTTCATGAAGAACAGCACGGTGAAGGACAAAAAGCCCAGCACCGGCACCGACTGGAGAATGTCCAGCAGCGGGATCAGCACCATCTCCGCCCGCCGGCTTTTGGCCGCCAGCGCGCCATAGGCGAAGGTGAACACCAGCGAGGCGATGATGGCCGCCAGCATGCGCAGCGTGGTGCGCAGGGCATATTCCGGCAGATCCCAGGGGCTGAGCGAGATCGGCACCTGCTGCATGTCGGCGATGGGGATCAGGGTCTGCTGCGTGCCCTGGGTGAACAGGGCGAACAGCCCGAACACCAGCACGAAGGCAAACAGATCGAACGCGCTCACCATCGGGCGGGGGCGCGGATCGCTCGTCTTGCCGGCGGCGGACGGAAGAAACATGACGAACACCCGCTGAAGACGAGGACACAGAAGGGCTGCAGCCGCACGCCCCCTTGGGGGCAGTAGCGCGGCTAGATGACAGAATGACTACGGTTGTACATCCCTTTTTGGGGCGAGCCATGCGGAGTCGACGGCATGTTGCCGCAACGCGGCATGCCCCCGTCGGCTACCGCTGCGGAGGCGCGGCGGAATGACGCCACATCGCACCGACTTCCCGCAGCGTGAGAATTGGTCCCGTTCACATGTCTTCGCCACGTGGACGGTAAAATGGTCTCTCTGACGTGTCGGACGGGCTTTGTCGCAGAAGTTGATTCAATCTGATCGGATCGCCCTCTAGTGCAACCGGCACCGGACCTGGATTAGGATGGCGCCATGAGCCGACCCCGCGATCCCGTCGTCGATATCACTCCGGACGTGCTGCTGAAGGCTTATGCCTGCGGCATCTTCCCCATGGCGGAAAGCGCCGAGGACCCCGGCCTCTATTGGATCGAGCCCGACCGGCGCGGCATCATCCCGCTGGACACCTTCCATGTGCCCACCCGCCTCGCCCGTACGGTGCGTGCCGACAAATTCGAGATCCGGATCGATACCGATTTCGATGGGGTGATCGACGGCTGCGCCGCCCCGCAGGAGGGCCGCGACAAGACCTGGATCAACCAGCGCATCCGCCGCCTCTATGCGGAGTTGTTCACCCGCGGCCAGTGCCACACGGTGGAAGCCTGGCGCGACGGGCGGCTGGTGGGCGGGCTCTATGGGGTGGAACTGGGCGGCGCCTTCTTCGGCGAGAGCATGTTCCATGTGGAGCGCGATGCCTCCAAGGTCGCCCTGGTGCATCTGGTGGCGCGACTGAAGGCGGGCGGGTTCAAGCTGCTGGACACACAGTTCGTCACCAGCCATCTCCAGGGCTTCGGCGCCGTCGATGTCACCCGCCGCGCGTATCACCGCCTGCTGGAGCAGGCGCTGCCGGTGGCCGCCAATTATTACTTCTGGCCGCCGGGCTTGGCGGTGACGGGGGCGGTGGCTTTGCAGTCAGTCAGCCAAACGTCATAGACCGGGTGTTCGACGCCGTGCAGGCCGGGGCTTGAGGCGAACATCCAGCCGGTGAAGATGCGCTTGGCCTCGCCCTTCAGGGTAATCTCGTTCACTTCGGTGAAGGAGGTGGTGTTCTGCGGCTCGGTCGGCGGGCGGGTGTAGCAAGCCCGCGGCGTCACCTGCAGCGCGCCGAACTGCACCGTCTCGCCCATGGCCACCTCGAACGAGGTGATGCGGCCGGTGATCTTATCCAGGCCCGCATAGACGGCGGTGGGATTGGCGATCTTCTCCGCCGGCGGCTGCACCACCAGCACGTCGCTGTCGGCGGGAGCCGCGGGCGCGGCTGGTGTCGCAGGCGCGCCGGCAGCGGGCGGCTGGGTGGGGCGGGCGCGGCCGGGCTGCGTGGGGCCCTGCGTCTGCGCGGCGGGCGGCGCCGGCTGGGCGGGCGCGCTGCCGCCATAGATGCCCTGGTAGGGCGCGGCTGGCGCCGGAGCGGGCTGCGGGCGCTGCTGAGTGCGATTGGCGGGCGGGGAATAATCGGGCGTACCGACGCCGGCGGGCGGCAGCAGCGGCGCGGAATCGATGCCGTTTCGGCTCTGGCCCCATGCGGATCCGAGGGGGCCGCTCACCGCCGCGAACACCAGGGTCGAGGCGAGCATGGCCTGGGCAACACGGTTCAAACGCATCAGACGCGCACCTGCAAAGTTCCGGGCCGACCGGACGGCCGGAGCGCCCCACTGCGCCGCCTGCTCGTTAACATCCGCATTGCGGCTTGGCGAGGGCGGCCGGGCGATCTCGCCCGGCATGCGCGCAGGTTATCCCGCGCCGGCACCCTGGGCGGGCGGGCGCAGCGGATTCGGTCTATTCGCCGGGCGTCCAGGCGCTGTAGTCGCCGGTCACGCGCGGGCGGGCGCCGCCGGACTGGACCGAGCCCTTCGGGCGGTAGGCACGGGGCGAGCCGGTGAAATTGCGCAGATGCGGCTTCTGCCAGGGCTTGGGGGTGTAGACTTCCTCGGTGGGGAGAACGTCGGTGCGGTTGTGGATCCAGCCGTACCAGCCCGGAGGAATCGTGGTGCTATCGGCATAGCCGCTATAGATCACCCAGCGACGCTGGAAGCCCAGGTTGGGATCGATGGCGCCGCCCCGGGTGCGGTAATAGGTATTGCCGAATTCGTCCTGGCCCACCCGTTCGCCATGGCGGCGCGTCCAGACCATGGTCCCGATGGTTTTCTTGTTCCACCAGGTAAAGACGAGAAGCAGGAACTCTTTCACGGGCCGGGCCTCGCATGATGACGGGCGGAACATGCCACCGTGCCCGCCCAGTGTCCACCCGAACCTCCACCACCCCGGCGCAGCATTGGGAAAAGACCGGCGGGCGGCGCGCTCACGGCACGAACAGCGTCATCACATAGATGGCGAACAGCACCAGATGCACGAAGCCGTTCAGCAGATTGGTGCGCCCGGTGCCGAAGCTGACGATGGACAGAACCAACACCAGCAGCAGCTGGATGCGGTCCTCCGGATCGAGGCCCAAAGCGATGGGGCGCCCCACCAGTTGGCTGACCACGAACATGGCCGGCATGGTCAGGCCGATGGTGGCCAGGGCCGAGCCCAGTGCCGTGTTGACGCTGCGCTGGAGTTCATTGCAGCGGGCGGCGCGAATGGCGGTGATGGTCTCGGGCAGCAGCAGCAGCGCCACCACCGCCGCGCCCACCACCGCATCGGGATCGCGCAGGCCGAGCCGGTCCAGCCCCTCCTCCACGCCGGCCGCGACCCCGCTGGACAGCGCCACCACCCCCACCAGCCCTGCCAGCAGCAAGGGAATGTGGACCCCCATGCGCTTCTCGCGGGGATCCTCCCGGATCTCGGTATCGTCCACGAGGAAATCGTCGCGGTGGCGGACGGTCTGCATGAACAGGAAGGCACCGTAGAGCAGCACGGTGCCGGCCATGATGAAGCCGATCTGAAACTGGTTGCTGCCGCCGCGCTGGCCGGCGGCGGTGGCTTCCGGCAGCAGCAGGCACAGCACCGAAATGGCGATGATCACCGACAGATAGCCGTTGACGCCCTGCTGGCGCACCTCCTGCTCCCGATGCCGCAAGGAACCCAGCAGCAGGCAGGCCCCGACGATGCCGGTGCACACGAACATCACGGTGGAGAGCACCGCCTCGCGCGCCAGGGTTGGATTGTTCTCGCCATTGAGCATCATCGAGACCAGGACCGAGACCTCGATCACCGTCACGCTGAGGGTCAGCACCAAGGTGCCGAACGGCTGGCCGATGCGATCGGCGATGGCTTCCGCATGGTGGACGCAGGCGAACGAGCATCCCACCAGCAGCAGCGTCTGCACCACCGCCAGCCCGGCGGTGAACGGCAGATGGGCCAAAGGCCCCAGAAAGGCGAGCGCCAGTGCCGCCGCGGGAAACACATAGGCATAAAGCGTCAGCCGCATGGCGCCGTTTCCAATGAACATAAGGCGCCGACCGCTGCGATCCGGCACCAGGGCAATGTCGGGCACTCTCTCAATAATCCGGACCTGAAACCCTGCACCTGGTGTCCCGACGCCGGGCACCGCCGGTCATCGTCACGGCGCGATGGCCGCCCCCGCCGCCTTGCGCGCCGCCAGCAGGCCCAGATAGCACGCCGCCAGCGAGGCGCCCGCCAGCGCGGTGATCTCCGCATGGTCGTAGGGCGGGGAGACTTCCACCACGTCGAAGCCCTTCAGATCGAGGCTCCCCAGCCGCCGCAGCGTTTCGAGCGCCTCACGGCTGCTGAGCCCGCCGCACACCGGCGTGCCGGTGCCGGGCGCGAAGGCCGGGTCGAGGGCGTCGATGTCAAAGGTGACATAGGCCGGTGCATCGCCCACGCGGGCGGTGATGGCGTCAGCCAGGGCGCGCGGCCCCATCTCGCCGGCACTGTAGCCGTCGATGATGGCGATGCCGAAATCATTGGGCGCATGGGTGCGGATGCCCACCTGCACCGAGCGCTCCACCCGGATCAGCCCGTCCTTCACCGCGCGGGTGATCATGGTGCCGTGGTCGACGCGGGTGCCGTCATCGTCCCAGGTGTCCTGGTGGGCGTCGAACTGCACCAGCGCCACCGGCGCGCCCATGCGCGCCACCAGCGCCTTGAGCACCGGATAGGTCAGGAAATGATCGCCGCCCAGCGTCACCAGATGGGCGCCGCGCCCATAGTGCCGCGCCGCCTGCGCCTCGATGGCGGCGGGAATGCCGGCAGGCAGGCCATAGTCGAACACGCCGTCGCCGGCGTCCGCCACATCCAGCGGGCCGAACGGATCGGCGTTGAAGGGATAGAGCGGGTCGCCATCGAGAATGGCGGAGGCCGCCCGCACCGCGCGCGGGCCGAAGCGGGTGCCGGGGCGATTGGAGACGGTGACGTCCAGCGGCACGCCCCACACCACCACCTCGGCGCCGCCGCCGTCCGGCGCATAGCGCCGGCGCAGGAAGGAGGTGACGCCGGAATAATTCGGCTCGCCGGACTGGCCGTGGCGAAAGCCCGGATCCAGGGCCCGGTCCACCGGACGGGGCGAGAGGGGATCAGTCCCCAGCGAGTGAGTCATGAGCGCAACTCCTCAGAGCACGAAAGGACGAGGCCGCCGACGCGGACTCAGATGGCATATTCGCCGGTCTGATGGGCGGCCGGCGGGCGGCAGTCCACGCCGCCACCCGCAGCCGGAAACAGCCGGGCGCGCTGGAAGCGCACCGCCACCTTGGTGCCGTTGGCGGCATGCACCGCCGGCGAGATGTCCGCCTCCACCTGGCCGCCGGCCACTTCCACCGTCAGGCGGCGGATGGCGCCGTGGCGGCGGAAGCCGCGCACCACTCCGTCCAGCCCCGGCGTGCCGGCCAGGCCGATGGCTACATCCTGCGGCCGCACGAACAGCAGCCCCTCGCCCTCGGGCACCGGCGCCAAGGGGCTGGCCACCTCGGTGCCGCCCACCTGGGCGGTGCCGGCGCGGATCTGCACCGTCAGCCGGCTCGATTCGCCCATGAAGCCGAACACCCGCGGCGTCGCCGGGCGGTCATAGACATCGTCCGGCGAGCCGATCTGCTCGATGCGGCCCTCGCTCATCACCACCACCCGATCGGCGAGTTCCAGCGCCTCGTCCTGATCGTGGGTCACGAACAAGGTGGTGTGGCCGGTGCGATCGTGCAGGTCGCGCAGCCAGGCGCGCAATTCCTTGCGCACCAGCGCGTCGAGGGCGCCGAACGGCTCGTCCAGCAGCAGCACCTTCGGCTCGATGGCCAAGGCGCGCGCCAGAGCCACACGCTGGCGCTGGCCGCCGGACAATTGCGCCGGATAGCGCGTGCCGTAATCCTCCAGTTGCACCAGGGTCAGCAGATCAGCGACGCGGGCGCGAATGTCCGCCTCGCTCGGCCGGGTGGCGCGCGGGCGCGAGCGCAGGCCATAGGCGACGTTGTCGGCCACGTTCATGTGCCGGAACAGGGCATATTGCTGGAACACGAAGCCGATGCCGCGCTGGCGCACCGGCACGTGGGAGGCATCGGTGCCATCCAGGATCACCCGGCCGGAATCCAGGCTCTCCAGTCCGGCGATGATGCGCAGCAAGGTGGTTTTGCCGGAGCCAGACGGCCCCAGCAGCGCCACCAGTTCCCCCGGCTCCACGGCCAGCGAGATTCCGGACAGCGCCTTGTGGGGACCGAATTGCTTGACGGCCTGCTCGACGACGACGGCAACGGTCATGGATCCCCATTTCCCTTCAGGCCCGCCGGCCCCAGAACCTGTCCCCGCGCCGGCTGCCCGTGCCTCTAGGCCATGACCGGCGCGCGCTGCCCACCGACAGCCATGTTGGCCTGCTTATGCCACGGCCCGTGCCGGCTTCAAATCCGTTGCCGAGGAAAGCGCCCTTTTTCCGCCGCCAGACCCGCCTAGACCTCGCACACTGGTACCTCGCCGGGCGACCGTGAAGGCATCAGCTTCGGAAGTGATCGCAATGAGATTACGGTTTCACGGCTTCGCCCTTGCGGAGGTAAGTCGCGCCTGGGACAGTAGGGGCGATTTCGAACCGGCGACCGAGCATTTTGCGGCGCGCTTGATTGCGACGTGCCATGACCTTTGATGCAAGCACGATCATTGTGACCTCCGCGGCCTTGGGCGTGGTGATGGGATTCGTGCAGATGCTGGCCTGGCTGCACGTGCGCAGCGAGCGCTCGCTTGCCATCTGGAGCATCGCCAACTTCGCCAGTGTCGCCGGGCTGGCGCTCATGGCGCTCAATATGGCCATCCTGCCGCGGGTCATTCCCTACGCCAACTTCTGGTTTCTGCTCTCCACTGCGTTGGTCTATATCGGCATGCGCAGCTTCGATCGCGCGCCCACGCCTGCCGCTCTGCTGGCCCTCAATGTGGCAATCGCGGCCATCGTGGCGTTCGCCACCTGGCTCATGCCGGGCTCCCCCTTGAACCGGGCCATGGTGTTTTCCCTCGCCACCGTAGGCTGGATGGGCGCGGCGGCGTGGCGCCTGGCTCGCACCCCGCCCACCGGCCCGGCCTTCACCCGTCTGGGAGTGGCGCTGTTCCTGTCCATCTTCTGCGCGCTGCATCTGGCCCGCATGGTGACGATCGCCACCGGCAGCCAGCCGCTGCTCGGAATGCCGGCGAGCGACCAACTCGCGGTAACCTTGCTCATCAGCCTCGTGTGTGGCGTGGGCCTCAACTATGGCGCGCTGCTGATGGTGCTGGACCGCCTCGCCTCCTCCGATGAGCTGACCGGCCTCAACAATCGCCGCGCTCTGCTGCGCCGGGGCCAGCAACTGCTGGATCGCACCGTGGCCTACGGCCGGCCATTCTCGGTATTCCTGGTGGATCTCGATCACTTCAAGCAAGTCAATGACCGTTTCGGGCACCGGGTCGGCGACATGGTGCTGGAGGCGTTCGCGCAAAAGGCACGGGAGAGCCTGCGGGCGGGCGATATCCTCGGCCGCTACGGCGGCGAGGAATTCTGCGTGGTGCTGCCGCGCGCCGGGCGAGGAGATGCCGCGGCCATCGCCGAGCGCCTGCGCAGCCGGATGCAGGAGCATCTCGCCATGGTGGGGGGGCATGCCACACAGGTCACAGTGGCCATCGGCATTGCCACGGTGGAGGCCGGCGAGACCATGACCGGGCCCATCGACGTGCTCATCGATGCCGCCGACCATGCGCTCTATGCCGCCAAGGATGGCGGTCGCAACCGGGTGGTGGCCGCCGCGCCGATCGGCGAACGCAGCGCCCCACCCCTGGAGGCGGACGCCCAGCCCTCGGCGCTGCACTGATCCGGGGCGGCGAGCGCTGCGATCCTATTCCGGCAGCAGCCGGCCCGAATAGACCACCTCGCCGGTGGGTGCGAACGGCGAGCCGCCCTCCGGCTCCAGCGTCACTTGCAGGGTGGCCTTGGCCGCGCCCTTGGCGCCGAGCTTGCGGATCGCGTCCGAGCGCGTGCCGAAGGCGCTGTTGAAGGTGCCGAGCGAGCGCGGCGGCTGGCCATCGGGCACCAGCCAGAGCTGGTAGGTCTTGCCGTCGGGCGCGGGATCCAGCAGCGGACGCACGATGACGTCGCCGGTGCGGGGATCGAGGCGCACCAGCACCGCCGCCGCCCGCGCCTCCTGCAGCGAGGCCAGATAGAACTGCTCCTGTGCGCGCTCATATTCCCGGTAGCCGAAGGTGCCGGCCACCGCCACCAGACCGCCGCCGAGCAGGATCGCGGTCAGCTTCCAGCGGCGCGCCTGCGGGCCGGATGCCGCGCTGAGGGGCGCGGCGAGCACCACGGGCGTATCGCCCTCCCCTGTTCCGGTCTCGTCGGGCTCCGGCTCCTTCGCGGGGACGATGAATTCGGGCAGAGCCGCCGAGGCTGCGGCCTTGCCGCTGGCCAGTTCGGCGGGGGTGTAGTCCGGCGGGGCGATGATGGCGGCAATGTCCGGCCAGATGTCGCGCGGCGGGGCGATGGGCACTGCCAGTTCATGCAGCGGCGCCAGCCGGCGCTGCCACATCTGCGCCAAGGCGGCGATCTCGGGCTCGTCGTTGAACCGCGCCCGCACCATCAGGCGCAGGGCGGCCGGAAGGGTGCCGAGCACATATTCCGCGACGAATTGGCGATCATCCTCGTTCACGGTCATTGGGCGAGGTGCTCGTCAATCTCCACCACGCTGCGTTTCAGCCAGGTGTTCACGGTGTGCATAGGGGCGTCGAAATAGACCGACAGCGCCTCGCGGCTCCAGCCGTCGTAATAGGCCAGCAGGATCATTCGCCGCCGCTCCTCGGAGAGCTTGCCCAGGCAGCCGAGGAAGCGGCGCAATTCCTCCGAATGGCCGGCGCGGGCCAGGGGATCCTCGGCCGGCTCATCCACCTCGAACGGCTCCCAGGCCTCGCCGGCATCCTCGGTGGTGCGGGCAAGATCCAGGGCGCTGTCGCGGGCGACGGTGGCCAGCCAGCACAAGGGATCGATGTCCGCGGGCATGCGCTTGGCATCGCGCCAAATGCGCACATAAGTCGACTTGAGCGCCTCCTGCGCCAGTTCGGGGCGCCTCAGGATGCGCAGCACCAGCCCATAGAGCTTGGGATTGGAGAGGCGATAGAGCCGCTCCAGCGCCGCCACATCTCCCTTGGCGATGGCGCTCAGCAACGGGGCCAGCGGGCTTGGACTCGTCACGGGACCTCTGATCTCCTGGCACGGCGCGGGCCGGCGGACGGGAACGGCGACGCAGGCACGCGCTCTTCAGCGGCATGGGCGGCGTCCTCTCGGCGGACGCGGACGGGCCACAGGGCCGCCCACCCGCACAGGGACGCCGCGCCACGGCTTCGGCGACGCATTGACCGAGCGCACACAGCGCCGAAACTAGACGAGGCGACGGGCGTTGTCGCCTCCCGCCGGCACATGCATAGGATGCGCCGGCCGAGGCGGTGAAAAACCGGGGCGCGGGACGCCCCCCAGATCACATACGGGCGGGCTCGCCCTGGCGCCAGGCGGCGCGGCGTTCGATGGCTTCGCCCTCCAAGGCGCGCTCGCGCTCGCCGGCGGCTTCCGCCAGAACCAGTTCGGCCTGCGCCTCATCATAGACTGCCTGGGCTTCCGCGCGCTGGACCCGCAGGTCGTCGGCGGAGCGCACCAGGTTCTCGCGCCGCTGGCGGGCGGAGGCAGCCAAGGGCGGATAGGCGAAGTGGCGCGGATCGCTGATGCCGGAGCGCTGCTCCTCGGCGGCGATGTCCCGCTCCATTTCGGACGCCATGCGGTCGAATTCGCCGATCATGGTGTCGATCTGGGCCAGACGGCGCCGGGCATCGTCGATCTTGAACCTCTTGGCACGGATCAGGGGCTCACGGGATTTCATGAACGCGACACTCCGAGGAACGCAGGAACCGGGACCCCGGCTCCACTCGCCCCGAAGAATGGGCATATAGGGTTGCCCCTTTGTTACCGCCGCGCGGCTTTGCGGCGAAAATCGACGAAAGGGGGCGGTTGGAAACCAATCGTTTACCCCCTTCGTTAATGATGACCCCATGGTTCGGAGCGTGCGTCGTCGGCGGGCGATCCGGATTTTCCAAGGGCTCGAGGGGCGGTGTGCCGATACGGTGTAGGTTAACGCGAACAACTTAATTTCGAGGCGCAGACTCAGTCTTCGTCCCGATGCACAAAGTTTTTCGCCGGGACTCTTGTCCTGCGGAATCAGTTTCGGTTATCGATTCTACACACGTACCGCGAATCACACGTCGGCCGAGCACGCGAAGGGCGGCACCCCGCCATTCGGGTTGTTGCGAGGAAAGGGATTGCCATGCGCGTCTTGCTCATCGAGGACGACAGTGCCACGGCCCAAAGCATCGAATTGATGCTGAAGTCGGAAAGTTTCAACGTCTACACGACGGATCTCGGTGAAGAAGGCGTCGACCTCGGCAAAGTGTACGAGTACGACATCATTCTACTGGATCTGAACCTGCCGGACATGTCCGGCTTTGAGGTATTGCGCAGCCTGCGCCTTGCCAAGGTCAAGACTCCGATCCTGATCCTCTCCGGCCTCGCCAATACCGAGGACAAGGTGAAGGGCTTCGGCTTCGGCGCCGACGACTATCTGACCAAGCCGTTCCACAAGGACGAGATGGTGGCGCGTATCCACGCCATCGTGCGGCGGTCCAAGGGCCATGCCCAGTCGGTGATCCAGACCGCCGACCTGATAGTCAACCTCGACACCAAGACGGTGGAAGTGGAAGGCGCCCGGGTGCATCTGACCGGCAAGGAATATCAGATGCTGGAGCTGCTCTCGCTCCGCAAGGGCACCACGCTCACCAAGGAGATGTTCCTGAACCATCTCTATGGCGGCATGGACGAGCCCGAGCTGAAGATCATCGACGTGTTCATCTGCAAGCTGCGCAAGAAGCTGGCGAACGCCTCATCGGGCAAGAACTATATCGAGACCGTCTGGGGCCGCGGCTATGTGCTGCGCGAACCCAATGCAGCGGTGGATCGCATCGCGGTCTGACTGCCGTCGGACCAGGATTTAGGGTCCCAAGACGCCGAGACGCCCACCGGACCGCCGGGCGGTCTGTATCACTGAGCCATCAGGCAACCGGGCATCCGGAGCCGATGGCAAGCAAAAGGCCCCGCTGGCTGGCGGGGCCTTTTGCTTTTTCCAGGCGGAATACGGAAAGCTGGAACGCGGACAGACGGCACCATGGGGCGCCGGCGTCTCAGCCCGCAGTCAATGGGCGGGCCTCAGGAGGCGGCGGCATCCCGGCGCTTGCGCAGCAAGGCTTCCAGTTCCGGATCACGGGCGTCCGGCAGCGCGATGGTCAGGGTCACCAGCAGATCCCCCTGGCCGCCGTCGGTCTTGGGCATGCCCTTGCCGCGCAGGCGGAAGGTCCGTCCGCTGGAGGTCCAGGCCGGAACATTCAGTTCCACCGCCCCGGACAGGGTCGGCACCCGCACCTTGGCGCCCAGCACCGCGTCTTCCAGCGAGACCGCCAGATCCGTGCGCAGGTCGTCGCCGTCGCGGCGGAACTTCGGATGCGGGGCATATTGGATGGTGACGAAGGCATCGCCGGCGGCGCCGCCTTCCACGCTGGCCTCACCCTGGCCCTTGAGGCGCATGCGATGCCCCTCGACGGTGCCGGGGGCGACCTTGAGGTCCACCTGCTTGCCGCTGGGCAAGGTGAAGCGCTTGCTCGCCCCCTGGGCGGCCTCTTCGAGATCCACCGTGAGCGTCAGTTCCACATCGGCCCCTGCTCTGGGCGTGAACCCGCCGCCGGCCGCGCGCTTCTGGCGCCCGAAGCCGAAGATGTCGCCGATATCGTCAAAACTCTCCGGCCGCCCGCGCCGCGTGTGACCACGCTGGCCGTCGGGACCGAAGGAGAAGCTCTCGAAGATGGTGTCGCCGTCGAAGCCGCTGAAACCGCGGCTGCCGGGGCGGGCACCGGCGCCTCCGAAACCGGCATAGTTGTGCATCCGCGGCTTGCCGTCGGCGTCGATCTCGCCACGGTCGAACTGACCGCGCTTGTCACTGTCCGACAGGATCTCATACGCCGAGTTCAATTCGGCGAACTTATCCTGCGCCTTGGGGTCCGACACGTTGGCGTCGGGATGCAGCTTCTTGGCCTGGCGCCGGAAGGCGCGCTTGATCTCGGCTTCGTCGGCGCTCTTCTCGACGCCGAGGATGTCGTAAGGATCGCGCATGGGCAAATTACCTCGTGGCCGACGCTGATCGGCCGGCCGCGCCTTTCATGTGGTGCGATGTTGCCCGATTGCAACGGGAGAACTCAAGCCCTCCCCAATTTCCGGGCTGGCACATGGGTTCCCGCGCCGCTCCGCTTGCCGTCGCCGCCATGCCCGCCTCCCGCCAGACCGCATCGCTGCGGCCACCGACGCGATCGCGCCCGGCGCCGTCCCGAAGGCGTCGCCCTTGCGCTGATCCGCTGCATCCGGTGTCGCACCCGAGGCTTGCGCCAGCATCGCCAGGATCAAGGTTGAGAGGCGCAAATTCCGACGGGTGGGCGCGGCGTGTTCAGGCCTGCCCCAGCAGCCGGACCTGCGACAGAATGGTGCCGTTGGCGCCGGTGCAGGCTTCGCCCTGGACCCAGTGCTCGCCTTTCTTGTCCACCACGCCGATGCGGAAGTCGCGGCACTTGTTGTCCTTCATATCCCCCAGAGGCGTAGCGGTGCCGTGGGCGCCGGAGACCTTGTTGTCCCAGGGGATGCTGGCGCCCTTTTCCTTTGATGCCAGGGCCTGGTCGAGAGCGAGGCGCGCCTGGAGCCAGTCGCTGGCGGCGATGCCGCCCGGCGCGTCGCCCTGCGAAACCGGGAGCGACACCGGCATCGGCTTGATGGAGCCGGTGACCAATGCGTCATCATCGCGCAGGCCGATGCTGGCGCATCCGCCAAGGGAAAGCGCCACCAGCGCCATGCCGGCGAAACGTCCCGCTGGCAGCATCGCGCCATTCGGCCTATATGGGCGCCAGATCCTATGGCCGCGCCGTGCGATGGTCGAATGCGGCGACACGCGAGTGGCTCCTGTCATGTCCGATTCCACCATGGAAGCCCAGAACCCCTTAACGTCTGGTGATTTCACCGCCGCGGAAGAGCCGTTCCGGCTGTTTTCCGAATGGCTGGCGGAGGCCAAGGCCTCCGAGATCAACGACCCCAATGCCATGACCCTGGCCACGGTGGATGGCGACGGCATGCCCGATGCCCGCATGGTGCTGCTGAACGGCTTCGATAACCGCGGCTTCACCTTCTTCACCAATACCGAGAGCAACAAGGGGCGGGAGCTGGCCGCGGTGGCCAAGGCCGCCTTGGTGTTCCACTGGAAGAGCCTGCGCCGTCAGGTGCGGGTGCGCGGCCCGGTGGAGCAGGTGAGCGACGCCGAGGCGGACGCCTATTTCGCCACCCGCCCGCGCCTGTCGCAGATTGGCGCCTGGGCCAGCCAGCAGTCGCGGCCGCTGGAAGGCCGCTTCGCTTTGGAGGCGGCGGTGGCCAGCACCACGGCACGCTTCGGCGTCTCCACCGTGCCACGCCCGCCCCACTGGACCGGCTTCCGGGTCCTGCCGGTTGCGGTGGAATTCTGGCACGACCGCCCGTTCCGGCTGCACGACCGCGTGGTCTTCACCCGCCCGGCCGCCGATGCGGCCTGGGACAAGACCCGCCTCTACCCCTGATCCTTGACCGGCCGGCATCGAATGTGGTGCCTGCCGCAATGAATGCGGGCGCCGACCAAGCTGAAGGCGCCCGTTCGGCTTCGAGGACATAATGGTCGCAGATTCCAATACCCCGGCCCGCATCATGCTGCTCACCGGAGCCTCGCGCGGCATCGGCCATGCCACGGTCAAGCGCTTCTCCAGCGCCGGCTGGCGGGTGATCACCTGCTCGCGTCACGCCTTCCCGGAGCAATGCCCCTGGGCCGCCGGTCCCGAGGACCATATCCAGGTCGATCTCGCCGATCCCAACGACACTCTGGCGGCGGTGGAAGAAATCAAGCGCCGGCTGCCGAACGGCGAACTGCACGCGCTGGTCAACAATGCCGGCATCTCTCCCAAGGGCAAGGACGGCGAGCGGCTGGGCACCATCAACACTGCGCACGAGACCTGGATGCAGGTGTTCCAGGTCAACTTCTTCGCGCCCATCATGCTGGCGCGCGGCCTGATCGACGAATTGGAGAAGGCCAAGGGCTCGGTGGTGAATGTCACCTCCATCGCCGGCGCGCGGGTGCATCCGTTCGCCGGGGCCGCCTACGGCACCTCCAAGGCGGCGCTGGCGGCGCTGACGCGGGAGATGGCGTTCGACTTCGGCCAGCGCGGCGTGCGGGTGAATGCCATCGCCCCCGGCGAGATCGACACCGCCATCCTCTCCCCCGGCACCGACGAGATCGTGGCGCAGATCCCGCTGCGGCGGCTCGGCACCACCGACGAGGTGGCCAAGATCATCTATGTGCTGTGCACCGAGACCTCGTCCTATTTGAACGGAACCGAGATCATGATCAACGGCGGCCAGCACGTCTGAGCGCGCTCCGCCCTTGCCGTTCGGGCGCTGATTCTAGAGCCAGCGCCGCCACTTGAAGAACAAATAGGGCAGGATGCCGGAGACCACCATGGCGCACAGCGCAGCCGGGTAGCCGTAGGGCTGCGCCAGTTCCGGCATGTGCTGGAAGTTCATGCCGTAGATCGAGGCGATCAGGGTGGGCGGCATCAGCACCACCGAGAGCACCGCGAAGATCTTGATGATGTTGTTCTGCTCCAGCCCCACCATGCCGATGGTGGCGTCCAGCAGGAATTGCAGCTTGTTGGCCAGGAAGGCAGCGTAGTCGGACAGGCCGGTCACGTCCCGCGTCATGCTCTTGACGGAGTCGCGGCTGGCGGGCGAGAGCGGCGTGCCCTCCCCGTCGGTGCTCAGGAAGGCCAGCAGGCGGGCGAGCGAGGACAGGCTCTCGCGGGCATAGGAGGTCAGCCCCTCCTTGCGTCCCACCTGAGTGAGGATGGCGCGATAGAGCTGATTGGCATTGGCACCCTTGGCGGTCGGTTCGAAGATCCGCCGCGACAGGCGCTCGATGCCGGCGCCGCACTGCTCCAATATGTCGGCGATGCGGTCCACCACCGTATCGAGCAGGTCCATCAGCACCCCCTCGCCGGTGATGTGCTGCGGGCAGGCGCGCTGCAGGCGCTCGGACACCATGCCGAAGGCGCGTGGCTCGCTGTAGCGCACGGTGACCAGGGCAGTCGTGGTGAGGATGAAGGTCAGCGGCGTCACCGCCGGATTGTCGCTATCGCCGCCGCAGAGCACCGACAGGGTCATGTAGCGGGCGCCATTCTCCACATAGAGGCGGGAGGAGGCCTCGATCTCGCTCATCTCGTCGCGGGTGGGAATTTCGACCCCTACGGCCCGCTCAACGATCTCGTCTTCCAGCGACGCCGGCGACGCCAAGTCCATCCACACCGCGCCCGCGGGGGCGGTCGCTCCCATGGCAACCGGCTGCGCATGCAAGGCACCGCCATTCGGTATGTAGGCCACAAGCATGCCTGTCTTCGCCCCCTGCCCTGCCGCTCACCTGTCCCGCCGGGACGGCTGCCGCAAGGCGTTTCCATCAGCCGGCGCACCGCAGGACACGACCTAGCATATACGGACTAGCATGCACGGGGGCGCGGAGCCGACTGCCGCTTTGCGCATTCGCCGCCTATTGATCGGTGACCGGCTCACATCCTTGCCCCCAATGTCCCAGCGTCACGGCACGGTGCGGGCGCACAGTGCCGGGCCATGCTGGAGCCGGGCGGGCGGGATGAAGGCCGATCCTGAGCAATGCCGCGTCCAAGGACGCGCGAACGCAGGGCGGTTCGCAGGCTCAGGCGGCGAGGAATTCGATGTCGCGCAGGGTCACCACCTTGTGGGTGTCGCCAGCCTTGGGCTTCTCGTCGCGGGCCGGGGAATAAGGGGCGGCGGCGGCGACGGCGTTGATGCCGATCTCGCGCCACTGGGCGGCCTGGCCGGCATAATGCTTGCGCTCCGCGTCCAAGCGAGCTTGCTGTTCCTGCACTGGATTCGTGGACATTTCTACTCTCCTTCCAATGGCGCGGCTGCCTAAAGCAGAAGCGCTTTCCCGTGAAGACCCTTCGAGAGATGGGGGCCAACTGCGTCGAAACTGTGCAGAGGGCAAGACGAGTCCAAGGTCTTAACGCGCAAGCATCGCCCCAAGCTTGCAACGTCCGGTTAACGGCTGCCGATAGGTGAGTTCGTGAGACATTTTTGCAACAGGAATTGAGGCAGTTGCCGGGTGCGCAAGTGGCCCCTTCAAGGCGGCACGGCATTCAGTTAATTCAGGTCCTACACTTCGATTCGAACTCTTTTCCTACAACGATGAGGCGGCCATGACGGCGCGGTCGGTTGCGGCTGTTCTGATGGGACTTTTGCTGGGTGGGTGCATCTCTTCGACGCCCCAGCCCACCCCTGAATCTGCCTTGAAGCCGCGTGACAAGCAGCTGCTTGCCAATGCGCCTTATCCCAAGGTCAAGCCTGAGGGCATTTATGCCCGTCAGATCGTGACGTATGAGGGCAAGGAGAAGCCCGGCACCATTGTCGTCGATACCGACAAGAAGCTGCTCTATTACGTACAGGGCGACGGCACCGCGATCCGCTATGGCGTGACCGTGGGCGAGGAAAGCCTGGCGTTCCGCGGCGAAGCCAAGGTGGGCCGCAAGGCCGAATGGCCGAGCTGGACCCCCACCGCCGAGATCCACCAGCGCATCGCCGGCCTGCCCGCTTTCGTGGGTCCCGGCCCGCATAACCCGATGGGCGCCCGCGCGCTGTATCTCTACCAGGGCAACAAGGACACGCTGTTCCGCATTCACGGCACCAACCAGCCGGAACTGCTGGGCCAGGCGATTTCCTCCGGCTGCATCCGCATGCTGAATGAGGATGCCATCGACCTGTTCAACCGCGTGCCGGTCGGCTCCACCGTCGTGGTGCTCTGAGCCTCCGGCTTCCGGTGAACGAGACCAGGGCGCAGCTTGGGCTGCGCCCTTTTTTATGTCGTATGCGTCACGGTTCACACCCGGCGCGCGGGGATCGAAAGCCGGCGGACGGGGTTCGCTTGGTGCGGCGAACTGCGCCGGACCCGGCCTTCCGGTCCTGGCTGTCCGGGACGCGGCGCTTGCAGGCCACGCCCCACGATCCGGTTCGGCAGCGCTCCGCCTGCCCCGCCTGAGACCATCCGGCGGGCGATCACCTCGGGCCGACGATCCGCTGAAGGCAGCCGCTCAGCGCGGCGCATAGATGCCGCTGCCGACACTCGGTCCCCACAAGTCGCCCTTGGGATCGCCCTTCTTGGCGCCATCGGCACTGCTGCTCTTGGGCGCAGGTTTCGGCGCTGGCTTGGGAGCGGGCTTCGGTGCGGGCTTCGGCGCCGGCTTGGCCGCAGCGGGACGCGCCGGCGGCACCGGGGCTTCCTCGGCGGGCGCCTCCTCCTCCTCCGCTTCCGTTGCCTCGGCCGCAGCCTCCCCGGCGGGCGCGGCCTCGCCCTTGGCGGTTGCAGGCGGCGCGGTGCCGCTGCCGGCACGCACCGCCCCACCCAGGGACACCGGCCCGGCCGGCGTGCTCATGGGCGCGCCTTGCGGCTTCAGGGTCCAGCGGCACAATTTGATGTCGAGGCGCCGCACCGCCATGTCCACATGGATATGGTCTTCGTGATAGCCATCCGATCCCGGCCCCAGCACGGTGGAAAAGCCCATGCAGGCCGACGCCTTCATGGCCGCCTGCAGCGACAACGGCAGGCCGTTGGCCTTCACGTCGAGCACCCTTTTGTCTTCCAGCACGAAGCCGCCCACGTCCATGGCGATACCCTGGCCGTGCTCGCTCATCTTGGCGCCGACGATACGATTGCGCGGGCGGCAATCGTAGGAGGAGGCGACCTTGAGCGTCTCCATGCGGCTGCCCAAGGCTGCCACCGCCGGCCCCAGATCCTCGCGCACCCAATGGGCGATGTGCGCCGCCGCCTCGCAGCGCAGGACGGCCGCCGGCGCGAAGGTCACCATCGTCCCGTCCTTCATCCGCACGCCGTTCAGCTGGACCGGAGAGGGCAAGGAGCAACCGGGACGGGCGTTGACCGCATGGGCGGGCGCGGCGGCGATCATGCCCTGCTGCACCAGCGCCGCGCACATGGCCGGCAGTTCGCCCGGCGCGGCCTTCTCGCTCTCCGCGCCGGCCACCGGCGCCGGGCGGGTGGGCGCGGTGCCGGGCGGCGGCGGTTCGCCGAAGGCGGGAGCCGGCGTCTTGCGGTCGGGTGCGGTGTACATGGGCGGGTAGATCGGCAAGGGCGCGATCACCGCCGGCTCCTCCTCCCGCTCCTCGGTCTCCTCCTCGCCCAGATCCTCCGGCCGGGGCAGCGGCAGCGGCACATCGGCCGACATGCGCGCGGCCGCCGGACGCGGCGGCTGCGGCGCCGCCTCGGCCGGCGCCAGGGCGGATCCGGCCCAGACCAGCAGCAGCGCCAGGGACCGCGCTGGCAGGCGCGGGCGGGCCCACGGCCCTGCGCCAAGGCGCGACAGGCGGGGACGCGCGGAAAGCGGAAGCGCGGGCGAAGGAGACACGGCGGGATGTGGGAGCATGTTGGCCGTGATACTAGAGGACGTTGGACCCCAACGGAACCGCCCCCGCGCTACCGCTAAGCGGTTGCATCGCGGCCTTTTTCCCCCTTGGGTTTGCGCCTCTGCCCGGCATCAGCGCCGCCCGCCTCCATATCCCTGCCGCCGAGAGACACCATGCACGATCTGAAAGCCCTGCTGTTCGACAAGGACGGCACCCTGGTTCATTTCGACCGCACCTGGGGCCCGGCGGCCGGCGCCGTAATGCGCGAACTGGCGGGCACCGACGCCGCCGCTTTGCACCGGCTGGAGCAGGTGAGCGAATATCTCCCCGACGAGGAACGCTTCCTGCCGTCCTCGCCGCTGGTGGCGGGCTCCTCCGCCCATTACGGCCCGGTCTGGGCGCAGGCGCTGGGACAGCCGGCGGATGGGGAATTCCTGGCGCGCATCGATATGCTGTTCTCCCGCGAGGGGCTGCGCTCGCTCACGCCGCTCGGGCGCCCGCGCGACATGCTGGCGCATTTTCATGGCCTCGGCATCCGGCTGGCGCTGGTGACCAATGATGCGGAAGCCAATGCCCGTTTGCAGGCGAATGCGCTCGGCATCAGCCCGTTTCTCGATCTGGTGCATGGCTATGACAGCGGCTTCGGCTCCAAGCCCGGTCCCGGCATGGTGAGCGCCGCCGTGGAGGCTTTCGGCATCGCGCCCCACCAGGCCGCCGTGGTGGGCGACAGCGCCCATGACCTGGCGGCGGCCAAGGGCGCGGGCGCCCGCTTCATCCTGGTGCGCACCGGCCCGGCGCCGGTGGAGCATCTGGTGGCGGACGCCGACCTGGTGGTGGACAGCATTGACGACCTGCCCGCCCGGCTGGGCCATCCGGCAGAAGTGTGAGCGCGGCGGGCTTTCCATCCGGCGCCGCCGCAGCGATGATGCCGGGCGCTCCGCCGCCGGCTCTTGGCAGCCGGCGCGATTTGCGCGAAGACGCGCGGGCGCCCCATGGTGGGCCGTCCGCAGGTTTCAGGGTCACGCTTCCCCCATGATCAAACGCCGGCTGTATGTGGAGGAGCGGGAATCGCCGCTGGCGCGCTGGAGCTTCCGGCTGGCGCTGTTCTCCGTGCCGGTCATCGTGCTGGCGGCGGCGCTCTATCGCATGGGCGTGCTGGAGTTTCGCCCGGCGCTGGTGACATTGGCGGCGGGACTGGGCATCGCCGGCATCGGCGCGCTGCTGGCCATCGCCGCCTGCATCAGCATCTGGGACAGCGGCTGGCGCGGCATGGGCCGGGCCATCGGCTCCCTGGCCATCGCCCTGGCGGTGGTGGCTGGTCCCGCCGCCGTGCTGGCGCGCGGCGTCATGCTGCCGCCGCTCACCGACATCTCCACCGATGCGGTCGATCCCCCCCGCTTCCGGGCCATGGGCTTTGCCCGCCCGCGCACCGCCAATCCCCTCGCCTATCCCGGCGAGAGCGCCGCCCTGCTGCAACGGGAGGCCTATCCCGGCATCAAGCCGGTGGATCTGGACGCCACCCCGGAAGAGGCGTTCAACGCTTTGCTGGCCCTGGTGCAGAAGCGCAAATGGCGCATCCTCGATGCGGTGCCGCCGCGCGGCGGCCTGCGCGATGGGCAGATCGAGGCGGTGGCGCCCACGCCGCTCATGGGCTTCCGCAATGACGTGGTGATCCGGGTGCGGCCGACCCCGAAGGGCTCGCGCATTGATGTGCGCTCCAGCTCGCGCTACGGCATCCATGATCTGGGCGAGAATGCCATGCGCATCTCCAGCCTGATGTCCGATTTGACCACGGAACGCCGCAAGCGCTGAACCGTGCCACCCGAAAGGAGCGCCCCGTGCGCGTCGTGATCCCGATGTTGCGGGCTGCCCTGCTGGCGGCGCTGCTGGTTCCCGCCCTCGCCGGCCCGGCCGCCGCTGCGCCGCTGCTGCAGGACCTCGCCGACCGCACCCTCACCTGCGCCGCCGAGCCGCCCTATTACATCGCCGCCAAGGCGGAGAGCGTCAGCACCCTGCGCTTCGGCGATGCCATGGGCGCGCCCTGGGATGACCTCACCGTGGCGCTCGCCGCGCCTGCCTTGCAGAAAGACGAGGCCGAGCGGGTGGAGATCCTGCTGCCCGCCACCGCCACCCACGCCAAACCCACCTTGGTCGCCTTCGTGCGCACCAAGGAGAAAGACCCCGGCACCGGCAAGACCCGCACGGTGATTTCCGGCCATATCGACGGCGACACCGTGGGCGATGAATGCACCGTGGAAAAAGGCCGGGCGCCTTATGTGACCGGCCGGTTCAATTCCGTGCGCGAGAATGTCTGCGGCAATGATCCGGCAGCCTCTTGCATCAGCCAGTTGAAGAAAGCGTGCGGCGCTGAGCCCACCTTCGCCTGCGCCTCCGATATCAGCGCCAAGCTTACCAAGGCCGGCAAGGGCAAGTAGCCGCCGCCAGCGCGCTCACAGCGCCACCGACGCCAAAAGGTCGGCATCCTCGTTGCGCACGTTGTTGACGCGGGAGGAGACCGGCCACAGCTCCATCTGCTCCGGCGCAGTGGGCTTGAGCAAATCGCGCGGGTCCGGCGCGGTGAGCCAGCGCTCCTGGTCGGCCCGCGCCAGGATCACCGGCATGCGATCATGCAGCGGCGCCATCAGCGCATTGGCGGCGCAGGTGAGGATGGTGAAAGTGCGCACCCAGGCCCCGGTGGCCGGGTCCTTCCACCCCTCCCACAGGCCGGCGAACCCCATGGGGGCGCCGCCCTTGAGGGCGATGGCATAAGGCTGCTTGCCGCCCTCGGTGCGCTGCCATTCATAGAAGGCATCCACCGGCACCACACAGCGGCGCGGCTTGGTCCAGGCGGCCTTGAACGCCGGCTTCTCCGCCACGGTCCCGGACCGGGCATTGATCATGGAGGCGCCGATCTTCAGATCCTTGGCCCAGGATGGCACCAGCCCCCAGCGCAGCAGCGAGAGCTCTGCCCGCTGGGTCTCGGGATTATGGCGGATGACCATCACATCCTGGGTCGGCGCCACGTTGAAGCGGGCCGGCGCATTAGGCAGGCTGACGCCGGCATCAAGGCCGAACTGCTCCACATAGAAATGCGGCGGCAGATGCTGCACGAAGCGGCCGCACATGTCAGCGCACCGGGCTGAAGGTGCCGTCGATGGCCGCAAGGCCCTCGGTGGCCACCAGGCCCTTGCCCACCATGTCCTCCAGATGCGCCAGCACGGTGAGCGAGGCGGCGCCCACCAGGCGCGGATCGAGCCCGATATAGATGCCGCGCACCAGGTCCGGGATGGTCCGCGCCTCGCGCTCCAGACCGCGCATGATGGCGGCCTCGCGGGCATGGCGATGGTCGAGATAATCGCGCACGAACGACGGGGCATCACGCACCGGCCCGCCATGGCCGGGCAGATAGAGCGGTTCGCTGCGGGTGAGCAGCTTTTCCAGCGAGCGCACATAATCGCCCATGGAGCCGTCCGGCGGGGCGACGATGGTGGTGGCCCAGGCCATCACATGGTCGCCGGAGAACAAGAGGTCGTCCTCACGCAGGGCGAAGGCGAGATGGTTGGCGGTGTGCCCCGGCGTGGCGAGCGCGGTCAGCGTCCAGCCGGCCCCTGAGAGGACATCACCATCGGCCATGACCATGTCGGGCATGAAGGCCGCATCGCCGGAGGCATCCAGCGGATTGATCTCGCCGATATGCAGCGGCCGCGCCGGGCGATGCGGCCCCTCGCCCACGGTGCGGGCGCCGGTGGCGGCCTGCACCGCGGCGCTGGCGGGCGAATGATCGCGATGGGTGTGGGTGACGACGATATGCGAGACGGTTTCGCCCCG
>CALRNP020000057.1:0-24570 GCA_943369575.1 Azorhizobium sp. AG788 | reverse complement strand
GCCTTCGGGCGCCCGCGTTCCTGACCGACGGAACACTCCACCGACGAACACCCCGCCGCCTCAGGCGGACGGGCGATCCTCGCCGCCGGCCATTTCCTCCGAGGTGACGTCGCCGGTGGGTCTCAGGGCATGGGGACTGCGCCCCGCCTGCTGCAAATCGCGGATCCGCCGCTGGACTTCCGGCCGCCGCGCCATCAGATCGTCCAGATCCCGCCCGTCCAACATCAGCAATTGCGTCCGCGTCAGCGCCCGGATGGTGCCGCTGCGCACGGTCTTGGACAACAGCGCCATTTCGCCAAAGAAATGTCCCTCGCCCAGGCGCACGGTTCCGGTTTCGAGTTCGACCTGAACCTCCCCGGACAATATGAAATACATGGACCGCGCCGGATCGCCGCGACGGGCCAGCACCTCACCGGGCTGAGCGGTGTGGGATGACAGCAATTGCAGAATATCGCCGATGCCCGCCGCATCCATTTCCGCAAACAGCGGTACCCGGGCCACCATTCCCCAACTGACCACGAAATCCCGCCGCCGGATGACCGCCGCGAAGGATGAGGCGATGATGCCCACCGGCAACGCCAGCAGGATCAGGCCCGAGACCATGGCCACAGCAGCCACCAGACGCCCAGCCAGGGTGATAGGCACCGCGTCGCCATAGCCCACGGTTGTCACCGTCACCACCGCCCACCAGGCCGCCAGTGGAATGGAGCCGAAGATTTCCGGCTGCGCCTCCCGCTCGGCCACATACATGGCGGAAGCCGCCAGCAGCACCACGGCGGAAATGATGCCAAGGCAGGCGACCAAAGCGTGGCGCTCGGTGCGCACTGCCTCCACCAGCGAGGCAAGGCCCGGCGAATAGCGCGCCAGCTTCATGAAGCGGATCAGCCGGAACAGCGCCACGGTGCGCAGATCGGCATTGAACATCAGCACCAGCCCGAACGGCGCCACCGAGAGCAGGTCGATGATGGCCGAGGGCGTCACCGCATAGCGCATGCGCGCCTGGGTGCCCGTGAACCCGCGATAGCGCGGGTGCTCCGGCGCCGCCCACAGGCGCAGCACATATTCCCCGGCGAAGATGAGGAAGGAGGCCACTTCGAACAGATGCAATTCGGCGCGGTAGCGCGCATCCAGTTCCGGCACCGTCTCGAGCACGGCGGCGGCGGCATTGGCCAGGATCAGCAACACCAGCGCCACATGCACCGCATGGGCGGTGGCATCGCGCACGGCATCGCGCTCCAGCACCTCATAGACACGCTTGCGCAAGCGCGGCCCCCGCCCCGCTGCTATGCCCCCATCCGCCGGCATCCAGACCTTCCCCCGTCTCGTTGGCGCGATCATGCCCGAAGTGGGCGCCGCTGACACTGCGTCAGCGCAACCTCGTGGGGCTTATGGCGGGTCGCAAGTCGCGTAGACCGGCCGCTGGATCTAAGCCCGGGAACTGGCGTCGCACCACTTGGGTGGGGTCACGGAGGTGCCGGAGCTCATGGCGGAAGCAGCCACCCGCATTCCCGACGTCGCCCGTTGGAGGGCGGCTATCCGATGGATCGCCACCGTTCGCATGGCCCAGGACATCGCGCCTTCTAGGGCAGAACGCGGACGGCCGCAGAGCCCGACCGCATCTGCCCCCAGCCGAAGACCTCCGATGGTGCGCGTCGCCTCAATGGCGGCCGGCGCCGCGTCGGCCTTGGCGCCGTTGGGGCTGCCTGATCGCGAGGCCCGGCTGCGGGCCTCCAACTCGGCGCTCACAGGACTTCGGCGCTGAGATGAGGATGCCAGCCATGGCGCCCCCGGCACTGATGGCGAAGGCTGCCGCCCGCGGCCGCAAAACCGCCCACGGGAGCGCGAACGCGCAAAGGATCGCAGCCGGACGCGATTCTTCGGATACCGCGCCTCACGCAGCCGGCTCGGGTGGCAGCGGAAGCCGGTCGTGCCAGCCTCCCGCCGAAGCCCTCAGGCGGTCAGCGCCGCCTCGATGGCCGCGAGCGCCGCATCGGCCTTGGCGCCGTCCGGCCCGCCGGCCTGGGCCATATCGGGGCGGCCGCCGCCACCCTTGCCTCCGAGCGCTTCCGAGCCCAGTCGCACCAACTGCACGGCATCAAAGCGGGAGGTCAGGTCCTCGGTGACGCCCACAACGATACCGGCGCGACCGTCCTCGGTGACGCCAACAATGGCCACGATGCCGGAGCCGAGGCGCTTCTTGCCCTCGTCCACCAGGCTCTTGAGGTCCTTCAGCTCGATGCCGGACACCTGCCGGGCCAGGAGCGTCACGTCGCCCACCTGCCGGCCGGCGTCTTCGCTGGCGCCGCCGCCGCCCATGGCGAGCTTCTTGCGCGCGTCGGTGAGTTCGCGCTCCAGCTTGCGGCGTTCGTCCACCAGAGCCGCAACGCGCGCCTCGACGTCGGGCACCGCCACCTTCAGCACCGCGGCAGTGCCCTGAAGCGCCGTCGCGGCCGCATTCAGATGCCGGCGGGCGCCGGTGGCCGTCAGCGCTTCCAGGCGGCGCACGCCGGCGGCGACGCCGCTGTCGCCGAGCACCGACACCAGCCCGATGTCGCCGGTGCGCGCCACATGGGTGCCGCCGCACAATTCCACCGAATAGGGCGCATGGTTGCCGGGGTCGGTGCCCATGGACACCACGCGGACTTCCTCTCCATACTTCTCGCCGAACAGCGCCCGCGCGCCCGAAGCAACCGCTTCGTCGACGCCCATCAGGCGGGTCTCGACCGGCTCGTTGCGCAGCACGAAGGTGTTGGCGATGTCCTCCACCTGTGCCAGTTCGGCGGCCGAGAGCGGCTTGGGATGGGAGAAGTCGAACCGCAGGCGGTCCGCTGCCACCAGCGAGCCTTTCTGAGCCACATGATCGCCCAGCACCCGGCGCAGCGCCTCGTGCAGCAGATGGGTGGCGGAATGGTTGGCCCGCACCGATGAGCGGCGGGCGTGGTCGACCTCCAGCGCCAGCGGCGCGTCGAGGGTCAGCGTGCCTTCCAGCACCTCGACCTCGTGCACGAACACGTCGCCCAGCTTCTTCTGGGTATTGAACACCTGCAGCCGCACGCCCTCGCCCACCATGACCCCGGTATCGCCCACTTGGCCGCCGGATTCGCCATAGAAGGGGGTCTGGTTGAGCACTACCAGCCCGCGGGCGCCGGTGGGCAGCGAAGACGCCTCGGCGCCGTCATGGACGATGGCGCGCACCACGCCCTCGGCGCTCTCGGTGTCGTAGCCGAGGAATTCGGTGGCGCCCACGCGATCGCGAATGCCGAACCAGATGGTGTCGGTGGCCGCTTCGCCGGAGCCGGACCAATTGGCCCGCGCCTCGGCCTTCTGCCGCGCCATGGCGGCATTGAATACGTCGGTATCCACCTGAATGCCGCGGCCGCGCAGCGCGTCCTCGGTCAGGTCCAGCGGGAAGCCATAGGTGTCGTAAAGCTTGAAGGCCACATCGCCAGGGAAGCTGGCACCGGCCTGAAGGCCCGCGCTCTCTTCTTCCAGGATCGAGAGGCCGCGTTCCAGGGTGCGACGGAAGCGGGTCTCCTCCAGCAGCAGGGTCTCCGCCGCCAGGGTTTCGGCCCGCACGATTTCGGGATAGGCCCGGCCCATCTCGCGCACCAGGATCGGCACCAGGCGGTGCATCAGCGGATCGCGGGCACCCAGCAGCTGGGCGTGGCGCATGGCGCGGCGCATGATGCGGCGCAGCACATAGCCGCGCCCCTCATTGGAGGGCAGCACCCCGTCCGCCGTCAGGAACACCGCTGCGCGCAGGTGGTCGGCAATGACCCGGTGGCTGGCCTTCTGCGGGCCGTCGGAGGGCACATTGGTGAACTCGGCGACCTCGGCGATGATCGCCCGCATCAGGTCGGTTTCATAATTGTCGTGAGTGCCCTGAAGCAGCGCCGAAATGCGCTCCAGACCCATGCCAGTGTCGATGGACGGCCGCGGCAGGTTCAGGCGCTCGCCCGGCAGTTGCTCATACTGCATGAACACGAGATTCCAGATCTCGATGAAGCGGTCGCCGTCTTCATCCGGAGAGCCGGGAGGGCCACCGGGGATGTGGTCGCCATGATCGAAGAAGATCTCCGAGCACGGGCCGCAGGGGCCGGTATCGCCCATAGCCCAGAAATTGTCCGAGGTGGCGATGCGGATGATCCGGCTTTCCGGCAGGCCGGCGATCTTGCGCCACAGGCCGAACGCCTCTTCGTCATCGTGATAGACCGTGACCAGCAACTTGTCGGCGGGCAGCTCGAACTCGCGGGTGATCAGGCCCCAGGCCAATTCGATGGCGCGATCCTTGAAATAGTCGCCGAACGAGAAATTGCCCAGCATTTCAAAGAATGTGTGGTGGCGGGCGGTGTAACCCACATTGTCGAGGTCATTGTGCTTGCCGCCGGCGCGCACGCACTTCTGGGCGGTGACCGCGCGATCATAGGGCCGCTTCTCGACGCCGGTGAAGACGTTCTTGAACTGCACCATGCCGGCATTGGTAAACATCAAGGTCGGGTCGTTGCGCGGCACCAACGGCGATGAGGCCACTGCCGCGTGACCGTTCTTGACGAAGTAGTCGATGAAGCTCGACCTGATCTCGTTCACGCCGCTCATGTACCGGCCACCAACCCCGAATGACGAAAGCCACGCGGACAGCGCGAGACACGCCGCCGCCTTCCTCCATGAGACCCGTCGCGCCTGCGAACCGCTGATAGAGGACAGGACCGTTTAGCGGTGCCTCCGACGCTTGTCCAGCAAGCCGCCGGACGCCGGAACCGCCTGCCGCTGCCACCATGTGGGACGCAGGGGCGGCAATGCCTCCGGCCACGTGGCGATGAAAAACCGGAGGGGCCGGCCGGGGCCGCTTCGATCAGAGCCACAAGCCCCCGGATCGGTTGAGCCCCGGGCGCCCGCCGCCTTGAAAAGCTGGCAACCCGAGCCGGGAGGGCCCGGCTCGGGTTGCACCGCACCTCAGGCTTCGGCGGCGTCGTCGGCCGCGTCATCTTCGGGGCCACCAGTCAGAATCTGGTCGGCGATCAGGCCGGCGTTCTGGCGGATCGCCGCCTCGATCCGCCCGGCGATCTCTGGATTCTGCTTGAGGAAGGTCTTGGAATTCTCACGCCCCTGCCCCAGCCGCTGGCTGTCATGGGAGAACCAGGCACCGGACTTTTCCACCACGCCGGCCCGCACGCCCAGATCCAGCAATTCGCCGGTCTTGGAGACGCCCTCGCCATACATGATGTCGAACTCGACCTGCTTGAACGGCGGCGCCAGCTTGTTCTTGACCACCTTCACGCGGGTCTGGTTGCCCACCACCTCATCGCGCTCCTTGATCATGCCGATGCGGCGGATGTCGAGGCGGATGGAGGCGTAGAACTTGAGGGCGTTACCGCCGGTGGTGGTCTCCGGCGAGCCGTACATCACGCCGATCTTCATGCGGATCTGGTTGATGAAGATGACCATGGTGTTGGACTTGGAGATGGAGGCGGTGAGCTTGCGCAGCGCCTGGCTCATCAGGCGCGCCTGCATGCCCGGCTGGCTGTCGCCCATCTCGCCGTCCAGTTCGGCCCGCGGGGTCAAAGCCGCAACCGAATCCACCACCAACACATCGATGGCGCCGGAGCGCACCAGGGTGTCGCAGATTTCCAACGCCTGCTCGCCGGCATCGGGCTGCGAGATCAGCAGGTCATCCAAATTCACGCCCAGCTTGCGGGCATAGATGGGATCGAGCGCATGCTCGGCGTCGATGAAGGCGCAGGTGCCGCCCTTCTTCTGGGCCTCGGCAATGGTGTGCAGCGCCAGCGTCGTCTTGCCGGACGATTCGGGACCATAGATCTCGACCACGCGCCCCCTCGGCAGTCCGCCGATGCCCAGAGCAATATCCAGCCCCAGCGAACCGGAGGGAATGCTCTCGATCTCCATCACCTTGCCGCTCTTGCCGAGCCGCATGATCGAGCCTTTGCCGAAATGCCGCTCGATCTGAGTGAGCGCGGCATCCAGCGCCTTGGTCTTATCCATTGAGGACCCTTCGACGAGTCTGAGAGTGGACTGAGTCATCGCCGCGCTCCGTGCTGGGCGCAAGAGAAATACGCGCCGGATTTTTGTACCACATTTGTTCTATGTTCGCAATATGTTCTTTTCGCACTCGACTACGCTGGCCCAACGCGGTGGCGTAAGCAGCAAAAAGGGCGGCCGCTTGCGCGCCGCCCTCCGGATGCCAGGTATGGAATGCCCGATCAGAACGGGATTTCGTCGTCCATGTCGTCAGAGGGGCGCGCACCACCGCCGCCGCCGGAACGGCCACCGCCGGAGCTGCTGGGGGCGCTGGCGCCGGACGACCGGCCGCCGCCATAGCCGCCACCACCACCACCGCCGGCATACCCCCCGCCGCCACCGCCGCCCATGGGGCTGGAGGAGCCGAAATCACTGCCGCCGCTATAGTCGTCGCCGCCCTCGCTGCCACCGCCACCGCCGCCGCTGCGGCCGTCGAGCAGGGTGAGTTCGCCGCGATACGGGCGCAGCACCACTTCGGTGAAATACTTCTCCTGGCCTTGCTGGTCGGTCGCCTTGCGCGTCTCCAACTGGCCCTCGATATAGACCTTCGATCCCTTCTTCAAAAAGCGCTCGGCCACTCCGACCAAATTCTCGTTGAAGATCGCCACCGAATGCCATTCGGTGCGCTCGCGACGCTCGCCGGAGGCTTTGTCCCGCCAGGTTTCTGACGTTGCGATGCGCAGATTGCACACCCGCCCGCCATTCTGGAACGCCCGCACTTCGGGATCCCGGCCGAGATTGCCGACCAGGATCACCTTGTTGACGCTGCCGGCCATATCGGTCTCCACTCTCAATTCGAAGCCATCGGCCGCCGCGCCGCGACAGCCGCTCCGCGCCCGAGGCGCGCCATCTGTGCGCACCCTAGCGCCACCGCGCGGATACGCGAGACGCCATGGCGGTTTGTCCACCAAAAAGGCGCGTGAAAGTTCTTCTTTTGTTCTATTTGATGCCGTCGCATACCGCAAGCTGGATATGCACGCTTTTTTACTGGCCCCGTGCCATCGTTCTGGATATGTTCCGGAACTTGAGATCATTCGTCGCGTGAGCGGCCGGGATGAGGGGCGCGGCAGAGATGCGGAGCAGCGAACGATCCGGACGACGCGCCAGCCCGACAGGGCTGGCCATTCGGCAGTGCAGCCCCCACATCCGCAGCGTGCCAGGCGGCGTATTCTACTGCGAATGCGCCGCAGCATTGCCGCGGCGGCAAAACTTGATCGATCATCCGGGGCGTTCGGGCTTGCCCGGCGCTCTCTTGTGCGTTTCAAGGCCGCTTCGGCCGTGATCTCCATCCTGTTTCCCTGGTTCGCGGGCCCCGCCCGCCTTTGCAAGCGCGAGTGACATGAGCGACCGCAAGCCCTCCGCCCGTGCCGTCGGCGCGCCCCAAAACCGTCGTGACACGCCCCAAGACCGCCGCGACGCGCGGATGCTGTCGGTGCGCGGGGCCCGCGAGCACAATCTGAAGAATGTGGACCTGGATGTCCCGCGCGACAGCCTGGTGGTGTTCACTGGCCTGTCCGGCTCGGGAAAGTCCTCGCTGGCCTTCGACACCATCTATGCCGAGGGCCAGCGGCGCTATGTGGAGAGCCTCTCGGCCTATGCGCGCCAGTTTCTGGAGATGATGCAAAAGCCGGACGTCGACCAGATCGACGGTCTGTCGCCCGCCATCTCCATCGAGCAGAAGACCACCTCGAAGAACCCACGCTCCACGGTCGGCACCGTTACCGAGATCTATGATTACATGCGCCTGCTGTGGGCGCGCGCGGGCATTCCCTATTCGCCGGCCACCGGGCTGCCGATCGAGAGCCAGACGGTCTCGCAGATGGTGGACCGCACCTTGGCGCTGCCCGAGGGGGCGCGGCTTTATATTCTGGCGCCGGTGGTGCGCGGCCGGAAGGGTGAATACCGCAAGGAACTGGCGGAATTCCTCAAGAAGGGGTTCCAGCGGGTCAAGATCGACGGCGCCTTCCACGAGATCGCCGAGGCGCCGGCCCTCGACAAGAAGATCAAGCACGACATCGACGTGGTGGTGGACCGGGTGGTGGTGCGCGCCGACATCGCCGCGCGGCTGGCGGACAGCTTTGAGACCGCGCTGGGCCTGGCCGATGGCATTGCCTTCGTCGAATTCGCCGATGAGAAGGAGGCGGACGGCACGCCCCGCCGGGTGATCTTCTCGGAAAAATTCGCCTGCCCGGTCTCCGGCTTCACCATTCCCGAGATCGAGCCGCGGCTGTTCTCCTTCAACAATCCGTTCGGCGCCTGCCCGGCCTGCGACGGCCTCGGGGTGGAGCAGACCATCGATCCCGAACTGGTGGTGCCGGATCGCTCGCGCACCCTCAAGCAGGGGGCGCTGGCGCCCTGGGCCAAGAGCACCTCGCCTTATTATGGCCAGACGCTGGATGCGCTGGCCAAGCATTACAAGTTCAAGCTCACGGTGCCGTTCGCCGATCTGCCGGAGAAGGCGCGGGAGGTGATTCTGTTCGGCTCCGGCGAGGAGCAGATCGCCTTCTCCTATGACGACGGCCTGCGCGCCTATGAGACCACCAAGACCTTCGAGGGCATCGTGCGCAATCTCGACCGCCGCTGGCGGGAGACCGAGAGCGACTGGGCGCGCGAGGAAATCTCGAAATATTTTTCCACCGTCCCGTGCAAGGTCTGCCACGGCTTCCGCCTGAAGCCCGAAGCGCTCGCGGTGAAGGTGGCGATGAAGCACATCGCGGAGGTCGGCGAACTCTCCGTGCGCCAGGCCAGCCTCTGGTTCGAGACGCTGCCGGCGGAACTGAACGCCAAGCAGAACGAGATCGCCGCCCGCATCCTGAAGGAGATCCGCGACCGGCTGCGGTTTCTGATGGACGTGGGCCTGGAATATCTCACCCTCGGTCGCGCCTCCGGCACCCTCTCCGGCGGCGAGAGCCAGCGCATCCGGCTGGCCTCGCAGATCGGCTCGGGCCTGTCCGGCGTGCTCTATGTGCTGGACGAGCCCTCCATCGGCCTGCACCAGCGCGACAACGCCCGCCTGCTGCAGACGCTGAAGCGGCTGCGGGATCTGGGCAACACCGTCATCGTGGTGGAGCATGACGAGGATGCCATCCTCGCTGCCGACCATGTGGTGGATGTGGGCCCCGGTGCCGGCGTCCATGGCGGGCGGATCGTGGCCCAGGGTACGCCTGCGGAGATCCTGGCCAATCCAGACTCGCTCACCGGCAAGTATCTCACCGGCGAACTGGCGGTGAACACGCCCATCCGGCGCAAGCCCGATGCGCGCAAGATGCTGAAATTGAGCGGAGCACGCGGCAACAATCTGAAGAACGTGACCGCGGAGATCCCGCTCGGGCTGTTCACTTCGGTCACTGGCGTGTCCGGCGGCGGCAAGTCGACGCTGCTGATCGACACTTTATATAAGGCGGTCGCCCGGCGCCTCAACAATGCCCATGACGCCCCCGCCCCGTTCGACAAGCTCGAAGGGCTGGAGCATCTGGACAAGGTGATCGACATTGACCAGTCGCCCATCGGCCGCACGCCGCGCTCGAACCCGGCGACCTATACCGGCGCCTTCACGCCCATGCGCGAATGGTTCTCCGGCCTGCCGGAAGCCAAGGCGCGCGGCTATGGGCCGGGGCGCTTCTCGTTCAATGTGAAGGGCGGGCGCTGCGAGGCCTGCCAGGGCGACGGCGTCATCAAGATCGAGATGCACTTCCTCCCCGACGTGTATGTCACCTGCGATGTCTGCAAGGGCAAGCGCTACAATCGCGAGACGCTGGAAGTGACCTTCCGCGACAAGTCCATCGCCGATGTGCTGGACATGACCGTGGATGAGGGGGCCGCCTTCTTCAAGGCGGTACCCAGCGTGCGCGACAAGCTGGAGACGCTGGCGCGGGTCGGCCTCGGCTATGTGAAGGTGGGCCAGCAGGCCACCACCCTCTCCGGCGGCGAGGCGCAGCGGGTGAAGCTGGCCAAGGAACTGTCGAAGCGGGCCACCGGCCGCACGCTTTATATCCTGGATGAGCCCACCACCGGCCTGCACTTCCACGATGTCGCCAAGCTGCTGGACGTGCTGCACGAACTGGTGGACCAGGGCAATACGGTGGCGGTGATCGAGCATAATCTCGAAGTCATCAAGACCTCGGACTGGGTCATCGATCTCGGCCCCGAGGGCGGTGACGGCGGCGGCGAGATCGTGGCCTGCGGCCCGCCGGAAATGGTCGCCAAGGAGAAGCGCTCGCACACCGGGCAGTTCCTGGCGGAGGTGCTGGCCCGTCGGCCCATGAAAAAGGCCAAGGCCCCGGCCCCAGCCAAAGGCCGGGCCGCCGCCAAGACGCAGGCCGCCGAGTAGCGGGGGGGGGGGGCACCCGCCTCCCGCAGCGATGGCGCCGCTGTGGGAGACGCGGACGGCTGACGCTCGGCGCCGGGTCGTGATCGGGCAGCCAACGATTTCGTCCGCCCGAGTCGGCTCTGTCCGGGCAGAAAACGCCGCGCGGGCATAAACCGGCGGCGCTCCGGGACTGAGATGCCCCTCATGCCGGGCAAACACGGCCGGATCGGGCGGCCGGGACAGTCCTCTGCCCGTGTGCAGACCTGTCATGCGTTTTTGCCGCAGGTGCGAACGGCTCCTGATTGCGCCGCACGCGGCCGGAGCGGTGACGGCTTGGTCGCCGCATCTCGGCCGCAATGGTTAAACTCAGATGCGTACAAACGATCGACACGGCGGCCGCTCATAGGGGCTGAAATCAGCATTTTTAATGCGATATCAAATGCTTAAATCGCGGTCGAATAAATTGCCTAATTCCGCGCCATGCCTCAGCCGAGGCGGCTTTCTTTGCGGGCAATCCAAGTTATCGCTGCCTATGGAGAGAGCATTGATAAATGATTGCGATCCAATGACGCCTATATGCAGCGCATGCAATGCTGCAATGCATCAACCTGCCTTGGGCGCAGGGCGGCTTAGGGCTATCTACAGCTCCAGAACATCACCTGGGCCGAAAGCGCCTTGGTAAGGAGACTGAAAATGTTGATCTGGGGTTATATCGCTCGTCAGGTGCGTCGCTGGAATGCCTACAACCGCACCGTTGCCGAACTCTCGCAGCTGGACGACCGCACGCTGAGCGACATCAACGTGTCCCGCAGCGAAATCCGCTCGATCGCTCATCACGCAGCGCACCTGGCGGCTTGATCGGCGCCCGGACGCTACGGCGCCCGGACAGCAGCCGGTTCCGAACGTGGCCCCCATCGGGGGCCATTTTCGTTTCAGCCCCTCCCCGCCTTGATGCGGCCGGCCGGATGAGGCACAGAACCGCAGCGGAACGAGCGCGATGGCGCGCTGATCCGGCCGGGCGCGCCGCAGGCGCGGGGACCCGCCGACAGGTCCGCTCAGGTGAGGATGCATGAGCCAATTGCGTTACGATCCGATCCATGTGATCGGCGGCGGCCTTGCCGGTGCGGAAGCCGCCTTCCAGGTGGCAGAGCGCGGCGTGCCGGTGGTGCTGCACGAGATGCGCCCGGTGCGCGCCACCGAAGCCCACCACACCGATGGCCTGGCCGAACTGGTGTGCTCCAATTCCTTCCGCTCCGATGATGCCGAGACCAATGCGGTCGGCGTGCTGCATGCGGAAATGCGCCGGGCTGGCTCGCTGATCCTGCGCTGCGCCGATGCCAATCAGGTGCCCGCCGGCGGCGCCCTGGCGGTGGATCGCGACGGCTTCTCCCAGGCGGTGACCCAGGCGCTGGCCGATCATCCGCTGGTGGAGATTCGGCGCGAGGAAATCACGGGCCTGCCGCCGGCTGAGTGGGACAAGGTCATCATCGCCACCGGCCCCCTCACCTCCCCGGCCTTGGCCGAGGCGGTGCTGGAGCTCACCGGCGAAACCGCCCTCGCCTTCTTCGATGCCATCGCCCCTATCGTGCATTTCGACAGCATCGACATGTCGAAGGCCTGGTTCCAGTCGCGCTACGACAAGGTGGGGCCGGGCGGCAATGGCGCCGATTACATCAATTGCCCGCTGGACAAGGATCAGTACGAAGCCTTCGTCGATGCGCTGCTCGGCGCCGAGAAGGTCGCGCAGCGCGACTTCGAGAAGGCGACGCCCTATTTCGACGGCTGCCTGCCGGTGGAAGTGATGGCCGAGCGCGGCCGGGAGACCATGCGCTATGGGCCGCTCAAGCCCGTGGGCCTGACCAATCCGCACAATCCCACGGTGAAGGCCCACGCCATCATCCAGCTGCGCCAGGATAACAAGCTGGGCACGCTCTATAATATGGTCGGCTTCCAGACCAAGATGCGCCACGGCGATCAGGTGCGGGTGTTCCGCACCATTCCGGGGCTGGAGAATGCGGAGTTCGCCCGCCTGGGCGGCCTGCATCGCAACACCTATCTCAATTCGCCCCGTCTGCTGGATGGCAACTTACAGCTCAAGGCCGATCCGCGCCTGCGCTTCGCCGGCCAGATCACCGGCTGCGAGGGCTATGTGGAAAGCGCCGCCGTCGGGCTCATGGCCGGGCGCTTCGCCGCCAGCGAGCGCCGGGGCGAGCCGTTCACCCCGCCGCCGGTCACCACCGCCCATGGGGCGCTGCTGGCCCATATCACCGGCGGCCATATCGAGACGCTGGATGCCGGCCCGCGCTCGTTCCAGCCGATGAATGTCAACTTCGGCCTGTTCCCGCCGCTGGAAGTCGGCCCCAAGGCGGAGGACGGCAAGCGCCTGCGCGGGGCGGAAAAGTCCCAGGCCAAGAAGCGGCTGCTGGCGGCACGGGCGCTCTCGCACATGCAGGCGTGGCTCGACAGCTTCGCCCCGGCGGCTTAAGAGGCGCCATGCGCACCCCGCACCGTTCCGTTCCCCCGCTTGAGCACCATGCGGATTTCGCCCGCTTTACCGTCGACACGGTGTTGAAGCGCGACGTCTTCTCGACCGTGGAACGCGGCACCTGGGTGGACCTCACCGGCCAGAGCCATCCCGCCGTGCGCCGGCGCTGGAACGAGGTCTCGCCCTGGTTCGCGCTCTTGGCGGCCCGGCTGGCGCAGTTCGAGATCAATGCGCTGGAGCAGGTCACCGCCACCGGCGTCACCACGCCGCTGCTGGCGGTGGGCAAGCGCTTTCTGGTGCGCGGCTGGATCGACGGCGTGCCGTTGCAAATCGCCCGCCCCACCGGCGATGAGCATTTCTTCCACTCGGCTCGCGCGGCGCTGCGGATCCTGCACCGGGCCGGCTATGCCCATAATGATCTGGCCAAGCAGCAGAACTGGCTGCGCGGCGCCGATGGCGAAGCCTGGCTGATGGATTTCCAGCTGGCGCTGCCCATCAGCCGCCGCTGGAAGCTGGGGCGGGTGCTGGCCTATGAGGATCTGCGCCACCTGCTCAAGCACAAGCGCACCTATTGCCCGGACGCGCTCACCCCGCGCGAGCGCAAGATGCTGGCGACCAAGAGCATCATCACCCGCACCTGGATGGCCACGGGCAAGAAGGTGTATCGCTTCGTCACCCGGCGGCTGATGTCCTATTCCGACACCGAGGGCCGCGGCCCGCGGGTGACGCAAGTGGCGCCGCGCATCGCCGCCGCCTTGGCGGAGCATCCGGCGGTCAGCGCCGTGCACATGTCGGATTTCCAGACCCTCGGCGGCAAGGTGGGGCTCTATGCCTTCGTGGAGACCACCACGCCCGTGGGCGATGATGCGCTGCGCCAGCATCTGACGCAGGCGCTGCCCGATCGCCCGCATCTGGACCATCTGCAACAGGTCGGCCGCCTGCCCCGCGCCGTGGACGGCAGCGTGCGCGACGATCTGCTGCTGCTGATCGCCCGCAACCAGATCGAGATGCTGGACGCCTTGGCCGGCGACGAGGCCACCCGCCTTTTGGTGGCGGACATCGCCCGCGCCCGCCGCAACCTCACCGACCGCATCACCCGCCCGGCGGCCTGAGCCTCAGGCGGCGCGCACGGCGGCCAGGAACCGCACCAGTTCCTGCCGCAGCGCCTCCGCCTGCTGGTCCAGCATGCGCGAGGAGGTGGCGACCTGGGTCGATGTCGCCCCGGTATGGTTGGCGGCATCGGCGACGCTGGCGATATTGGCCGTCACTTCCTGCGCGCCCACAGCCGCCTGCTGCACGCTGTGCGCCATCTCGGTGGTGGTGTGCACTTGGTCCTGGATCGTGGTCGACAAGGTGGCGCTGATGTCGGCGACGCTGGCGATGCCCGAGCCCACCGCCCGAATGGCGGTCACCGCCCGCTCGGTGGTGGCCTGGATCTCGCCGATCTGGCTGGCGATCTGCGCCGTGGCCTTATCGGTCTGTTCCGCCAGCCCCTTCACTTCCGCCGCCACCACCGCGAATCCGCGTCCGGCCTCGCCGGCGCGCGCCGCCTCGATGGTGGCATTGAGCGCCAGCAAATTGGTCTGCGCGGCGACGGCCCGGATCAGATCCACGATCTCGCCGATGCGGCCGGCGGCCTGCGCCACTTCGGCAATGGCGCCTGACGACTGCTCCGCCTCTCGCGCCACGTCGGCGGAGAGCCGGGCCGAGCCGTCGATCTGGCGGGACACCTCGCGGATGGAGGACGCCAATTCCTCCGTCGCCGCCGCCAGGGTCTGCACATTGACGGCCGATTCTTCGGCGGCGGAGGACACGGCGACGGCCTGGGTGGCGGTCTCGCCGGCGGTGCTGCTGAGCGATTGCGAGGCGGAGTTCAATTGCGAGGACGATGCCCCCAGCATCGCGGCCACCTGGCTCATGGTGCCCTCGAACTCGGTGAGCAGCTGATTGACGCTCTCCGCCCGGCGGATGCGGGCCGCGTCGGCCTCGCCCTGGATCAACCGCAGCCGTTCGGCCTCCACCAGCCCCTGGCGGAACTGGTCGAGGGCGTGCGCCATGGCCCCGATCTCGTTGCGGGCTTGGCGTTCCGGCACCTCCAGCGCCAGATCGCCGGTGGCCATGCGGGTCATGGCGCCATTGATGCGGCCGATGCTGCCGGAAAGCTGGCGGCTGACCACGGCAATCAGCACCCCCGCGGCCAGCAGCGCCGCGAGCGCCCCGATCGCCATGTAGGCCTCGCCCTGGTCCAAGGCTGAGCGGAAATCCGCCTGGGCCGCGACAGCTTGCGCGGAGGCATTGGCTATGATGGCGGTGACAATCGGATCCAGCTCGGCATAAGCGGCGGAGAGCTTGCGCGTGTTCGCCGCCACCTGGAGCGCCGCTGCCACCCAGGCCCGAAAGCCGGCCTGATAGCCGCCGACCAGATCGAGCAGGCGCTGGGTGTCGGCCGGCGGCAGGTCGGTGGCGCGCAAGGCCGCGTTGAAGGCGCCGATGGCTTTATCGAACGCGCTCACATAGCGTTCGTCCCGGCGCAGCATGAAGTCCTTCTCATGCCGGCGCAGCATGAGCATGGCCGAGGTGAGCGCAGGGTTGGCGAGCGGCTCGATGGCCTTTTCGACCGCATGGATCGCCAGTCGCAGCTTGCCTTCAAGGCCGTCCTCGGGGCTCAACCCCATGGCGGTGCGCGCCTCCGCCACCGCCCGGAAGGCTTCCAGATAATTGCTCAGCAAAGCGGGCAGCGCATTCACCTGCCCGGACAGGCCGGCGAATCCGCCCGAGCGCACCTCGGTGTCCAGCGCGGCCACCAGGCCTGCGGCCTTTGCCGCTTCCGCCTGGACTGCGGCGGCCGCCTTGGCATCTGCCCGCAGCAGGAAATCCTTCTCGAATCGGCGCATGTTCAGCATGGATGCGCCGAAGCTGTCCGCCTGCCGCGCCAGTGATGTGGCGCGCTGCTGGACGTCGGAAGAGGCCGTCAGCCGCTTTTCGGTCACCAGATAGACGCCGGCCAAAATCAAGAGCCCGGCCATGCCTGAAAGCCCGACCGCCAATATCTGCCATCTGACGGAGAGATTCTTGATGGCAAACATTTTTGACTCCCTACGCAAGTGATATCTTGCTATATTACTTTATTATAACTGCACATGACTTCCGGAACCAATTTTTGGCCGTCCCGCAAGAGCACATGCGCATGCCAGACGTTGTTTTATCAACGTCCGCAACGCGTTTTGACTTCGCGTCTCAATACTTTCGTAGGAAGCAGAGCTTGCGTTAAGCTTGGCACTGCCAACAGGGCGCCTAGACGCAAGACAATCGCCACTCTGCCGCTTCAGCGAGAGGATGTGCGCCCGGCGCGCGCCGCCCGCCACAGGGTCCATTGCCGCCGCAGCGGTGACAGGCCGGCGATCTTCTGGAACGGATCCTTCGCCCGCGCCAACGCCCGCAGGTCGCCGGGCACCAGGGCCAGTTGCAGGAAGGCGGGGGCCACGTCGGCGCTCGCGGTGGCGAGGACTGCCTCGGCCTGTTGCAGATGCCGGTTCGCCCGCTCCCGCAATTCCCCCAGCGCCGCCTGGATGCCGGCGGTGGGCTTGCGCGCCACCACCTCGTCGCGGCTGGTGCCGTGGCGGGTCAGGAGATCCACCGGGAGAAAGCACTGGCCGCGCGCGGCATGCACCGGCAGCGCCCGCATCAGGCCGGTGAGGGCGATGGCGACGCCGCCGTGGCCGCAGGCGTCCGCCAGATCCGGTCGGGCGCCGCCGGCGAGAATGTGGGCGGACAGTTGCAGCAGCGCCGAGGCGGTCTCGCCCGCATAGCCTTCCAGATCGTTGAGGCTGGGCATGGGGTCGTCATAGAGATCGAACACCCGCGCCTCGACCATATTGAGCAGCGCGCCGCGTGGCAGCCCCTTCTGGGCCAGGGTGTCTAGGAGGGCGCTGGCGATCGGATGGCCAGCCACCTCGCCGCGCGCATGGCCCTCGATCAGTTCGCGCCACCATTGCAGGCGCACCTCGCCCGGCAGCGCCTCGCGCACCACCTCGCGCACGCGGGCGATCTCCACATTATAGGCGTAGAGCGCGAACAGATGCGGGCGCGCCTGGGCGGGGGCGAACAGGGTGGCGAGGAAGCGGTCGCGATCCTGGGCACGCACCAGTTCGGCGCAATGGGCATAATCGGTGGCGAGGGCGGTGATGGCGGCGGGATCGCGCGGTCTGCCGAAATCGGGAGGAAGGGAAGACATGTGGGGTCAGGCCCTTTCCGGGAGATGGCGCGACGGTCGCCCTTCACATGGTGAGAGAGACCGCATTATCCAATCCGCTGGGGTCCAGCCGGAAAGGCGCAGGCTCTAGATGGCGATGAGCGCGGCGCCCACCAGGCGCCCTTCGGCAAGCAGAACATTGTAGGTCGCGGCGGCCGCGGCGGTCGGCATCAGCTCGAACCGCAGGCCGGCCTGGCGCAGCAGCATCTTCAAGGGTTCGGGCAGATGGGCTGGGTCGCGGCCCGTGCCCATGAACAGCAGCTCGAACGCCTTGGCCTCTGCCAGGATCGGTGCCAGCGCCGCCCGATTCAGATCCGCGAAGGTGGCCACGTCCCAGGCCCGGATGCCGCTGGGCAGCGCCAGGATGGAGCCGGAATGGGACATGCCCTGGAAATGGAAGAAGTTCGGCCCGTAGCCATCAATGGCCACGCGCCGGGGCAGGAAGGGGGCGCCCGAAGGATCGGTCACCGCCCCCGCCTCACGCCTTGGCCGGACGCGGACCGCCCGTGCCCTTCTTGCCGCGCCCGGCGCTGGTGCGCACGGGTTCAGCCGCAGCCGGCGGTGCTAGAGCGGCCTGGTCGGCCACCGGCTCATCCACTTCCACCGCATCCGGCGGCAGCACGGTCGAGCTGCGCAGACCCAGATGGATCAGGATCGGCGCCGCAACGAAGATGGTGGAATAGGTGCCGATGATGACGCCCACCGCCATGGCCAGCGAGAAGCCGCGCAGGACTTCGCCGCCGAAGAAATACAGCGCCATGGTGGCGAGGAAGGTGGTGAGCGAGACGATGATGGTGCGCGAGAAGGTCGCATTCACCGATACGTCCAGCAGTTCCGGCAGCGGCATCTTCTTGTAGCGCCGCAGCATCTCGCGGATGCGGTCGTACACCACGACGGTATCGTTGAGCGAATAGCCCATGATGGTCAGGATGGCGGCGATGGAGGTCAGATCGAAATCCAGCCCCAGCACCGAATAGATCATCAAGGTGACGAAGATGTCGTGGGCCGTGGTCACCAGCGCCCCGACGGCAAACTGCCATTCGAACCGGAACCACAGATAGATCAGCACCACCACCGCGCCCAGCACGAGCGCGAGGATCGACTGGCGCACCAGTTCGGAGGAGACGCTGGGACCCACGGTCTCCACCCGGCGCACCGTATAATCGGCGCCGAGCGAGGTGCGGACCTTGTCGACGATGGCCTGCTGGGCGGCGTCATTCTCGCCGGTGCGGCCGACGCGGATCATCACGTCGCGCGGCGAGCCGAATTCCTGGATCTGCACGTCGCCCAGATCGCTGTCGGTGAGCTGCTCGCGCAGCGCCCCGAGGTCAGCAGCATTCTGCGCCGACTGCGCCTCGATCAGCGTGCCGCCCCGGAAATCGATGCCGAGGTTGAAGCCCACCGTGCCGAACATGAACACGGCGAACAAGGTCATGGCAGCGGAGAACGCGAACGACAGGCGGCGCAGCCGCATGAAGCCGATGTGGGTCTGCGCCGGGATATAATGAATCAGAGGCATGAGCGGCGCACTTTCAGATGGGCAGCTTGGCCGGGCGCTGCCACTTCACCCACCAGGCGATCATGAGGCGCGTCAAGGTGTAAGCGGTGAACACGGTGGTCAACAGGCCGAGGATATAAGTGACGGCGAACCCGCGCACGGGGCCGGAGCCACCCAGCAGGAACAGGATCACGGCGGTGGCCAGCGAGGTGAGGTTGGCGTCGAGAATGGTGCCGAGCGCGAACGAGAAGCCCTTATCGATGGCGGCGATGGCCGAGCGGCCCTCGCGGGCTTCGTCGCGGATGCGCTCGAAGATCACGACGTTGGAATCCACCGCCATGCCGATGGTGAGCACGACGCCGGCGATGCCCGGCAGGGTCAAGGTGGCACCCAGGAGCGACTGGAGCGCGAACATCAAGGTGATGTGCACCGCCAGGGCGACCAAGGCGAACAGGCCGAACAGGCCGTAGACCGCCAGCATGAACACCGCCACCAAGACGGCCGCCACAACTGCCGCCACCTTGCCGGCGTGGATGGAATCCTGACCCAGGCTCGGGCCGACGGTGCGTTCTTCCACCACCTTCAGCGGGGCAGGCAGTGCGCCGGCCCGCAGCAGGATGGCCAGGTCATTGGCCTGCTGCACGGTGAAGGAGCCGGAGATCTGGCCCGAGCCGCCGGTGATCGGCTCGCGGATCACCGGGGCTGAGATCACCTGATTGTCGAGGACGATGGCGAACGGGCGGCCGACCGCATCCTGGGTGGTGGCGGCGAAGCGGCGGGCGCCATTGGCATTGAAGCGGAAGCTGACGATGGGCTGGCGGGTGGTCTGCTCGAAGCCCGGCTGGGCATCCACCAGATCCTCGCCGGAGACCCGCACCTGCTTCTCGACCAGATACGGTGCGCCGTCAGCGGATTGTAGCACTTCGGAATCCGACGGCGGCCGACCTTCCATCGCCTGCTGCGGCGACATGGACTGATCGACCATGCGGAACGACAGCTTGGCGGTCTGGCCCAGCAGCGCCTTCAGGCGCTGAGGATCCTGGAGACCCGGCACCTGCACCAGGATGCGGTCGGCGCCCTGGCGCTGGATCGTCGGTTCGGTTGTGCCGAGCTGATCGATGCGGCGACGGATGATCTCAATGGACTGGTCCACCGCCGAGCGGATGCGGGCATTCAGGCCCGCCTCGGTCAGGGTCACATTGATCTGGCCGTCGGCGGCGCTGGCGACCGTCATGTCATTCTCGCCGGTATTGCCGCCGAGGATGGAATTGGTCAGCGGCGTGGCGAGCTTGCGCAGCTCGGTCAGAGCGTTCTGGGTGTCGTTGGGATCACGCAGCCGCAGTTGCACCGTGGTGTCGCGGATGGTGAGGCCGGTATAGCCGATCTTCTGCTCGCGCAGGACCCGGCGAATCTCGTCGCGCACCTGCTCGGTGCGCTCCTTCTTCAGGGCGGAGGCATCCACTTCCAGCAGGATGTGGGAGCCGCCCTGCAGATCAAGGCCCAGCGTCACGCGGCTGGAGGCCAGCCACGTGGGAAGGACCTGCAAAACCGACGCCGGCAGCAGGTTGGGGACGGCGAACAGAATACCAAGCGCTGTGATCACAAGGATCAGCGCCGTCTTTAGCCTGGAGAAGTGCAGCATCGTCGGTTTATCAGTTCTTCAGGTTCGCGGGGCCTCAGGCGGCCGTTTCGTCCTTGGCGGGCTCGCCCTTGGCCCGAACCGTCGAAATCTGCGAGCGGAGCTGGCGCACCTTCACATTGTCGGCGATCTGAAGCTCGATCTCAGCATCGTCCACCACGCGGGCCACCTTGCCCACCAGGCCGCCGGCCGTGACCACCACGTCGCCGCGACGCAGCGAGTTCACCATCTCTTGATGGCTCTTCGCGCGCTTCTGCTGCGGACGCAGAATGAGGAAGTACATGACCACGAAGATCAGCACGAAGGGGGCGAGCTGAATGAGCATGTCAGTCCCGCCACCGGCTGCCGAAGCGCCTTGAGCGAAAGCGGGCGATATGAACATTTTAGCCTCGTTCTTGTCTAAGGGATGGGGCGGACCAAGCCAACATGGCGGTCCCTGCCGAAGCGGCGGGACTATACCGGCCAAGCGCACGAATGCAAACGCGCCGTGCCGCCCCCGCCTTTGCCCCCTTGACCGGCTCGGCGATTAAGGCTCCCAAGGACCGACGCACGGCAAAGGTCCGCCGCCCGCCAGACCCGGCGGCGCGGCCCGGAATCTCGACGCGGCAGCCGTTTCAGCCACAGGGAAAGCACCAGGGCCCATGCAGCGACACAGGATTGTCCAGGATACCGGCGAGGCGCTGCGCTTCTATTCCCGCCTGCCGGTTCCGGTGGCCGCGGACGAGGTGGCGCCCTTCGCCGCCCCCTCGCTGCGGCGGATCGCCTATGCGGTGCCGCTGGCCGGGGCGGTGATCGGGGCCATCGGCGCACTGATTCTGATTCTGGCCCACGCCCTCGGCTTGCCGCCGCTGGTGGGCGCCGCCTTGGCAGTGACGGCGCTGGTGGGGGTCACCGGCGCCCTGCACGAGGATGGGCTGGCCGATACGGCGGACGGTTTCGGCGGCGGCTCGGGCAAGCTGCGGCGGCTGGAGATCATGCGCGACAGCCGCATCGGCAGCTATGGCGCCTGCGCTTTGGTGCTTTCGCTGCTGCTTCGGGTGGCGCTGCTCCAGGCCCTGGTGATCGGCACCGGCGCGGTGCGCGCCGCCTTGGCCTTGGTGGCGGCCGAAGCGATCTCGCGGGCGGCGGGGCTTCTGCTGCTTGAATTCCTGCCCCCCGCCCGCACCGACGGCGCTTCCGCCGCCGCCGGCCAGCCGGGTCCGGACGCCGCCGGCAAGGCGGGGCTGATGGGCGCTCTGGTGGCGGCGATCGCCGTGGTGCCGAGCAATGGGGTGGGTGCCACCTTCGCCGGGCTTCTGGCGACGCTGGCGGGGCTGTTCGTGATGACCCGGCTGTCGCGGCGGATGATCGGCGGCCAGACCGGGGATGTCGCTGGCGCGGTGCAGCAGGTGACGGAGATTGCCTTCCTGCTGGCTGTGCTTATGTTCGCGCGGGCCTCCTGAATCCGGCCCCACCCCATGCCCGAGAGCCCCGTGCCGATTCCCTCCCCCTGCATCAAGGTCTGCGTGGTCGATCCGCTCAGCAGCCTGTGCATCGGCTGCGGCCGCTCATTGCAGGAGATCGGCGGCTGGATCGGCTTCTCCGATCAGCGCCGCGCCCAGGTGATGGCCGCGCTGCCGGACCGCCTCGCCCGCCTTCGGGCACAAAACCCCGACGCCTTCGCGGATTGAGTCCATGCGCAGCGACCGTTTCCTGTGGATGCTGCTGATCGGAATCTTCGGAGCCGTGGTGGTGCTGGCCGTGCACCATGAGCAGGGCACCGTGGCCGGCATCGACATCAACCAGTTCGGCAGCCTCACCTACCAGATGCCGCTCTTGATCGTGGTGGGCGCGGTGGCGTGGTCCATCGTGCGCGGCCGCATCGGCGAGGCGCTGGTGGCGGCCCTGTTCTGGGTGCTGCTGGGCACGGTGCTGGCGGTGGGCTACACCTATCGTGGCCCTCTCATTCAGGTGGCGGAGCGTGTGGTGGGGCAACTGATACCCGGATATACGCTGAACCTGCCGGGCGTCGCCCAGACCGTGGAGGTCACGCGCGCTGCCGACGGCGACTTCGCTGTGCGGGTCGGCATCAACGAGGCCACCGTGCCCATGCTGCTGGATACCGGCGCCTCCTCGGTGGTGCTGACGCTGGAAGCTGCCCGCGCCGCCGGCCTGCCGGTGGACTTCCTGAAATATGACGTGCCCGTGGACACCGCCAACGGCCGCACCAAGGCGGCATCCGTGGTGCTGGACAAGGTCACGGTGGGCAGCATCGTCGAGCGGCGCGTGCCGGCGCTGGTTGCCCCGGCGGGCATGCTGCGCACGCCGCTGCTGGGCATGAGCTTCCTGTCGCGACTGGACAGCTTCGAGGTCCGCGGCGACCGGCTGATGCTGCGGGGGCCAGGGCGCGAGCCATGAGCACCATCGGCGGCGACCCGCGCATCCCCACGGCGCAGGAGCGGCTGGAGGAGCGGGCGATTCTGATCGCCGTCCTGCTGGATCTGAGCCTGGCGGTGCCCTACACCGCCGCCGCCATCATCATCAGTTCGCTGTCCATGCTCTCCGACGTGCTGCGCGGGGTGCTGCTGCTGGTGGTGGCGATCGTGTCGCTGCATACCCTGCGCCAGCTGCATCGCGGCCGCATCACCGGCTATGAATATGGCATCGGCAAGCTGGAGCGCGGCATCGGGCTGGTGGTGGGCGCGCTGCTGCTGATGGCATCGGCCTTCGTCGCCTATAAGGCGCTGACCCAGGGCGGCGGCGAGCCCTATGACGATCTTTGGGCTGTGGTGGCCATCGTCATGGTGATCTACAATTTCCTGGTCAATGTCGGCCCCATCGTGCCGCTGTGGCGGGCCAACCGCGCCGGCGGCTCGATGATCGTGCAGGCGCAATTGCGCGCCCACATCGCCAAGGCGGTGGCCTCGTTTCCAGTGGTGGTCTGCGTCATCATCGACGCCGTGGCCCGTGACCCGGTGGTGGCCCGCACCGCTGACAGCATCGGCGGGCTGGTGGGCTCCACCTTCATGGCGGTGGTCGGGATCTCCATGATCCGCGCCGCTCTGCCGGATCTGCTGGACCGGGCCTTGAGCGAGCCGGTGCAGATGAAGGTCAACCGCACCCTGGCTGCCTTCTTCGACAGCTATGACGCGCTACTGGGCATGCGGACCCGCCGCTCCGGCAATGTGGCCCATGTGGAGATCACCGTCGGCTTCGATCCGGCCCGCAGCATGGCCGATGTCTCGGACGTGCTGACCCGCATGGAAGCCCACCTCAAGCAGGAGGTGCCGGACGTGGATGCGGTGCTGATCGCCCGCGCCCTACCGCCGGACGACGCGCCTGAGGCCACGACCGGCGAACGCCCGACCGCCTGAGTTCCCACGCCTGAGTAACCGGCACGACGGCAGCCGGAGAACCCGGCTGCCGTCGTGAGGGTGTTTTCGGTCACAGCATCTCCAGGCTTTGCTTGCGCCGGGGCGGCGGGAAGGCCGCGTCGATGGCCGCCAGGTCCTCGGCATCCAGCACGATGTCGCGGGCGGCGGCATTGGCGATCACATGCGCCTTGGTGGAAGCCTTCGGGATGGCGATCACATCCGGGCGGCGCATCACCCAGGCCAGCGCCACCTGGAAGGGATCCACCCCATGCTTGGCGGCAATCTTGCCCAGGGCGCCATTGCGCGGCAGCCGGCCCTGCTCAATGGGGCTGTAGGCCATGAATGGCAGCCCCAGCTTGGACTGGAACGGCATGAGATCGAATTCCGCGCCGCGGCGGCTGGGATTGTAGAGGATCTGGTTGACCGCGCATTCGGTGCCGCCGGCATCGATCATCTCTTCCAGATAATCGGTGTCGATATTGCTGACACCCCAGCGGCGGATCTTGCCGGCCTTCTGCAGAGCCTCGAAGCCGGCGATGGTCTGGGTGATGGGATGGTCGCCGCGCCAATGCAGCAGGTAGAGATCGAGGTGATCGGTGTTCAGGCGCTGGAGCGAGCGCTCGCAGGCCTCCTGCACGCCGTTCTGGCTGGCATTGTGCGGATAGACCTTGCTGACCAGGTACACCTTCTCGCGCCAGCCGCCGGCCAGCGCCTCGCCCAGCATTTCCTCGCAACTGCCGTCGCCATACATTTCAGCGGTATCGATCAAGGTGAGGCCGCGTTCGATGCCTTCGCGCAGGGTCTCGATTTCCTCCTGTCGCCGGTCTCTGTCCTCTCCCAGAAGCCAGGTGCCTTGTCCCAGGGCCGGCACGACATCGCCGCCGTGCAGAGTTACCGTTCTAGCCATCGCCAACGCCTCCCATGTCCTGGCGTAACCTAGTGCGCCGGGGCGTCGCGTGTAACGTGCACAGGCGCGCCGCCACACCATTTAATTCGCC
>CALRNP020000056.1:0-24896 GCA_943369575.1 Azorhizobium sp. AG788 | reverse complement strand
GGAACTGGCCCGGGTGTCGCGGCTGACCACCATGGGCCAGCTCATGGCCTCCATCGCCCATGAGGTGAACCAGCCTTTGGCCGCCATCGTCACCAATGCCAGCGCCGGCGTGCGCTGGCTGGAGCGCACCCCGCCGGATATCGGCGAGGCCCGGTTCCTGATGACGCGCATCGCCGAGCAGGGCACCCGCGCCGGCGACATCATCCGCGGCCTGCGGGGCCTGGCCAACAAATCGGGGGCATCGGTCGCGCCCTTCCCGTTCAAGGAGGCCCTGGACGAAGTGCTGGCCCTGACCGGGCCGGAGCTGCGCCGGCACCGCATCGCCTTGGTGGTGCACCTCACGCCCCGCCATCCGGTGGTGCGGGGCGACCGGGTGCAGATCCAGCAGGTGCTGATCAATCTGGTGATGAACGCCACCGAAGCCATGTCCGAGCGCGAGGGGCCGCGGGTGCTCTCCATCCTCTCCGACAAGGTGGAGGGGGACCGCCTGCATGTGGAGGTGGCCGATACGGGATCGGGCATCAGTGCCGAAGATGCGGAGCGCATCTTCGATGCCTTTTACACCACCAAGCCCACCGGCATGGGCATGGGCCTGTCCATCTGCCGCTCGATCATCGAGGCCCATGGCGGCCGGCTCACCGCCGCCGCCCGCAGCGTGGGCAGCGTGTTCAGCTTCTCCCTTCTCTCCGAGACCGGAAACCGGGAATGACCCAGCCCGCCTGTGACGACCTGCTGGAGCATTTCGACCGCCGGCCGCTGAACGCGCGCTATTGGACCAGCTTCGCCATCATCGCCGCCATCGCCGTGATGGATTTCGCCGATTTCTTCTTCATCGGCTTCATCCTCTCGGTGATCGGCCGCGAGTGGCAGCTCACTTATTGGCAGTCCGCCGCTATTCTCTATGGCGGCGGCGTCGGCTCCATCGTGGCGGCCTTGCTGTGGGGATACATGTCAGACCGCTGGGGCCGTCGGCGGCTGATCGTGTCCGGCACCTGCATCTGCGCCATCAGCTCCGGGCTGATCGGCTTTCTGCCGGACGGCAACTGGCAAGGGCTGGTGGCGCTGCGCATCCTGGTCGGATTCGGCCTGGCGGCGGCGGCGACACCCTCGCTGGCTTTGATCGTGGAGAGCACGCCCACCCGCCACCGCACCACCATCACCAGCCTGTTCATGGTGTTCTCCAGCCTCGGCATCCTGCTGGCAGCCACCTCCGCCGGGCTGCTGCTGGGCACCCTCGGCTGGCGGGGCCTGAGCTTCCTGGGCGCGGCGCCGCTCATTCCCGCCCTGCTGGCCTATTGGCTGGTGCCGGAATCCGCCCGTTGGCTGCATGCCTCCGGCCGGCAAGACCAGGCGCGTGCGGAGATCACCCGGCAGATCGGCCGGGACATACCGGGGGCGGCGCTCAAGGCGGCGGCCGCCACGCCGCACGTGCGCCTGCGCGACCTCTACGCGACGCCGCGCCTGTTCTGGCAGACCGTCATCCTGAACGCCTGCTCGCTCACCGTGGTGTTCGGCTATTATCTCTGGGGCCCCAGCATCCTGGCCGATGTGCACGGCGCCACCGCCCAGACCGCCGCGCGCTATTTCATGCTCATCGCCCTCTCAGGGGCGGTGGGGCGGGTGGTGGTGGCGCTCATCGCCCCTCGGCTTGGCCGCCGCACCTGCGGCGTGGTCTGCGCTTTGGCCGCGGCCGCCTCTTTGGCCGCTATCGCCCTCAGTGCCCATTTCGGCCCTGCCGGCGGCTCCACGATGATCGCGCTCATCGCCATGACCTCCTTCTTCTGCGAGGGGGGCCTTGCCAATCTGGCGCCGTTCGCCATCGAGCAATATGGCGCCCGCCTCGGCGCCCGCGCCGCGGGCCTGGCCCAGGCGGCGTCCGGCATCGGCCGCATCGTGGGACCGCTGATCCTGGCGCTGCTGGCGGGAGCCAGCAACATCGTCGCCCCGGCCATGACCCAGGCAGCGGTGGCCCCCACCTTCCTGATCTTCGCCGGCTGCATGATCGCGGTGGCGCTGGCCTTCGCCCTGCTGGCCAAGGAGATGCACGGGCGACGGATGGAGTAGGCGGTCGATGGGCCGAACCGGAAAGGCAGGCCGATGCTACCACTTCGGCTTGATCGCATGGTTGAGGATATCGCAGCTCCGAGCCCGCCCCTCCGGCATGCCGGCGCCGCTGACAGCGTCAAGGTCCGTGTCGCTCAAGGCATGAACACCCGTCGACACCTGCGATTTCACGGTCTCTATGAGAGCCACGACCTCGGCGTCCGAAAGGTCGATCCCCTGGACATCGGCTTAGGCGCGCAAGGCGGCGGCATCGGCGAAATTCCCCATCACCGCCTGCGCCGCGTCGCGATCTCCCGCCACGGCGCCGATATGACGGACAAAGTCAGCAATCGGCATCCCGAGGCTCTCGCGCGTCTCACCGCCAAGTCGGCGCATGTGCGGCAGCCTACATCGGCGCGCGGGTTCATCCCAAGCTATGGGGATGTCCCTGAGGCTGGGGTCCCGCAAGAGCAGCCACTACGCCGCCAAGTCATAGGGCGCGATAAGAAGCGCCGCAGGAATATTCCATTCCCGATGCAACAGGCAAATCATCTCGAGGCTCAAGGGCCGCTTGCGGTTCAGAGCCTCGGAGGCCCGAGAGCGGGAGCCGAACAGAGTCGCAAGGCCGGCCTGGCCGCGGTGATCGGCCATGATATGGCAGATCACCGCAATGGGATACGCCTCCGGCAACCAAGCTTGGCAACAGATAAGTCTGGAAAATAAATTACACTTGCAGAAATGGAGAGGGAGACCGATGTCGGAATTTCTGTTTGGAGAGGACCTGCACAAGGCAATCAAGAAAATTGCAGCGGAGCCGGGCGCGAAATGCGCCGTCGCCTTTTGGGGGAAAGGCTGTGAGACTTTGGTCGCCCCTGACGCCCAGGTGATTTGCAACCTGAAGATGGGTGGCACCAATCCGTATGCCCTCGAAAATCTCGCGACGAATCAAATTCGCCAGTGCGATACGCTTCACGCCAAGGTTTATATTGGCAAGGGAAGCGCGATCATTACTTCGGCCAACGCGTCGGCCAATGGCCTAGGCTTCGAGGCGGGTGAACAGTCATTCTGGAAAGAAGCCGGCGTTCGCATCACCGATATCGCGGCTGTGCAAACCTGGTTCGACAACTTGTGGAAGACAGAGAGCGCCGAGATAAAACCCCGAGATTGGGATGATGCAAAAAAGATATGGGCGAACAGGCAACGAGTTAAACCAAGCCTTCCGAGCTTTTCCGCATTTGATATTTACCAACCAAGAATCCCGTTCGTCGTAGGCTCGCCTAATGTTGATCACGCCCCCGTGGAGAGCAGCATCACAGAACATAATCTGCCACTCAATGATGTGACGAAACGGAGAATCGATAACGGTCCAGAGATCGAACATGTGGACGATCTAGAGGCCATGAAAGATCGCTGGTTTTTGTACTGGGATCGCCGATTAGACGGCATGCCACGTAAGAACGGGGGACTCTCGTGGGCGCGCATCGGGAATTTCGTTCTTCCGAATGGTTTCATCTGGGCCGACGACCCCCAACCCAAAGACGTACTTCTTGAGGTTGAAGACATTCCCCCAGAGCCGTTCGACGTTTCAGAACCCCGATTTGTTTCAGCCTTCAAGAAAGTTATTACCCTTCCGCAATTCGTTGCATTTCGCAATGAGCCACCAGATGCCCCTTGGTATGCTGAGAATGAAGGTAAATTGCGTAGCTTATGGGCAGCTCTTAAAGAACAATACCTGAAGGAGTAAGCAGAAGATTAGCTTCCCCGGAGCGCTCTGGAAGGGCATTCGCCAACCCATCGCGAGATACCGAGGCCAAATCCACAAGCTCCCTCTGCCCCCTCCCTCTGCCAATTGAAGCGGCTAGAGAGCGGCAGTGCAGAGGGAGATCCAAGGCGTGGCGCCCTCAGTGCCTATTGGCCGTAATGGGATGGACGTAGGTGCCGCTGGGATGCTTCGTACGGCAGTTTGAGGTTTTCAAGTGCTCGTCGCGAATCCCTTCACATGCGACGAACTGGACGACTGCGCTGATTTCGCGAGCCCCAATGCGGGCTGCACCAGCACAAATCCCACAACACCAACGCACACAAAAAATACGCGCCTCATAATCCCACCATCTGCTTGGCGTCCGCCGCAGGCCTGCCGGGACGCCACAATGCCCTCAGGCCACCAGCCACAGGATCGCCTTGACCCAAATGGGGACACAGACGCGCCACGCAGCCGCAGAACGCTAGGCGCGAACCTTTTGATTTTTAATGTGAGTTTTCAATCTGAGGTCGGGTGGTGGAGCCGAGGGGAATCGAACCCCTGACCTCTGCAGTGCGATTGCAGCGCTCTCCCATCTGAGCTACGGCCCCGTACCTTGGGAGGCGCCATTTAGGGTTTGAGCCCTCCCCCTGTCAAGCGACCCCGTGCAAACCATGCACAAGGGTGTGCATAGGCCGGCCCCGTGTTCCGGCGCCGGTCAGCTCAGGCCGGCCACCGCCCGGGCAAAATCCTTGGCGGAGAAGGACTGGAGGTCCTCGGCGCTCTCGCCAACCCCCACCAGATGGATCGGCAGGCCATGCTTGGCGGCGATGGCCACCAGGATGCCGCCCCGCGCCGTGCCGTCCAATTTGGTCATCACCAGGCCGGTGACGCCGGCGAGGCGCGTGAACACTTCCACCTGGGTCAAGGCGTTCTGGCCCACCGTGGCGTCCAGCACCAGCAGCACCGCATGGGGCGCGCCGGGGGCCAGCTTCTTGATCACCCGCACCACTTTTTCCAGCTCCGCCATCAGCTCGGTGCGGTTCTGCAGCCGGCCGGCGGTGTCGATCAGCAGCACGTCGGAGCCGTTGGCGCGGGCTTCGGTGATGGCGTCATGGGCGACGCCGGCCGCATCCGCCCCCGATTCGCGGGCCACGACATAAGCGCCGGTGCGGGCGCCCCACACCTTCAATTGCTCAATGGCGGCGGCGCGGAAAGTGTCGCCGGCCGCGAGCGTGACCTTCTTGCCCTCGGCCTGCCATTGCGAGGCCAGCTTGCCGATGGTGGTGGTCTTGCCGGAGCCGTTCACCCCCACCATCAGCACCACATAGGGCTTCTGGGCGGGATCGATGACCAAGGACTTGGCCACCGGGGCGAGGATGGCCTCCACCTCGGCGGCGATCAGCGCCTTGACCTCCTCCGGCTCGATCATCTTGTCATGCCGCCCGCGCCCCACCGCCTCGACGATGCGGGCGGCGGTGGCGGTGCCGAGATCGGCGCGGATCAAGAGATCCTCCAATTCCTCCAGGGTCGCCGCATCCAGCTTGCGCTTGGTGACGAGGGCGGTGATGCCCGAGGTGAGGTTGGTCGCCGTGCGCGCCAATCCGCTGGTGAGGCGGCGCCAGAAGCCGGGCTTTTCCGGCGGGGGAGTGTCAGTCATGCAGCCACCAGGCGCGTGCCGTCATGTCCGGCCATGCGCAGATCGAGGATGGCGCCGGGCGCCACGGGCCGGGCGAGACGCACCGGGGTGAATTGGGGGGTCCGCCCGATGCCGCCGCGCTCCACCAGCACCGGCCGGCTCACGCCCACCTCGGCGCTGAGGTGCCGGCGCAGGGCGCTGGCGCCCGCCTCTCGCAGCCTATGGGCGCGGGCGGTGATGGCGGCGGCCGCCACCGCCGGCATGCGGGCGGCGGGGGTGCCGGGGCGGGCGGAGAACGGGAAGACGTGCAGATAGGTCAGGCCGCAGGCCTCCACCATGGCCAGCGAATTGCGGAACATGGCCTGCGTCTCGGTGGGAAAGCCGGCGATGAGATCGGCGCCGAACACCAGGTCCGGCCGCAGCCGCCGCATCTCGGCCACCAGAGCGATGGCCTGGGCGCGCGAGTGGCGGCGCTTCATGCGCTTGAGGATGAGATCGTCGCCCGATTGCAGCGAGAGGTGCAGATGCGGCATCAGCCGCTCCTCCTCCGCCAAAGCGCGCAGGAGGTCCGGGTCAGCCTCCACGCTGTCGATGGAGGACAGCCGCAACCGCTTCAGCTCGGGCACATGGCGCAGGATCGCCCGCACCAGTTTGCCCAGGGTCGGGGTGCCGGGCAGGCCCTGCCCATAGGAGGTGAGATCGACGCCGGTGAGCACCACCTCGCCGTGGCCGGCGTCCACCAATTTACGGATTTGCGCAATTGTATCACCCAGGGGAACTGAGCGGGAATTTCCGCGTCCATAGGGGATGATACAAAAGGTGCAGCGGTGGTCGCAGCCGGTCTGCACCTGCACGAAGGCGCGGGTGTGCCCGTCGAGACCGTCCACCATATGCAGCGCGGTTTCGCGCACCGCCATGATGTCGTCCACCACCACCTTCTCCTCGCCGGAGACGCCGAAATCCAGCGCACGCCGGGCTTCGCGCCAGGTGGCGGCGGCGGCCTTGGCGCCGTTGCCAATCACCCGGTCCACCTCCGGCATAGCGGCAAACGTGGCCGGCTCGGTCTGGGCGGCGCATCCCGTTACCACAACCCGCACATCGGGCTGCTCGCGCTTCAACTTGCGGATCGCCTGCCGCGCCTGGCGCACCGCCTCGCCGGTGACGGCGCAGGTGTTGAAGACGACCGTGCGCTCCAGCCCGGCGGCGGTGGCGGCGCGGCGGATCTGCTCGCTATCCAAGCTGTTGAGGCGGCAGCCGAATGTCTGCACGGCCAGCCCCAGCTGCGGCGTCGCCTCAGGGGCGGGAAGGCCCGGCGCCAGGGACATGCTCAGGCAGCCTCGGCCAGCATCTCGGCGGTGAGGATGCCGGAGAATTCATGCGCCACCGGGCCGGTCATCAGCACGTGGTCGTCGCTCTCCCGCCAGTGGAGGGTGAGGTCGCCCCCGGGCAAAGTCACCCGAACCTGACGTCCGGTGCGGCCGGTGCGGGCGGCGGCCACCGCCGTGGCGCAGCCAGCGGTGCCGCAGGCGCGGGTGCGGCCGGCGCCGCGCTCCCAGACATGCAGGAGAATATGGTCCGGGCTCAGCACCTGGGCGAAGGAGATATTGGCGCGCTGCGGAAACAGCGGGTGGTGCTCCAGGGTCGCCCCCAGTTGCTCCACATCCACGCCATCCGCATCGGGCACGAAGAAGATCGCATGGGGATTGCCCATGCTGACGAAGCTCGCCGGCCCCAGCGCCGCAAAGCCCTCGATCAGGAAGGCGCGGGTATCCGCCACCGGGCGGGCGAGCGGGATCTGGTCCCAGGCCAGACCGGGAGCGCCCATATCGACGGTCACGGTGCCGTCCGGCTGGACGGTGCAATCCAGCAGGCCGGCGGCGCTCTCGAAGCGGATGCTGCGGGCGCCGGTGCGCTCGGCTTCCAACGCGGCGATGCAGCGGGTGCCGTTGCCGCAGGCGCCCGATTCGGAGCCGTCGGAATTGAGGATGCGCACGAAGCCGGCGCTGCCTTCCGAGCGGGGCGGATAGAGCACCATGGCCTGGTCGAACGGCAGCACGCCGGGCCGGGCCAAGGCGCGCGCCGCCGCCGCCGGTACCTCTTCGGGTTCGGCGCGCAGATCGAGCACCAGAATCTCGTTGCCGAGACCGTTCATCTTCACGAAGGGGCGATGGGCGAGCATGGGGCCTGGAAATCGAGCGGGGGTCAGTCCTTATATGGCGGGACGGGGCGCCAGCGCCACCCCTTCGCGCACGGACCGGCCTGCGCCTGCCGCTCGGGAAGTCGTACAGGTCGCATATGTCCGCGGGCAGAACATGCTAAAAGCGTGCAATAACATGGAATTCGCCGGCCCCCTGGCCGGCCAGGAAAGGCATCCCATGGTCAGGATCGGTGCGATGCGGTCTTCAAGACGTGGAGAGATGACGGATCGGACGCGACCGGCTCTGCGCGCCGGTCTGGTGCTGGCGTGCCTATGGGGGATGATGGCGCCAGCCGTCGCCCAGGCGCCCGCAACACCGCCCGCAACGCCTCCCGCCGCAGTTCAACCCGCGCCTGCGGAAGCGCCCGCCCAGGTCCCGCCGCAAGCCCAGGCGCCCGTGCAGCCCCCGGCGCCCGCGCCATCAGCGCCGGCGGTTCCGCCGCCCCCCACCATGCACGGCGCCCCACAGACGGTGTTCACCGGCGAAGGCATCGTGATGAGCCCGGTGCCGGTGCTGGCGAAGACCGGCAGTTCCAGCTGGGATGAGGGCTATGATTCCATCGTCGGGTCGCTGAGGGCGATCCAGGCGGAAATGGAGAAGCTGGGCCTTACCCAGGCCGGCCAGGTATTTGTGGTCTATACTCAGAGCGACGATGCCGGGTTCGAGTATGAGGCCCAGATCCCCTTCTCCGGCGCCACCACGGACAAGCCCGGCAACGGCGTGAAGCTTGCCGCCTCCTTCAATGGCAAGGCCCTGAAGTTCATGCACAAAGGCTCGTTCGCCGACATGGACGACACCTATGAGCAGATCGCCAATTATCTCGATGCCCGCAGCGTGACCGCGCTGGATTTCTACATCGAGCAGTATCACACCGACCCGCGCACCACTGCGCCGGATCAGTTGCTGCTGGATATTCTGGTTCCCGTGCGCTGACGGGAGAGCTTCCCAGCGGCGTGCGAATCTCATTCACTGGGCAGGTCCTGTTCTCGGCGCGCGGGGGGCTCAGATGCCTCGGCTATTTACGGCCATCGAAATTCCCCAGGAGGTGGGCTCCGGGCTCACCCTGCTGCGGGGCGGCATTTCCGGCGCGCGGTGGATCGATCCCGAATTCTACCACGTCACCCTGCGCTTCGTAGGCGACGTGGACGATGCGCTGGCCCGCGACATCGCCCAGATGCTCGGGCAGGTGCGCCGGAAGGCGTTTGATCTGGTGCTGGATGGGCTCGATCAGTTCGGCGGCCACAAGCCTCGCGCCGTGTTCGCAAGCGTGAAGCCCAATCCGGCGCTGCTGGAGCTTCAGGCCGAGCATGAACGCATCATGCAGCGCCTCGGCCTGTCGCCGGAGCGCACCTACAAGCCGCACGTCACTCTTGCGCGGCTGCGCGATGCCTCCACCCGGCAGGTGGCGGACTATCTGGCGCTGCGCGGGCTCTATCGCAGCACGCCGTTCCATGTGCCGCGCTTCGTGCTCTATTCCTCGCGCGATTCCGTGGGCGGCGGGCCTTATATCGTCGAGGCGGAATATCCTTTGGCCTGACGAGGCCGCACGCAGGCCGCGCGAAAACCGGCGGCAAGTGACAGCCTTCCGCATCGGCACCGTTTCTCTGGTGGCGAATAGCCATTAGACAGCGCCAGGATTAATCTTGGCGACCTGTCGATAGCGGGCGCCGCCAGGGCCCGTCGCGGCTCGCACGCGCCGTCTGCCAGGGGACGCTTCGTGACCAGCCTTGCCGCCGCTTCCGATCGATTGTCACGCCATCCGGCCTTCCTCGGCTTCTGGATCTCCCGCGTGCTCACCGCCATGGGCTTCCAGATCGCCTCGGTGTCGGTAGGCTGGATGGTCTATGAGAAGACCGGCAGCGCCTATGATCTTGGCTTGGTGGGCCTGTTCCAGTTCATGCCCATGGTGCTGCTGACCTTCGTGGTGGGCACAGTGGCGGATCGGGTGGATCGGCGCCGCATTGTCATGGTGTGCCAGACCATCGAGGGCCTGGCCCTGGCCGGCCTGGCCATCGGTGCCGCCACCGACACGCTGAGCCTACCCGGCATCTTCGGCGCGGTGGCGGTGCTGGGCGGGGCGCGGGCATTCGAGCATCCCACCTTGTCGGCCTTGCTGCCGGGCCTGGTGCCGGAACAGATCCTGCACAAGGCGATCGCGGTCTCCTCGTCGGCCATGCAGACCGCCACCATCCTCGGCCCCTCCCTCGGCGGCCTGCTCTATGTGCTGGGGGCACGGGCGCCGCTGGCGGTGTCGGCGGTGATGTTCCTGTGCGCCGCCGCCGCCATGGGCACCATCCAGCTGGAGCGCACGCCGCCCAAGCGTGAGCCGATCACCTTGCGCTCGGTGTTCCTGGGCGTGAGCTTCGTGCGCACGCGCCCGCTGCTGCTGGGCACCTTGTCGCTGGATCTGTTCGCGGTGTTGCTGGGCGGCGTGACCGCCCTGCTACCGATCTTCGCCGCCGACATCCTGCACACCGGCCCCTGGGGCCTCGGCCTCTTGCGTTCGGCACCGGCGGTGGGCGCGCTGGTGATGGCCTTCGTGCTCGCCCGCATGCCCCTGAGCCAGCGGGTGGGGTTGAAGATGTTCGCGGCCGTCATCACCTTCGGCATCGCCACGGTGGTGTTCTCCGCCTCCACCAATCTGTACCTGTCGCTGGCGGCCCTGTGCGTGCTGGGGGCCGCGGACAATGTCAGCGTGGTCATCCGCCATTCCCTGGTGCAACTGGCGACGCCGGACGACATGCGCGGCCGGGTGAACGCGCTCAACTCGCTGTTCATCGGCACTTCGAACCAGTTGGGTGAGTTCGAATCCGGCATGACCGCCGGCCTGCTGGGGGCGGTGCCGGCGGGCATTCTCGGCGGGGTGGGAACGGTTCTGGTCGCCTTGGCCTGGATGCGCCTGTTCCCGGCCTTGCGGGAGGCGGACACGCTGTCCGGGCAGCCGCGCAGCCCTGCCGTCGGCAAGACCTGACCGGCGCGGATGTCACGCCGCCGCCTCAGCGGGCGGGCGCGCCGAAATCGGGACCCACGAACAGGCCGGAGATCCAGTCCACGAATACCCGCAGCCGGTTGGAGAGATGGCGGTTCGGCGGATAGACCACATGCAGCGGCATGGAGGGCACCGGCCAAGCCTCCAGAACCGGCACAAGCGCTCCGGTTTCCAGATGAGGGTGCAGCATGAAGGTGGGCACCTGGATCACCCCGAGCCCGATCAGCGCCGCGGCCATGTAGACATTGCCGTCATTCACCGCGAGGGCATGGCGGCCCATGATGTCGAACTCCGCCCCCGAGCCATCGAAGAAGGCGAACGGGTGGGTCCGTCCGGTGCGGGCATTGAGATAGCCAACCACGCGGTGCGCCTCCCTCTCCAGGTCGGCCGGCACCGCCGGCATGCCGTGCCGCGCCAGATAGGCGGGAGCGGCGGCGGTGCGCAATTGCATGTCCCCCACCCGCCGCGCCACCAGCGACAGGTCGGTGAGAACGCCGGCGCGCACCACGCAATCCACATTCTCCGCCAGCAGATCCACCGGCCGGTCGGTAACGCTGAGATCAATCTGGATGTCCGGATAACGGGCGTGAAAGGCCGGAACCGCTGGGACGATGATGGAACTGGCCAGCGAGGGGCTGACATCCACCCGCAGCCGCCCCTTCGGCGTCGCCTGGGACTGGGCCATGGTGCCGTCCAGTTCGTCCAGGTCGCTCAGCAGCCGCAGCGCCCGTTCATAATAAGCCGCGCCGTCGGGCGTCACCGTGACCCGGCGGGTGGTGCGGTTGAGCAGCTTGGTGGCGAGATGGGCCTCCAGGGACTGAATCTGCTTGGTCAGGCTGGGCTTGGGCACGCCCAACAACACCGCCGCCTTGCTGAAGCTGCCGACCTCGGCCACCTTCGCGAAGCCTCGCATTGCGGCAAGTTGGTCCATCCGCGCCCTCCATCCGGCCACATTCCGCGCTCGAACTGCGCGATTATTCCCTGCCAGAAATAATGTAGTCCATTTTTGCGGCTTTATTCCGATAATTCGCGCATCTATGGTTGCCGCACTGCACAAGGCCATTGAGGTCTCGTCGCGCCACAGCCCGTGGCGCGAGCGCTATTGGTTTGCCTGATGTCCGCTCCCGTCCCCGCCAATCTGACCGAAGAGCGCATCGCCGCCGGCCCCGCCGCCGGAACGATGGTGCGCATCTATCGCGCCCATGCGGCGCGCCGGTCGGCGCCCATCGCCCTGCATCTGCATGGCGGTGCCTTCGTCAGCGGATCTCTGGAATGCGGCGGCATGATTTCCTGCCTGCTGGCCCGGGCCGGCGCGACGGTGGTGTCGGCCGCCTATCCCCTGGCCTGCGAGCAGCCGTTTCCCCATGGCCTGGACGTGGCCTATGGCACGCTGCTCTGGCTCTATGACAACCGCGCCCGGTTCGGCGCCAAGAAATCCCCGATCTTCGTGGCCGGCGAGGAAGCCGGCGGCAATCTGGCCGCCGCCTTGGCCCTGATCGCCCGCGACCAGCGGATGCCGCCGCTGGCGGGCCAGATCCTGCTGTCGCCCATGCTGGATGCGTGCCTCGCCACCCAGTCGCTGCGGGCGGCGGAAGCGGGCTCGGTGGGCTGCAAATGGGCCGACGGCTGGCGCACTTATCTGGGCACGGCCGACAAGGCCTCTCATCCCTATGCGGCCCCCATGGGCGCCTCCCGGCTCGCTGGCATGGCCCCGGCGCTGGTTGTCACCTCCGTCGACGATCCCATGCATGACGAGGCCCTGCGCTATGCGGCGCGGCTGCGGGAGGCGGGCGTCATCGCCAGCGCCCACACCTTGCCCGGCCCCACCGGCTGGCCGGAGGCCATGGCCGATCCGCTGCCGGCGGACGGCGTGCCCCAGGTCTCATGGGCCGGCGCGGTGCAGGCCCTGTTCGCCGCCTTCCTGTCCGATCCGTCCGCGGATCTCTCATCCCACGGCACGGCCGCTGCGCGCGCCGCGCCGACCTCTTTCATCCCTTGATTGCCCCGCCAAGGATCCCCGCCATGCCCCGCATTTCCCTTCGTGCCCGCCTGCTCGGCGCCGCCGTTGCCCTCACCCTCGTCGGTGGGGCCTATGTGATCGCCACTCCCGCTCTCATCTCCCGCGCCGTCGCCAGCGATGCCGCCAAGGCGCCCCCCGCCACGCCGGTATCCGTGGCCGTGGTGGAGAGCCGCGATGTCACGCCGTTCGAGGAATTCTCCGGCCGCCTGGAGGCGGTGGAGCGCGTGGAAGTGCGGGCCCGCGTCGCCGGTCAGATCCAGACCGTGCATTTCCGCGAGGGCGAACTGGTGAAGGCCGGCGATCTGCTGGTGACCATCGATCCCGCCCCCTATGCCGCCGAAGTGGACCGCCTGAAGGCGCAATTGGCTGCCGCCCAGGCGCGCGTGGCGCTGACCAAGACTGACCTGGAGCGTGGCCAGCGCCTGTTCGAGACCAAGATCAGCGTCTCGCAGCGGGTGCTGGACGAACGCGAGAATGCCAGCAGCGAAGCGGAAGCCAATTATGCCGCGGCGCAAGCGGCACTGAAGGCCGCCCAGCTCAACCTGGACTACACCCAGGTGCGGGCGCCGGTCTCCGGCCGGGTGGGCAAGCTGGAGATCACCACCGGCAATCTGGTGGCCTCCGGCGCCACCGCGCCGCTGCTCACCACTCTGGTCTCCGTGAACCCCATCTACGCCAGCTTCTCCGCCGACGAGCATGTGGTGCTCAAGGCCTTGAAGGCCCTTGGCGGCGGCACCCTGGCCCAGACCCAGGTGGCGCGCATTCCGGTGGACATCCTCACCGCCGTCGACGGCGCCGCAACCCGCCACGGCAAGCTCCAGCTCATCGACAACCAGATCGATGCCAAGAGCGGCACGGTGCGGGTGCGCGCCGTCTTCGACAATCCCGATGGCGAATTGATCCCGGGCCAGTTCGTGCGCGTGCGCATGGGCCAGCCCAAGGCCGAGCCCACCTTGCTGGTGAGCGAGCGCGCGGTCGGCACCGACCAGAACAAGAAATACGTGCTGGTGGTGGATGCCGACAACAAGGCGATCTATCGCGAAGTCACCCTCGGCGGCGCCCTCGGCGGCCTGCGGGTGGTGACCGGCGGGCTGAAGAGCGGCGAGCGCATCGTCGTCAACGGCCTCCAGAAGCTGCGGCCGGGCGCCGTAGTGGCGCCCGAGGTGGTGCCGATGACGGTTGCCGCCAACGATGCCGCCAAGGGCGACGCCGCCGTGGCGCAACGCTGATCCCGACACCGGCTCCAGCTCGGGACCCCGTCCCGCGCCGCTGAGCCGGCCTGAACCTGACGACGCGCACGCCGCAACCGACCTGCCCCCCGCAGGCCGGCCAGGGCGGCTTTGACCCGCAAGGGCGCGAGGGCGACATGAATCTCTCCAAGTTCTTCATCGACCGGCCGATCTTCGCCGGCGTCCTGTCCGTTCTGATCTTCCTCGGTGGCCTCATCGCGCTGCGGGTGATGCCCATTTCGGAATATCCCGAGGTGGTGCCGCCGCAGATCGTGGTGCGCGCCACCTACCCCGGCGCCAGCCCCAAGGTGATCGCCGAGACCCTGGCCACACCTATTGAGGAAGCGCTCAACGGGGTGGAAGGCATGCTCTACATGAGCAGCCAGGCCACCACCGACGGCCTGATGACCCTGACCGTCACCTTCCGCCTCGGCACCGATCCGGACAAGGCGCAGCAGCTGGTGCAGAACCGCGTCTCCCAGGCCGAGCCCCGCCTGCCGGAAGAGGCGCGGCGGCTGGGTGTGACCACCATCAAGAGTTCCCCCGACCTGATGATGGTGGTCCACATCCTCTCGCCCAACGACCGCTACGACATGACGTATCTGCGCAATTACGCGGTGCTCAACGTCAAGGACCGCCTCGCCCGCATCGACGGCGTGGGCGACGTGCAATTGTTCGGCTCGGGCGACTATTCCATGCGCGTCTGGCTCGACCCGCAGAAGGTGGCCGAGCGCGGCCTGTCCGCCAGCGACGTGGTGGCGGAAATCCAGGCCCAGAACGTGCAGGCCGCCGCCGGCGTGGTGGGCGCCTCGCCCGGCGTGCCGGGGCTGGACGTGCAATTGACCATCAACGCCCAGGGCCGCCTCGCCACCGAGGAGGAGTTCGGCGAGATCGTCGTGAAGACCGGCGCCAATGGCGAGATCACCCGGCTACGCGACATCGCCCGCATCGAACTGGGTGCCGCCGACTATGCGCTGCGTTCGCTTTTGAACAACAAGTCGGCAGTGGCGGTGCCGGTGTTCCAGTCCCCCGGCTCCAACGCCATCGCCATCTCGGACAAGGTCCGCAAGGTGATGGACGAGATCAAGGAGAACATGCCGGAGGGCGTGGAATACGCCATCGTCTACGACACCACCCAGTTCGTGCGCGCCTCTATCGATGCGGTGGTCCACACGCTTCTCGAAGCGGTGCTGCTGGTGGTGCTGGTGGTGATCCTGTTCCTCCAGACCTGGCGCGCCTCCATCATCCCGCTGCTGGCGGTGCCCATCTCCATCGTCGGCACCTTTGCCGTCATGTATGTGCTGGGCTTCTCCATCAACGCCCTGACCCTGTTCGGCCTGGTGCTGGCCATCGGCATCGTGGTGGATGACGCCATCGTGGTGGTGGAGAATGTGGAGCGCAATATCGAGGCCGGGCTCGCCCCCCGCGAGGCCACCTACAAGGCCATGCGCGAAGTGTCCGGCCCGATCATCGCCATCGCTCTGGTGCTGATCGCGGTGTTCGTGCCGCTGGCCTTCATCACCGGCCTCACCGGCCAGTTCTACAAGCAGTTCGCCCTCACCATCGCCATCTCGACGGTGATCTCCGCCTTCAACTCGCTCACCCTCTCCCCGGCTCTGGCGGCGCTGCTGCTGAAGGGCCATGACGCCCCCAAGGACCGCCTGACCCGCATCCTGGATGCGAGCCTGGGCTGGCTGTTCCGCGGCTTCAACAAGGCCTTCAACCGCGGCTCGAACGCCTATGGCAATGGCGTCAAGGCGGTCATCTCGCGCAAAACCTTGATGATGGTGCTGTATCTGGGCCTGGTGGCACTCACCGTGGGCCTGTTCAAGACCGTGCCCGGCGGCTTCGTGCCCGGCCAGGACAAGCAGTATCTGGTCGGCTTCGCCCAGCTCCCCGACGGCGCCACCCTGGACCGCACCGAGGAGGTGATCCGCCAGATGAGTGACATCGCCCTGAAGACACCAGGCGTTGAATCCGCCATCGCCTTCCCCGGCCTGTCCATCAACGGCTTCACCAACTCGTCCAATTCCGGCATCGTCTTCGTCAGCCTCAAGCCGTTCGAGGAGCGCAAGACCCCGGATCTGGCCGGCGGCGCCATCGCCATGGCGCTGAACATGAAATATGCCGGCATCCGCGAGGCCATCATCGCCATGTTCCCGCCGCCCCCGGTGCAGGGGCTGGGCACTATCGGCGGCTTCAAGCTGCAGATCGAGGATCGCGGCGGCTTCGGCTACGAGGCGCTCGATCAGGCCACCAAGGCGTTCATGGCCAAGGCCATGCAGGCGCCGGAACTGGCCGGGCTGTTCTCCTCCTATCAGGTGAACGTGCCGCAGCTTTATGCCGACATCGACCGGGTGAAGGCCCGCCAGTTGGGCGTCGCCGTCACCGATGTGTTCAACACGCTGCAAATCTATCTCGGCTCGGCCTATGTGAACGACTTCAACACCTTCGGGCGCACCTACACCGTGCGGGTGCAGGCGGACGCGCAATTCCGCGCCCGGCCGGACGATGTGGGGCAGCTCAAGGTGCGTTCGGCCAATGGCGAGATGATCCCGCTGTCGGCCTTGCTCAAGGTGAAGCAGGCGGCGGGGCCGGAGCGGGCCATGCGCTACAACGGCTTCCTCTCCGCCGACGTGAACGGCGGCGCGGCGCCCGGCTTCTCCTCGGGCGAGGCGCAGGCGGCGGTGGAGCGCATCGCGGCGGAAACCCTGCCCAAGGGCTTCAGCTTCGAATGGACCGAGCTGACCTACCAGGACATCATTGCCGGCAACTCTGCCATCTGGGTATTCCCGCTCTCCATCCTGTTGGTGTTCCTGGTGCTGGCTGCCCAGTATGAGAGCCTCACCCTGCCACTGGCGATCATCATGATCGTGCCCATGGGCCTGCTCGCGGCCATGGTGGGGGTCTGGTATTCGGGCGGCGACAACAATGTCTTCACCCAGATCGGCCTGATCGTGCTGGTGGGACTATCGGCCAAGAACGCCATCCTCATCGTGGAGTTCGCCCGTGAGCTGGAGTTCACCGGCTATACGCCGGTGGCTGCCGCCATCGAGGCCAGCCGGCTGCGACTGCGGCCGATCCTGATGACCTCGCTGGCCTTCATCATGGGCGTTGTGCCGCTGGTGACCTCCACCGGCGCCGGCGCCGAAATGCGCCATGCCATGGGGGTGGCGGTGTTCGCCGGCATGATCGGCGTGACCGTGTTCGGCATCTTCCTCACCCCGGTGTTCTACGTGCTGCTGCGGCGCCTCGCCGGCAACCGGCCGCTGGCGCATCACGGGGCGGCAGAGCCGCTGGAGGCACCGGCCCCGCACCCAGCTCCGCCCGTTCCTGCACCGCAGCACTGAGCGGGTTCAGCTTGAGGGAGGCAGGAACACCGCCCGGTTCCTGATCTCCCTCAACCCGGCACCGGCGGTTCTCCGCCGGTGCCGGGATCTATCATCGCGCAGCGGCAGCCCAGGTCGCCAACGTCGCGTGCGGTATCATAACGCCGGTTGCGACAGCCCCACGCAAGCATTGCGCAAAAAGATGCCGTAGCGTTATCTCTGACCTGGGCACCTCCACATGCATCTCTCTATCAAGGCCACGCTGATTTCCCTGTTCGGGCTATTGAGCCTGATCCTGGCTGGCCTGTGCTCCGTCGCCTTGCTGAATGCCTACCGCGCCTACAGCGCCGCCACGGAAGTCGCCCAACTGGCGGAGATCGACCGCTACCTGTTCCAGGCGCTGGCTGAATTCCGGTTCGAGCGCGGCAACAGCATGAACGCCGTGCGCGCGGAGAACCCCGCCACTCTGGCTGCCGTGGTGCGAGACCACCGCACCCATGCCAGCCGCGCCCTCGATGCGGCCTTCACCGATCTTGCCCAGCAGAGCCTGCCCGCCTTACGGCCCCTGGTTTCGCAGATGCGCTCGGAAGTCGACGTGGTGCAGGGGCTGCGCCAGCAGGTGGATCGGGACTTGGCGCTGCCTTTGGCGCAGCGCGACCCCACGGTCGGCAAGAATATGGATGTGGAGGGGCAGAAGCTGCTCACCACCCTGGAGCGGCTCTCCGGCGTCGTGGAAGATGAGATCCTGCTCTATGATGCCTCCCTCGCGCCACTGATCAATGCCCGCGCCATGTCCTGGGCCGCCCGCAGCTTCGCCGGCGCCAACGCCCTGACGAGCCTTATGCTGGTGAATTCCGGGCGCGCGATGTCGCCGGAAGAAGTAAAGACCTTCACCGTCAATGACACGCGCGCCACCTTCGCCTGGAACCTGGTGCGGGAGATCGGCGGCCGCGCCAATGCGCCGCGAGCGCTCAAGAATGCCATCGCGGAAGCCGAGAGCCAGTTCTTCGGCGGCTCCTTCAAGCAGACGCGAGACGCCCTGATGAACCGTCTCGCCAACGGCCAGAAATCCGACCTGACCTTTGAGCAGTGGAACGTCCCCCTCACCGCAGCGCTCGTCTATGTGGGCAAGGTATCTCTCACGGCGGTCGATGCACTGAGCGACACCGCAGCCGCAACCCGCGCCGAAGCCCAGCGCATGCTGATGGTCTATGGCGGGGCTTTGGTGATCTCCCTCGGCATCGCCCTCGCCGCGCTGCTGATTGTCCTGCGCCGGGTTACCAGCCCGCTCTCCGCCCTGACGCGGGTGATGACCGAAGTCTCCGGCGGCAACCTCACCGTAGAGGTGCCCGGTGCGGCGCGGCATGACGAGATCGGCTCCATGGCTCAAGCCCTGCTGGTGTTCAAGGACAGCCTGCTGCGCACCAGCCAGATGGAGCAGGAGGCCAAAGAGGCCCGCACCCGTGCGGAAGAGGAACGCCGCCGCGGTATGCTGGCGCTGGCCGATCAGTTCGAGGCCGCAGTGGGTGGCATCATCGGCGGCGTCTCCACCGCCTCCGGTGCCCTGCACCACACGGCGCAAAAGATGACGGCCGCGGCGCAACTGACCCTCTCCCAGTCTACCGCCGTGGCAGCAGCGGCCGAACAGGCCTCGACCAATGTGGTGATGGTGGCGTCCTCCGCCGAGGAACTGGGTGCCTCAGTGGGCGAGATTTCTCGCCAGGTGCAGCAATCCTCGCAGATGTCCGCCATCGCGGTGGCGGAAGCGGCCAAGACCGGCGACGTCATCCGCGACCTCGCCCAGGCGGCAACCCGCATCGGCGATTTCATCGGCATGATCTCCACCATCGCCTCGCAGACCAATTTGCTGGCGCTCAACGCCACCATCGAAGCCGCCCGCGCCGGGGATGCCGGCAAGGGCTTCGCCGTGGTGGCCTCCGAGGTGAAGGCGCTGGCGGCTCAGACCGGGAAGGCGACCGAGGAAATCGAGTCGCAGATCAGTGCCATCCAGCAGACCACCCAGCAGGCGGTGGCGGTGATCGAAGGCGTCGGCGCCCAGATCCAGCGCATGAGCGAGGTGGCCGCCGGCATTTCGGCCGCGGTGGAGGAACAAGGGGTCGCCACCGGCGAGATCGTCCGCAATGTGGAGCAAGCCGCCACCGGCACCAGCTCGGTGACCACGCACATCGCCGACGTGGCCAAGACCGCCGACGAGACCGGCGCCGCGGCGGGACAGGTGCTGACCGCCTCCGCCGCTTTGACCGACCAGTGCAACCTCTTGCAGCGGGAGATGAAGACTTTCCTCGGCACCGTCCGGGCCGCCTGATCCACAGATCCTCATCCTCCCAGACTGGCCGCGCGGATCTCTCCGCGCGGCCTTTTTTATGCACGAACCCCGCCCATGCCCGACCATCAGGTGGAGGCCCAGCCAGGCGCGTCCTTTATGATCCACTCGTCAATAGTGGGGCAGCGCTCCCGGTGCGGTTGTGGCCCGCAATGGGCGGAGGCGCCGCCCGGCCTCCCGGCGATGCCTGGCGATGCCCGGCGCGGCCGCCCCGAAGGTCCTGCAATGGTGCATTGCAAGATGAGAAAAGGTCTTCGTAGGCCTTGACCACAGTCAATCTGCCCAATAGCCTGATAATAATGAAATGACGTTTCATTATTCAAAATGAAACGCATGGGAAACGCCAAGAGGGACCAAGCGTGCCAGCACGTGCGACCCCGCATGTCCAAAGCGATGCGGCGCCATCTTCCGCCACCGGCACCAGCACGCTCGACCTCGCCTTGCGCATGGTCGAATACCTGGCGCTGCAAAGCCGCCCCGTGCCGCTAGCGCAAATCGCCGCTGCCTTCTCGGCCTCCAAGGCCACGGTCTATCGCCATCTGGTGACGCTCCAGCGCCACGGCTTCGTGCGCCAGGATCAAGACACCGGCCGCTATGAGGCCGGGGTCAAGCTGATGGTGCTGGGCGAAGCCCTCCGCGCCCGCTTCGATGTGCTGTCTGCCGCCCGTGAGGATCTCATGCGGCTGCGGGACCAGACCGGCCAGGCAGTCACGCTCTGCGCGCTGATCGACGCCGAACTGGTGGTGCTGGAACTGGTGCAGGGCCGCACCCTGATTGAATTTGCCACACGCCCCGGCACCCGGCTGGATTTCCACGCCAGTGCCCATGGCAAGGTGTGGCTCGCGTTCGGTAGCGGCGCGTTGCGCGAGGACGTTCTCGCCGGCCCGTTAAAGGCCTGGACCCCCAGCACGATCTGCGCCCCGACGGCGCTACGCGCCGAGATCGAAGCGGTGCGGACGCGGGGTTGGGCCACGGCCCCAGACGAGGTGATCACCGGCGTCAATACGCTGGCGGCGCCGGTGTTCGACCATCGCGGCGATCTGGTGGGCTCCATCGCCATCGTCGGCGCCACCCAATTCATTCCCCCCGTTCCCGATGACGCACAGGTGGCGGAGGTGGGCGGCGCTGCCGAGCGCATCTCCCGCAGCCTGGGATGGAGACCCTGACCCCATGACCTATTCCCTCGCCGTCGACATTGGCGGCACCTTCACCGACATCGTGCTGCGCCACGCCGATGGCCGCCTCCAGGTGGACAAGACCCTGACCACCCATCACGATCTGCTGGAAGGCTTCTTCCGCGGCGTTGACCAGGTGCTCGGCAAGGCCGGCGTCTCGGCCGACGACGTCAACGGCGTGGTGGTGCATGCCACCACCGTGGTCACCAACGCGCTGATCGAGCGCAAGGGCCTGCCGACGGCGCTGGTGGTGACCGAAGGCTTTCGCGACGTGCTCGCCATCCGCAACGAGCACCGCTACGACATGTACGACCCGCAGATCGAATTCCCCGAGCCGCTGGTCCCCGCCCACCTCACCTTCGGCCTGAAGGAGCGCGTGCTGGCGGACGGCACCGTGCAGCTGGCGCCCAGCCCGGCGGACATCCTGGCGCTGGCCGATACGCTGCGCGCGTCAGGCGCCAAGGCGGTGGCGATCTGCTTCCTCAACAGTTTCGCCAATGGCGCCAACGAGACCCAGGTGGCGACCGAACTGCAACGGCTGCTCAACGACACCTTCATCTGCACCTCGTCCGATGTGGCCCCGCAGATCCGCGAATACCAGCGCGCCTCCACCGCCACGGTGAACGCCTATGCCATGCCGATCTCGCAGCCCTATCTGCGCCGCCTCAGCGAGCGCCTGCGCGATGAAGGCTTCTCCAACACCCCGCTGATCATGCTGTCGTCCGGTGGCGTGGTGGGGGCGGAGACCGCCGGCCGCAATCCGGTGCGCATGATCGAGAGCGGCCCCGCCGCAGGCGCGCTCGCCGCCTGCCATTATGCGGAAATGCTCGGCATCGACCGGCTGATGAGCTTCGACATGGGCGGCACCACCGCCAAGGCCTGCCTGATCGAGAACCGCACGCCGCTGGTCACCGGCCTGTTCGAGGTGGATCGCCGCTATCGCTTCAAGGAAGGCTCCGGCCTGCCGGTCACGGTGCCGTCCATCGATCTGATCGAGATCGGTGCCGGCGGCGGCTCCATCGCCCATGTGGATGATCTGGGCCTGCTGAAAGTCGGCCCCGAGAGCGCCGGCTCCAATCCCGGCCCCGCCTGCTACGGACGCGGCGGCAAGGGCGCCACCGTCACCGATGCGGATCTGGTGCTTGGCCTGATCGACGCGGAGAACTTCCTCGGCGGCGACATGCCCCTCGACCTGCCCGCCGCCAATGCGGCCATGACCCGGCTGGGCGAAGACCTCAAAGTCTCGCGCATCCAGGCGGCGCGCGGCATTTATCGCATCGTCACCGAGGCCATGGCGTCCGCCGCCCGCACCCATGCCACCGATCGCGGCGTGGATTATCGCGGCCTGCCGCTGTTCGCCTTCGGCGGCGCCGGGCCGCTGCATGCCTGCGGCGTGGCGGACCTGCTGCAGAGCACGGCGGTGATCGTGCCGCCGCAATCCAGCGTTCTGTCCGCGTTCGGAACCCTGGTGACGCCGGTGCGCCTCGATCTGGTGCGCTCCGACCTCACCCGCGTGGACGGGCTCGACTGGGACCGGGTGGCCCGCATCATCGGCGATCTGGAGGCCGAGGGCCGCGCCGCCTTGCGCGAGGCCGGCTGCGCCAGCGCCGACGTCACCATCCTGATCGGCGCCGACATGCGTTATCTGGGCCAGCAGCACGAGGTCAACGTCACCTTCGATGCCGACCCGCGCGTGGCCCGCGACAGCGCCGCCATCGCCGCTCTGTTCGCCGCCGCCTATCACCATCTCTATGGGGTGAACCCCTCTCACGTGCCGATGGAAATCGTCACCTGGCGCGTCACCGCGCGCGGCCCGGTCGTGCCCTTCCACGCCACCGCCCGCACCTCGCAGGCGCCCGGCACGCCCAAGGCGTTCCGCAAGCTCCATGCCTGGAGCGATGACCAGGACGCGGCGGTCTATGAGCGCATGACGCTCGCCACCGGCCAGAGCGTCACCGGCCCCGCCATCATCGAGGAACGCGAGACCACCACCGCGATCCCGCCGGGCTGGACCGCCACCATCGACCGCTTCGGCTGCATCGTCGCCACCAAGAATTGAGGAAGAGAAGATGTCTGAACTCAAAATGGACGGCGTCGAGCTGGAAATCCTGTGGTCGAACCTGATCGGTGTGGTCACGGAGCGCGCCAAGGCCCTGCAACGCATCGCCTTCAGCCCCATCGTGCGCGAAGCCGGCGATCTCGCCTGCGCCTTGTTCGATAAGCGCGGCCGCATGGTGGCGCAGGCCAATACCGGCACCCCCGGCCATATCAATTCGCTGGCCTTCGCCGGCGCCCATCTGGTGCGGCTGTTCGAGGGCAAATGTTCGCCCGGTGACGTGCTCATCACCAATGATCCGTGGCTCTCCGCCGGCCACTTCTTCGACATCACCATCCTCACCCCGATCTTCGACGGTGAGAATTTGATCGCTTATATCGGCTCCACCATCCACCACACCGATATCGGCGGCTACGGCATCGGCGCCGGCGCACGCGACGTGCACGAAGAGGGGCTGTGGATCCCGCCGCTCAAGCTCTATGACAAGGGCGAGCCGGTGGAAGTGCTGCACGCCATCATCCGCCGCAACGTGCGCACACCGGACGCGGTGTTCGGCGATCTCTCCGCCCAGGTGTCCTCGGGCCAGGCAGCGGCTGAGCATCTCATCGCGCTGTGCCGCCGCGCCGGGCTCTCCGACATCGAGACGCTGTCCGACGAGATCATCCAGCGCTCGGAAGACGCGACCCGCGCGGCGATCCGGAAGCTGAAGGCCGGCACCTATCATGGCGAAAGCCAGTTCGACGTGCCCGGCGGCGAGATCATCACCCTGAAGACCGCCGTGACCGTGGATGCGGAGGCCGGATCCATCATTGTCGACTTCACCGGCTCCTCGCCGCAGACCGCCACCGGCATCAATGTGGTGCTGAACTACACCCACGCTTATTCCACTTTCGCCATCCGCTCCTGCCTCAATCCTGATCTGCCGAACAACACCGGCTCGCTGGCCCCCATCGAGATCCGGGCACCGGAAGGCTCGATCATCAATTGCGCTTATCCCGCCCCCGTGAATGCCCGCCATGTGGTGGGCATGTATGTGCCCATGCCCATCCTCAAGGCGCTCTATCAGGTGATGCCGGAGCGGGTTCTGGCGGAAGGTTCCGGCGCGGTGTGGACCATGCAGGTGCAGGGCAAGCAGGCGGACGGGCGCCCCTTCACCTCCTCCATGTTCAACTATTCCGGCGGCATGGGCGCGCGGGCGGAGAAGGATGGGCCGAGCGCCACCTGCTATCCCACCGGGGTGGCCGCCGTGCCGATCGAGATCCTGGAGGCGGCCATGCCCATCGTGTTCGACCGCAAGGAATTGCGGCGCGGCTCCGGCGGCGCCGGCCGCACCCGCGGCGGCGATGGCCAGACCATCCAGTTCCACATGCGCACCGAACATCCCTGGCTGCTCAATGCGGTGCCCAGCCGGCTGGAGAATGGGCCGGACGGCCTCGCGGGCGGCATGCCGGGCGCGGCCGGGCGGTTCCTGGTCAATGGCCAGCCGGTGAGCGAAGCCAAGAAGCTGACCATGCAGGCCGGCGACGTGGTGGTGCTGGAAACCCCCGGCGGCGGCGGCTACGGCCCGCCCAAGGCGGCCTGATCCCGCGATCCACACACGCTTCCATGCGCCTCCCGCCCCTAAGGGTGGGAGGCGCAAACCCGCCGCAGCCAAGGGCCGGGCAGTGATGACGACCAACGCATCAAAAAGAACCTCGGGAGGGACGCCGTGACGTTTCGCACTTTCATCGCCGCCGGCCTGCTCAGCGCCGTGTCGGTTCTCGCCGCTGGCGCCGCCAGCGCGCAGGAGACCTATAAGGTCGGCATTTCCGCCGGCCTCACCGGCTATGCCGCCACCGTGGATCGCGCCTGGCGCGACGGGGTGGAACTGGCGGCCGAAGCGATCAATGCCCGTGGCGGCGTGATGGGCCGCAAGATCCAGGTGATCGTCGAGGACAACCGCTCCGAGCCGCAGGAAGCGGTGACGGTCTATCGCAAGATGCTGTCCTCCGACGGCGCCCAGGTGTTCGTCTCCGGCTGCGTCTCGGCCGGCAACTTCGCCGCCGCCGGCCTGCTGGTGCGGGCCAAGGTGCCGATGATGCTGTGCTCCATCCTGCCGCAGCAGCCCGACCAGCTGAAATGGGCCTTCTCGAC
>CALRNP020000055.1:0-25021 GCA_943369575.1 Azorhizobium sp. AG788 | reverse complement strand
TCTCAATTTAGCCGACTAAGGCATCGGTCGCCGACCTTCGGCAGCCGGCCTGGTCGGCCCGCCACCTGGCGGATGTGGATAACGCCTTCGGGCGTCAGAGTATTGCGGTCTGCGGCTTCGGCCAAGGGTTGCGTGGCCGGGAACTTTGGTGTTCCTGGCAACCGTCGCGGGACGTCCCGGTGGTTGATGTCGAAAGAGCGGGGTTGGCGTTAAGCCAATGTTTTCTCTGCCGATGTCCCCCACAGCCCGCGGCCCGGTGGGGCCATAGCTCAGTTGGGAGAGCGCTTCAATGGCATTGAAGAGGTCGTCGGTTCGATTCCGTCTGGCTCCACCATTTCTCTTTACCGTCGCCTGACGGTGTGAACGGCTCCCCCACAGGGAGCCGTTTTCGTTTGTGCGCCAGCGCGCGACGACGCCCCGGCGCCCCTGCGAATCGCCCTCGCTGATTCGCCGCTCATCCCCCCCGAATCACCCGCCGCCCTCAGGCGCCGTTGCGCCACCAGGGCTGCATGGAGGGCGCCTGGGAGAGTTCCAGCGGCTCACCGGGGCGGGGCAGGGCCAGGGGCACGGAGGCGGGCCGGGCCGCCAGCAGCCGCTCGGGCGGCTCCGCCCAGGGATGGGGCGCGAGGTCGAACGTTGCCCAATGCACCGGCAGCAGCACCCCGCCCTTCACCAGAGCGTGCGCCTGCAAGGCTTCCTCGGGGGTGAGATGGACGTCCGGCCAGTCGTCGCTATAGGCGCCGATGGCGATCAGCGAGAGATCGAACGGGCCGTAGGTGGCGCCGATATCGGAATAACCGGGGAAAAATCCGCTATCGCCACTGAAAAACACCCGGTGCTCGGGGCTGGCGAACACATAGGAACACCAGAGCGTGCCGTTCCCTCGCAACGCGCGCCGGGAAAAGTGCCGGGCCGGGGTCGCCGTGAGCCGCACGGCGCCGATCTGCGCGGCCTCCTGGAGATCCAGTTCCAGGATCCGCCCAATCGGCACCCCGAATCGCTCCAGATGCGCCCCCACCCCCAGAGGCGCGACGAACACCGCCGCCGCCTGCCGCGAATCGGCCAGCAGCGCCGCGATGGTCGGGGCGTCGAGATGATCATAATGGTCGTGGGACAGCACGATGGCGTCCAACGGCGGCAGTTCGGCCAGGGCGAGGGGTGGCGCGTGGAAGCGCCGTGGCCCGACGCGGGAGAAAGGCGACACCCGCTCCGACCACACCGGATCCAGCAGAAAGCGCTGGGCGCCGAATTCCAGCAGCGCACTGGCGTGTCCAAGCCAGGTCACCCGCAGGCCCGAGCGCGGCGGCTGCCGCAAGCCGGCGGCGGGATTGCCATGCAGTGGCACCGGGCCGGTGGGCTGGCGCGCGGCGCCGCCGGCGAAGCGCGCTCGCAGGATGCGCGGCGCGGCACCGGGCGTCAGCAATTGGGTGGGAACCGGGTTCTGGAATGTCGTGCCGTTGAAATGCGGCGACCGCAGCATCCGCTCGAGGCGCGCCCCCGCGGGCGCGGCACCGAAACTCGCAAAGGGGCTGCGCACGTTTGATCATCCCGGTGGCAGGCATCTGGTGCCCCAGTCCAGAGGTCGGCCGCAATTGGGGCGACGTTACGGCATCGGGTGCGGCGTGCTTTCCCGGCATTGACTTTCACGGCCGGGTCGTCAAAAGTTAACCAACTGGTTACTTAACAGCAGAGCGCCGATGGCATGGCTTCCGGATGGCATGGCTTCCCGATGGAAGGCGCGGCCGTATCGCGAGCGCCGCCGGTGGGAGACGACGCCATGACCGAACTCACGACCTCCCAGCGCTCCCTTCCTCATCTGACGCTGCCGGTGCCGGGCGGCACCGCGCCATATGACATGCGCGGCACGCCCATCTGGCCGGCCGCCGGCCGTCCCGCCCCCGCCTTCAACCGCATCGCCTATGCCGCCGCCCATGTGGTCGCCGATCCATTGGCGGATAATGATCCCTGGCTGGATGCGGCCATCGACTGGGACCGCACCTTGGCCTTCCGCCATCATTTGTGGGACCTGGGCTTCGGGGTGGCGGAAGCCATGGACACCGCCCAGCGCGGCATGGGCCTGGATTGGATGGGGGCGCAGGACCTGATCCGCCGGGTGCTGGCGGATGCCCGCACCCGGCCCGGCGCCCTGGTGGCGTCGGGCGCGGGCACCGAGCAACTGACGCCGGGCCCGGACGTGACCATCGACGACGTGATCCGCGCCTATGAGGAGCAGGTGGCGTTCGTGGAGGGGCAGGGCGGGCGCATCATCCTGATGGCCAGCCGCGCTTTGGCCAAGGCGGCGCGCGGGCCGGACGATTACGCCAAGGTCTATGACCGCATCCTGTCCCAGGTGCGCGCGCCGGTGATCATCCATTGGCTGGGCGACATGTTCGATCCGGCACTCGCCGGCTATTGGGGCCATGGCGATACCGACGCGGCCATGGACACCTGCCTCGACATCCTCGCCGACCATGCGCACAAGGTGGACGGCGTGAAGATCTCCCTGCTCTCCAAGGAGAAGGAGATTTCCATGCGCCGCCGTCTGGCCCAGGGCGTGCGCATGTATACGGGCGATGATTTCAATTATGCCGAACTGATCGCCGGCGATGAACAGGGCTATTCCGACGCCTTGCTCGGCATCTTCGATGCCATCGCGCCGGTGGCCTCGGTCGCCCTGGGGCGGTTGGCCGCCGGTGACACCGCAGGCTTCCAGGCCCTGCTGGCGCCCACCGTTCCGTTGTCGCGGCACATCTTTATGACGCCCACCCGCTTCTACAAGACCGGCGTGGTGTTCCTGGCCTATCTGAACGGGCTTCAGGACCATTTCACCATGATCGGCGCCCAGCAGGGCGCCCGCTCGCTCCAGCATCTGGCCGAACTGTTCCGCCTGGCCGATGCCGCCGGCTGCCTGCGCGATCCGCAGGATGCCGCCGCTCGCATGCGCCGGGTGCTGGCGGTGCACGGCCTCCACTGAGCCGCGCACCGTTGACAGCGGCAGGAGGCTTCGCAATACGAAACTGATGAGTGTGAAGCGCCCGAGGAAGACTGACGCGCCGCCGCCACCGGATGTGTCTCCCGACGTGCTGGCGGCCGTGGAGGCGGTTCCTGTCCCGGCGGCTGCTGCGGCGCGCGAGGGCAGCGGTGCCGACAGCCGCAACCAGGTCAACGCTTTGGCCAAGGGGCTGCGGGTGCTGGAGGCGTTCACGGCCGAGCGCCGGGAGATGACCCTCTCCGAAGTGGGCGCGGCGGCGGATCTTGATCCCGGCACCACCCACCGCATGCTGAACACCCTGGTGCGCGCCGGCTATGTGGTGAAGGTGGAGGGCAGCCGGCGGTTCCGCCTCACGCTCAAGGTCATGGATCTCGGCCTCAACGCCATTGCCAGCACCGACATCCGCGACGTGTCGCGGCCCATCCTGCGTTCGCTGGTGGGCGCCCTGTCCGAAGCCGCCAGCCTGGGCGTGCTCGACGGCGGCGACGTGGTCTATATCGAGCGGGTGCGGGCGGGGGTGACCCGCATCGGCATCGATATCCGCATCGGCACCACCATTCCGGCCTCCAGTTCCGCCATCGGCATCGCCATGCTGGCCTTCCTGCCGCCGAACGAACTGGAGCGCATCCTGGCGACGCCGCCGCGCCCCGGCGGCATCCCGCCGGTGCCGGTGCCGCGCCGCGCGGTGGATGCGCTGCTGGCGCAGACCCGCGCCGATGGCTTCGCGCTGATGGATTCCATCTACAATTCCGGCATGCGGGTGATCGCGGTGCCGGTGTTCGATGCCGACGGGCACCCGCTGGCCGCCATCAGCGTCGCCGCGCCGGCGGCGCTGGTGAGCGCACGGGAGGTGCGGGCGCAGTTCCTGGAGCCGGTGCGGGCGGCGGCGGCGGAGATCACCCGCGCGCTGCGGGCCTCCGGCAGCATCATCTTCGCCCCCTGACCGCCCTGTCGGGGGACGGCGCTTCATCTTTCCCTGGACTTGCTCTAGAAGCCGGCAAGACATTCGTTCCGCAGGACCGTTCCGGCCATGACCATCCGTTTGCATCGCGGCGATCTGCCCGATGATTTCCGCCCCGCCGCCGTGGTGGCCATCGATACCGAGACCCTCGGCCTGCGACCCCATCGCGACCGGCTCTGCCTGGTGCAGTTGTCCAATGGCGACGGCAATGCGGAACTGGTGCAGATCCCCGCCGGCGCCACCGCCGCCAGTACCCCCAATCTGGTGCGGCTGCTGAGCGATCCGGCGGTGCTGAAGCTGTTTCACTTCGGCCGGTTCGACATCGCGGTGCTCCAGCACACCTTCGGCGTCACCACCGCGCCGGTGTTCTGCACCAAGATCGCCTCGCGGCTGGTGCGCACCTATACCGACCGCCACGGCCTGAAGGATCTGGTGCGCGAACTGCTGGGCGTCGATCTGTCCAAGCAGCAGCAAAGCTCCGACTGGGCGGCCGCCGAGCTCTCCGACGCCCAGATGGCCTATGCGGCCTCCGACGTGCTCTATCTCCATGGCTGCAAGGACAAGCTTGAGGCCATGCTGGCGCGCGAAGGTCGCACGGAACTCGCGGCCTCCTGCTTCGGCTTCCTGCCGGCGCGGGCGGCTCTGGATCTGGCCGGCTGGGCCGAGGAAGACATTTTCGCCCATTCCTGAGTGCGCCGTGTCGGCGGGCACGGGGCGCGGACGTCCTTGCAGCGCAGATCCTTGTACGCAGCGACTTGCGCGCCATATGGGTTTCAGGGATGCTCGGCCACAATGGTGCCGTGCACCCAATGGATAAAGCGCCGATGTCGCACGGGGGCGATGCGACCTTGGCTTTGATCGGGCCGGAGAGGGGGGCCGTGGCGCGTGCGCCTGTTCCCGAACAGTGAGCGATGAACACACACGTGTCCCCACAAGATATGGATCGCCGTGAGGCCGCGGGCTTCGCGACCTATGCCGCGCCGGATTTCCACCGCGCCAGCCGGCACAGCGCCCGCGTGCGCGTGGTCAAGCGCCTGCTGCCGGTCGTCCTCATCATCGCCGTGGTCCTGATGGTCGCCATTCCCCTGGTGGGCAAGCTCACCATGAAGATGGAACTGCCGTTCAGCCTCGGCACCCTGAGCCTCAGCGGCACCCGCCTGACCATGGAAGCGCCCAAGCTCTCAGGCTTCACGGACGACAATCGCGCCTACAACATCTCCGCCGAAACCGCGACGCAGGATGTGACGCGCCCGGACATCATCGGCCTCACCGACGTGTCCGCGCGGCTGGAACTGGCGAACAAGGGCTGGGCAACGGTGAAATCCCACACCGGCACGCTCGACACCAAGACCCAGTTCATTACCCTTTCCGACGGGGTGGACCTTGCCACCAATGGCGGTTATGCCGGCAAGCTCGAGGATGCGGATATCGATGTGAAGGCCGGTACGGTCACCACCGATCACCACGCCATCCTGACCTACATGGACGGCCGCCTGGTGGCGGACCGCATGAAGATCACCGATCGTGGCAGCCGCGCGCTGTTTGAGGGGAACGTGCAATTGGACTTCCGACTTGCCAATGTTCCCAAGCCCGAAGCCCCGGCCGCTCCGGCGCCCCAACCCATTGTGAAGCCATGAGGCGTCTTCCGTCCGGCCTTGCCGCCGCAGCTTTGATTGCATCGCTCGTTGTTCCGGCTCTGGGTGCACCGCCCGCGGCGCAGCCCGCCGCGCCCAGCGGGCAGCCCAATGCGTTGCAGGGCTTCGCCCGCAATCGCGACGAGCCGATCCGGATCAATTCCAACACCCTGGAAGTGCGCGACAAGGAAAAGATCGCGGTGTTCGCCGGCAATGTGATCGTCACCCAGGGCGACACCACCCTGCGCAGCCCGCAATTGTTCGTCTATTACGATGGCGATGTCGCCGCCGTGCAGAGCGGGACGCCGTCGGAAAACAGCAAGATCCGCAAGCTGGAGGCGACAGGGGGTGTCGTGGTCCAGACAAAGGACCAGACCGCCACCGGCGACACCGGCGTGTTCGAGATGAAGACCAACACCGTCACCATGACCGGCAAGCCGGTGGTGCTGACCCAAGGGCCGAACGTGGTCCGCGGCCAGAAGCTGGTGGTGGACCTGACGTCCGGCGTCTCAAAATTTGAGGGCGGGCGTGTGGATATGCTTCTCACGCCCGGCAGCATGAAGCAGGAGCCGGGCGCCGCCCCCGGCGCGCCCGCCGCGCCCCGCCGCTGAGGCAGCGTCCGCCGCCGCGCGCGGCCGGTACTAAAGTCCAGAATGGGCCTGTGGCGATTTGACGTGATCGCTGCGGCCCATTTTTTGCATGCTGCATTGCATTGGCCTTTTGGAACGACTAAACCTGACAGTGGGGGCTGCGAACCGGAGCCCGGGATGAACGTCCTGTCCATGTTCGGTAGAAACACCACGCAACAGCAATCCACCGCCCCCGGAGCCGCCGACGTGCGCGGCTACGACGACGGGGACGAAGCCTGGGACGAGGCCGACGACCACCAGCCGGCCACCGGCGAAGGGGCCCTGGCGGCCTTCGGCTTGGCCAAGTCCTACGGCGGCCGCAAGGTGGTCCGCGATGTGAGCATTGATGTGCGCCGCGGCGAGGCCGTCGGCCTGCTCGGCCCCAATGGCGCCGGCAAGACCACCGTCTTCTACATGATCACCGGCCTGGTGAAGGCCGATCAGGGCCGCATCGAGCTGGAGGGGCACGACGTCACCCCCATGCCCATGTATCGCCGCGCCCGCCTCGGCATCGGCTACCTGCCGCAGGAAGCCTCGATCTTCCGTGGGCTGTCGGTGGAGGACAACCTTCTGGCGGTGCTGGAAATCCGCGAGCCCAACAAGAAGCGGCGCATGGAGGAAATGGACGCGCTGCTGGAGGAGTTCAAGATCACCCATGTGCGCAAGTCGCCCTCCATCGCTTTGTCCGGCGGTGAACGCCGGCGCGTGGAGATCGCGCGCGCCTTGGCGAGCCGGCCCGCCTATATGCTGCTGGACGAGCCGTTCGCCGGCATTGATCCCATCGCGGTGGGCGACATCCAGTCCCTGGTGCGGCACCTGACCACCCGCGGCATCGGCGTGCTGATCACCGACCATAATGTGCGCGAGACTTTGGGCCTGATCGACCGCGCCTACATCATCCATTCCGGCACGGTGCTGATGGAAGGCGATCCCGAATCCATTGTCGCCAGCCCCGATGTCCGGCGGCTGTATCTCGGCGAAGAGTTCCGGCTGTGACAGAGGCGCGCCCGGTTCCGTCCCCTCGGGCGGCGCGGAGCGGGCGCGCGGGAGGGCTTTCGCCATGGCGATGAGCCCGAAGATGGAGTTCCGCCAGAGCCAGTCTCTGGTGATGACCCCGCAATTGATGCAGGCCATCAAGCTGCTCCAGCTCTCCAATCTGGAGCTGGTGGCCTATGTGGAGGCGGAGCTGGAGCGCAACCCGCTGCTGGAGCGCGCCAGCGAGCCGGACAGCGCCGAGCACGATCTGCCCAGCCCCCATGACGAGCCGCCCGCGCCCATCGACAGCGGCGCCCCGGTCTCCGGCGACTGGCTGGAAACCGATCTGGCCCCCACCCGCGAGGCCATCGAGACCCGTCTCGATACCGATCTCGGCAATGTCTTTCCCGATGAAGCCCCCGCCGAACGCCTGAGCGCGCCGGGCCAGAGCGGTGGCGGCTCCACGGCGGAGTGGGGCGGCGGCGGCGACCGGGGCGAGGACTACAATCCCGAAGCGTTTCTCGCCGCCGAAACCACCTTGGCCGATCATCTGGAAGCCCAATTGGCGGTGGCCGAGCCGGACCCGGTGCGGCGGCTGATCGGGCTCAATCTCATCGGCCTCATCGACGAGACCGGCTATTTCTCCGGCGATCTCGATGCGGTGGCGGCTCAACTGGGGGCGACCCGCGCCCAGGTGGAGGATGTGCTGCGGGTGATCCAGTCGTTCGAGCCGTCGGGCGTGGGGGCACGCACCCTGTCCGAATGCCTCGCCCTGCAATTGCGTGATCGCAACCGCTGCGATCCGGCCATGCAGGCGCTCCTGGACAATCTGGAACTGCTCGCCCGCCATGACCGCAATGCCTTGCGCCGCATCTGCGGCGTCGATGCGGAAGACCTGGCGGACATGATCGCCGAGATCCGCCGGCTCGATCCCAAGCCGGGCCTCGCCTATGGCGGCGGAGTGATCCATCCCTTGGTGCCGGACGTGTTCGTCCGCGAGGCGTCCGACGGCTCCTGGCTGGTGGAATTGAATTCCGACACCCTGCCGCGGGTGCTGGTGAACCAGATGTATCATGCCACTGTGGCTAAGGCGGTGCGCTCGCCGCAGGAGAAGACCTTCCTGGCCGATTGCATGCAGTCGGCCTCCTGGCTCACCCGCTCGCTGGACCAGCGGGCGCGCACCATCCTCAAGGTGGCGAGCGAGATCGTGCGGCAGCAGGATGCGTTTTTGGTTCATGGCGTGCGCCATCTGCGGCCCTTGAACCTGCGCACGGTGGCCGATGCCATCGGCATGCACGAATCCACCGTCTCCCGCGTCACCTCCAACAAATACATCTCCACCCCGCGCGGGGTGCTGGAGATGAAATTCTTCTTCTCCTCCTCCATCGCCTCCTCCGGCGGTGGCGAAGCTCATGCGGCGGAGGCGGTGCGCCACCGCATCAAGAGCTTGATCGAGGCGGAGACGGTGGACGACGTGCTGTCCGACGACACCTTGGTGCAGAAGCTGAAGGAAGACGGCGTCGATATCGCCCGCCGCACGGTGGCGAAGTATCGCGAGAGCATGAATATCCCCTCCTCGGTGCAGCGGCGCCGGGAGAAGGTGGCGGCGCGGGGCGACGCGGCCGCGGCTGCGGCGGGCTGATTGCTGCACGCGAACCCGGCATCACAGAGGGGGTGACGGGCGCGGTCTGAACCTCAAGCTGGACACGGCGCCCTGTCCCTGGTGAGCTTGCATCCAACAGGTGCGTCTGCGCGCGCCACGCGCCACGGCAGACAAGCCGGGTGGAAGGGAGGACATGCTTCAGGCCTGGGTCGTCATCATCCTCGCGTTCGCTTATATCGGCTGCCTGTTTGCCGTGGCGAGCTTTGGGGATCGGCTGCGCCCGAAGCGGGCGACGGCGCCCTCGCGCCCATTCATCTATTCGCTGTCGCTGGCGGTCTATTGCACCTCCTGGACCTTCTACGGCTCGGTCGGGCTCTCCACCGCCCAGGGGTTCGACTTCCTCACCATCTATATCGGCCCGGTGATCGTGATGGCCGTGGGCACGCCGGTGCTCATGCGCGTGGTGCGCCTCGCCAAGGCCCACAACATCACCTCCATCGCCGACTTCATCGCCGCCCGCTATGGCAAGCACCAGGGGCTCGCGGCCCTGGTGGCGGGTGTGGCCGTGGTGGGGTCCATTCCCTATATTTCCCTGCAATTGAAAGCGGTGTCCGCCTCGCTGCTGGCGGTGCTGGGCCATTTGGCCGGTGAGCCGGTGCAATTGCCGGTGGGCGGCGACATGGCGCTGTTCGTGGCCTTCGCCATGGCGGTATTCGCAGTGCTGTTCGGCACCCGCCATGCGGACGCCACCGAGCATCAGAACGGCCTGATGCTGGCGGTGGCGACCGAATCCCTGGTGAAGCTGGTGGCCTTCCTCACGGTCGGCGGGCTGGTGACCTTCATCGTCTTCGACGGTCCCATGACCCTGTGGTACGCAGCCCGTGAGGCGGGCGTCACCAAGGCGTTCCAGCATGGGATCAGCCTGGAAAACTGGGTCACCATGACGGTGCTCTCCGCCGGCGCCTTCGTGCTGCTGCCGCGCCAGTTCCACGTGGCGGTGGTGGAGAACAAGAGCGAGGCGGAAATCCGCCGCGCCCGCTGGCTGTTCCCGCTCTATCTGGTGCTCATCAATCTGTTCGTGGTGCCGCTGGCGCTGGCCGGCATGACCATGTTCCCGCTCGCCACCGTCGATCCCGATGTCTATGTGCTGGCAGTGCCGCTGGCGGCCGGGTTCGAGGGCTTCGCGCTGCTGGCCTTCATCGGCGGCCTGTCGGCGGCCACCGCCATGGTGATCGTGGAATCCGTGGCGCTGGCCATCATGATCTCCAACGATCTGGTGGTGCCGCTGCTGCTGCGGCGCCGCGCCCGCCAGCCCGCTGACGGCCCCACCAGCCTGCATGACATGTCCGAGACCCTGCTGCTGGTGCGCCGGGTGGCGATCTTCTTCATCATGATGCTGGCCTATCTGTACTATCGCACCACGGGTGACGTGCAGCTGGCGCAGATCGGGCTTCTGTCCTTCGCCGCCATCGCCCAGGTGGGGCCGGCTTTCGCCGCCGGGCTGCTGTGGCAGCGGGCGACCGCCAAGGGGGCGGTGACCGGCATTCTGGTGGGGGTGGCGGTCTGGGCCTATACGCTGATGGTGCCGAGCCTGGCCGAGGCCGGGCTGGTGTCGCGGGAATTCCTGCTGACGGGGCCGTTCGGCCTCACCTGGCTGCGGCCGGAAGGCCTGTTCGGCCTGGAGGCCGGGACGCTGGCCCATGGCGTCGCCTGGAGCCTGGGGCTCAACACCCTCAGCCTGATGGTGGTCTCCTTCCTCACCCGCCCCAGCGACATCGAGCGGGTGCAGGCCGGCCTGTTCGTCGCCACCGACCAGGCCATCGTGCGCCCGGCGTTCCGGCGCTGGCGCTCATCGGTCAGCACCGAGGAACTGATCGTCACCGTGGCGCGCTATCTGGGCGATGCGCGGGCGCGCACCGCCTTCACCGCTTTTGCGGACGAGCAGGGCATCCGGCTCGATCCGCTGCGGGAGGCGGACGCCCATCTGGTGCGGTTCGCCGAGCATCTGCTGGCCTCCGCCATTGGAGCTGCCTCCTCGCGGCTGGTGCTGTCGCTGCTGCTGCGCAAGCGCACCGTCTCCACCAAGGCGGCGCTGCAACTGCTGGACGATGCCTCCGCCGCCATCCAGTACAATCGCGACCTGCTGCAGAACGCCATCGACCATGTGGGCCAGGGCATTGCGGTGTTCGACCGCGAGGCCCGGCTGGTGTGCTGGAACCGCAGCTTCGGCGCCATGCTCGATTTGCCGCCGGAGTGCTATGCCATCGGCATCCCGCTGGCGGACATTCTGGCCCATGCCCCGCCCGACACCCCGACGGACCTGGACACCGAGGCCCGCGCCGCCCGCTATGCCGCCGCCTCCGGCGCGGTGCTGGAGCGGCTGAGCCAGCGCGGCGCGGTGATCGAGGTGCGCTCCGATCCCATGCCCGACGGCGGATCGGTGGTGACCTACACCGACATCACCGCCTCGGTGGAGGCCGAGACGGCGCTGGAGCGGGCCAATGAGACCCTGGAGCGCCGGGTGCGTGAGCGCACCGAGGAACTGGAGCGCCTCAACCGGGCGCTGGAGAAGGCTCGCGCCGACGCCGAGGAGGCCAACCTCTCCAAGACCCGCTTCCTGGCGGCGGCCAGCCACGACATTCTCCAGCCGCTGAACGCCGCCCGGCTCTATGTCACCAGCCTGGTGGAGCGGGCGCAGGGGGCGGAGGCGGCGCGGCTGGCGGGCAATATCGACGCCTCGCTGGAGGCGGTGGAAGAAATCCTGGTGGCGCTGCTGGACATCTCCCGCCTGGACAGCGGCGTGCTGCGCCCGGAGATCGTGCCGTTCCGCCTGGACGAGGTGCTCAAGCAACTGGAGCTGGAATTCGCGCCGCTGGCGCAGGAGAAGAAGATCGACCTGCGCTTCGTGCCCAGCGGCCTGACGGTGCGCTCCGACCGGCGGCTGCTGCGCCGGCTGTTGCAGAACCTCATTTCCAATGCGGTGAAATACACCCCCAAGGGCCGGGTGCTGGTGGGCTGCCGCCGTCGTCGTGGCAAGGTGCTGGTGGAGATCATCGACACTGGCGTCGGCATCCCCCGCTCCAAGCACAAGGTGGTGTTCCAGGAGTTCCAGCGCCTCGACCAGGGGGCGCGGGAGGCGCGGGGACTGGGGCTGGGCCTGTCCATCGTCGAGCGCATCGGCCGGGTGCTGGAGCATCCGGTGACGCTGCGCTCCGCGGCGGGGCGGGGCTCGGTGTTCGCGGTCGAACTGCCGGTCGCGGTGCCGCTGCCGGAGGAGCAGAGCCAGCCGGCGGCGCCGCCGCGCAGCCTGACCCCTTTGGTGGGCCTGACCATCCTGGCCATCGACAACGAGCCCGCCATTCTGGACGGCATGGAACTGCTGTTGTCCGGCTGGGGCTGCAAGGTCATCAAGGCCGCCGACGTCGCCAGCGCCCTGGAGGGCGTCCACGCCGCCAAGGTGAAGCCGGACTTCGTGCTGGTGGACTATCATCTGGACGCCGGCCACGGCATCGAGGCGGTGATGGCCCTGCGCTGGAAGCTGGGGCGCCTGCCCGCCGCCCTCATCACCGCCGACCGCACCCGCAAGGTCCGCGACGCGGCGCGGGCGGCGGAAATGACCGTGTTGCAAAAGCCGCTGAAACCCGCGGCCCTGCGGGCTTTGCTGGCGCAATCGCGTTTGTCGCGCAACGCCGCGGAATAGTGGGGTCATCCCCATGTTCCGCTTTGTTCCACACAGCTGGAACATGGCCTTGGGATGATCCCGCTTCCACCCCCTCCTCGCCCCATTCGCGCCCTGTTCGGACGGCTCTATTGGCCCTGCGCACCGAGGCGATGTCTTCGGGTCTTGCCAGCTCGCAGCGCCAAGAAAAGTGAAGTCCTTTCGAGAGCATTAAGCGATCGTTAACTTTGGCGGAGATGACCATGACATTTACCATTAATGTGCCGGTCTTCCCGATGCGGAAGGAAATTGCCGCCCGCAAGGCGCGCAAGGCATCCTGCTTTGCCTTCTCCTTCCCCGGCTTCACCAAGAGCGATCCCCGCCGCACCCGCGACGCCGAAGGCTTCCTGGAACTGGAAATGCTCCCCCTGGATGAACTGGAAGGCGTCCGCCGCCCGGTCAAGAGGCCGTCCAAGCGCTCCATGTGAGGGGCGGATACGTCGTGCTATCTCCTTGATGAGGCGCGGTTTTCGTCGTGCCTGGGGCGCAGTGCCCCGCGCCACAGCGCCGCGCCGCGTGGCGTCTTCCGGCAAGGTCCGATAAGGTCGCCTTGAAACGATCCGCCAGGACCCGCCATGCCCCCCGACGCCACCCCCCCCTCCGCCGCGGCCGACACCCATTTCGGCTACCGCACCGTTCCCCTGGGCGAGAAGCAGACGCTGGTGGACGATGTGTTCCACAAGGTGGCGCGCCGCTACGACATCATGAACGACCTCATGTCCGGCGGCCTGCACCGGGCATGGAAGAACGATCTCGTCGCCAAGCTCCGCCCGCCTCAGGGCACGCGGCCGTTCCGCTTGCTGGATCTGGCCGGCGGCACCGGCGACGTGGCGTTCCGCACCGTCTCCGCCGGGGGGCCGGGCACGCGGGCGGTGGTGGCGGACATCAATACGGAAATGCTGGCGGTGGGCCGCGAGCGGGCCGAGAAGCGCGGCCTCTCTGACCGGGTGGAATTCACCGAGGCCAACGCCGAAGAGCTGCCGTTCGACGACAATAGCTTCGACGCGGTGACCATCGCCTTCGGCATCCGCAACGTGCCGCGCATCCCGCTGGCGCTCACCGAGATGCGCCGGGTGCTGAAGCCCGGCGGACGCGCCCTGGTGCTGGAATTCTCCCAGGTGGACGTGCCGCTGCTGGACAAGATCTACGAATTCTATTCGTTCAAGGTGATCCCGGCCATGGGCCGCCAGGTCACCGGCGATGCGGAGCCCTACCAATATCTGGTGGAATCCATCCGCCGCTTTCCGCCCCCCGACGTGTTCGCGCAGATGATGCGCACCGCCGGCTTCGCGCGGGTGACGGCAACCCCGCTCACCGGCGGCGTGGTCGCGCTGCATTCGGGCTATCGCATCTGATGGCCGCCGTATCCGGCCGCCGAGGGGCAATCGCGTGATTCTTGTTCTGATCGATGCCGCCCGCCTTGCCCGTGCCGGCTATGTGCTGGCGCGCGAAGGCGTGCTGAGCCTGGTGAACCCTGTGCTGGTGCCGCCTTTGGCGCGCCCCGGCCTGCGCATCGCTCAATTGATCGCCCGGCCCGATGCCGGCACCCGCGCGGCGCGGCTGTCGGCGGCGCTCAGCCGGCTGGGGCCGTCCTACATCAAGCTCGGACAGTTCCTCGCGACCAGGCCCGATGTGGTCGGTCCGTCGGTCGCTCGAGACTTGGAAATCCTTCAGGACCGCATGCCCCCCTTCGGCCAGGCGGTGGCGGAGGCGACGGTGATCGGCGCCTTGGACCGGCCGCTGGATCAGGTGTTCGAAACCTTCGGCCCGGCCGTGGCTGCGGCCTCCATCGCCGAGGTGCACAAGTCGGTGATCCTGGATCCCGACGGCAGCCGCCGGACCGTCGCGGTGAAGGTGCTGCGGCCCGGCATCGAGCGGCGCTTCGGCGCCGACATGAAAACCTTCCGCCGCGTGGCGGCATTCGCCGAGCGGGTCTCGCCAGAGGCGCGGCGCCTGCGGCTGGAAACCGTGGTCGATACCCTGGCCCGCTCGGTCTCCATGGAGATGGACCTGCGCCTGGAAGCGGCCGCTTATGCGGAGCTGGCTGAGAATGTGAAGGAAGATGCCGAGATCCACGTGCCGGCGGTGGATTGGGATCGCTCCGCCCGCGAGGTGCTCACCACCCAATGGATCGACGGCATCAAGCTGAGTGACCGCGCCGCGCTGGAGGCCGCCGGCCACGATCTGCCGGCCTTGGCGCGGATCGTGATGCAGTCCTTCCTGCGTCAGGCGATGCGCGACGGCTTCTTCCACGCTGACATGCACCCCGGCAATCTGTTCGTGGATGCCCAGGGCCGGCTGGTGGTGGTGGATTGCGGCATCATGGGGCGGCTGGGGCTGAAGGAGCGCCGCTTCCTGGCGGAGATCCTCTACGGCTTCATCACCCGCAACTGGAAGCGCACGGCGGAAGTGCATTTCGAGGCTGGCTACGTGCCGTCGCATCATTCGGTGGATGACTTCGCCCAGGCGATCCGCGCCATTGGTGAGCCGATCCATTCGCGCGCGGCGGATCAGATCTCCATGGCCCGGCTGCTGTCGCTGCTGCTGGAAGTCACCGCTTTGTTCGACATGGCCACGCGGCCGGAACTGCTGTTGTTGCAGAAGACCATGGTGGTGGTGGAGGGCGTCGCCCGCTCGCTGGACCCCAAGCTCAACATGTGGACGACCGCAGGCCCGGTGGTCGAGGACTGGATCGCCCAGAACCTCGGCCCCGTCGGGCGGCTGCAGCAGGCCGGTGCCGGCGTCAGTGAGGTGGGGCGGTTCGTGCTGAACGCGCCGGACCTTCTGACCCGCGCCGCCCGCGTCCTGACGCAGATGGACGAAGCCACCCGCGACGGCTTCAAGCTCTCCCCCGGTAGCCTGGAGGGCATCGGCCGCGCCGAAGCCAAACGGGCGTTCTGGGGCAATGCGGCCTTATGGGTGATTGCGGTCGCGCTGTTGATCCTCGCCCTGCGCTGAGGCTTCAGGCCAGAACGTCGGCCACCGGCCGGCGCAGGGACCACGGCATGGGCGTGCCATAGCCGAAGCGAACGATAAGATCTGGCCGCCGATCGCCGAGGCCGAGGTGCTCGGCCACCTGCCGCCGTACTTCAGGCACTTCCACGGCCTGGTTGAGAAAGGCGTGCTTGATGCCCAACGCCGTGGCCTGGAGCGCGAAGCGCTGATAGGCGCCGCCCACCGCGACCCAATGGGCCGGATCGTCCTGGTCCGAGACGAACACTGCCAATCCCGCCGAACTGTCCACCTGGGCCTTGAGCTTGGCGTTTTCCGCATCGGCCGTGAGCAGCAGGTCGAACAGCATCTCGCCCACCAGTTCGGGCACCTCGGGATTGCCGGTCAGCGGTGCGAACAGACCGTCGGCGGTCTCCAATGCCTGCCCATAGCTGAAACGCACCCAGCGCTTTAATTCGGCGCGGAAGGAGGGATCGTTCAATTGCCGGCTGTTGGCTTCAAGGATCAATGCGGTGAGCGAGGCCATGGCCGTGCGGGCCATGATCGGGAAGACCGACACGCCGGGACGGTTGCCTGCCGCGAGCAGTGCCGCCAGATCGCCCGCGGGCACGGTCCGTCCGTCATAGATGCCGCGAGTGCATTGCCGACGGGGAATGGCGGTGCCGAGGTCGGTCAGCGGCGCCTTACCCGGTCGCAGCGCCACGCGGATCCGTCCATCCCCCGCAGGGTCGAAGCTCGGGACGGCGACGAGGCCCACTCCGGGCGCGGCCTGGACCATGTTCTCCGCCGCCGCTCCGAGGCTGACGAACAGATGGTGGTCGTCCGGGTCGACGGCGGGGGTGCGGCGGGTGAAATCAGGCAGCAGGGTGATGCCGCTGTCATCGGCCGCAAAACGCCACGCTTGGGCATTGTGGCTGGTGGCGGCGAGGGTTGCGCTCCGGATCAGGGCGATGCGGGCTTCCGCGCCGGCCAGTCCCGGCGGAGGTGGGCGACGCAGGCGCTGGGCCTCTTCGCGCCAGTCTCCCGCCTGGGTGTTGGTCCACAGGCTGGCGCCGGTGACCGCCGCAGCGGTCGCTGCGACGCTGGCCGCTGCGCCCAGGAACACCGTCCTTCGGTTCAAATCGGACTCCATGAACGCCAAGACGGCGGAGGCGCTCAACGCGCCGCCCGCCCTGCATGTTGGCATGTCTCACCGGCGCTGTCGCATGCCTTGGCGCTTTCTTGTGCAACGATCCACCATAAGCGCGGGCGGCACGATGAAAAATTCCCCGGCGCGTCGTGCGTAGCAGGTACAGTTGCGATCCGCGCTTCGCCCGGGAGGGATGGCGCATTGCGTCCGGAGGCATCCGGCTCTAGTCCATCGCCGCAGGGAGACCCGCCATGCTGCACGAGCGACGCATCCTTCTCATCATCGGCGGCGGCATTGCTGCCTATAAGTGCCTGGATCTGATCCGACGGCTGAAGGAGCGCGGGGCCACGGTGCGCGCGATTATGACCGGCGCGGCGCAGCACTTCGTGACGCCGCTGTCGGTCGGCGCGCTCACCGGCGAGCGGGTGTTCACCGATCTGTTCGATCTGACCGCCGAACACGACATCGGCCATATCCGCCTGTCGCGCGAAGCCGACCTGGTGGTGGTGGCACCGGCCACGGCGGACCTGATGGCCAAGGCGGCGAATGGTTTCGCCGATGATCTGGCCTCCACCGCGCTGCTGGCCACGGACAAGCCGGTACTGTTCGCGCCCGCCATGAATCCGCGCATGTGGATGCACCCGGCGACCCGCCGCAATCTGGCGCTGCTGAAGCAGGATGGCGCATCCATCGTCGGGCCCAATTCCGGCGCCATGGCCGAGCGGGGCGAGTTCGGCGAAGGCCGTATGGCTGAGCCGCTGGAAATCCTCGCCGCCATCGAGGCGCGGTTCGCAGCGCCGGTGCCACTGCTCAAGGGGCGGCGGGTTCTGGTGACCTCCGGCCCGACGGTGGAGCCCATCGATCCGGTGCGCTATATCGCCAACCGCTCGTCCGGCAAGCAGGGGCACGCCATTGCTGCCGCTGCCGCCGCCGCGGGTGCGGAGGTAGTGCTGGTCTCCGGGCCGGTGCAGGTGGCCGATCCGCGCGGCGTCCGGGTTGTGCGCGTCGAGACCGCGCGGGAGATGATGGCCGCCGTGGAGGAAAACCTCCCCACCGATGCCGCCATTTTCGCCGCTGCCGTCGCCGACTGGCGGGTGGCCGATGCCTCCGACCAGAAGATCAAGAAAGGCGAGGGCGGCACCCCCCGCCTCTCCCTGCTGGAGAACCCGGACATCCTGGCCTCGGTGGCCCGTCACTCCACGCTGCGCCCGCGCCTGGTGGTGGGCTTTGCCGCCGAGACCGAGCATGTGGTCGCCCATGCCAAGGACAAGCGCCTGCGCAAAGGCTGCGACTGGATCGTGGCCAATGACGTGTCGCCGGCCACCGGCATCATGGGCGGGGATGCCAATACGGTGCATCTGGTCACCGCCGACGGGGTGGAGGATTGGCCCTCCGCCAGCAAGTCCGAAGTCGCCCGCCGCCTGGTGGTGCGGATTGCGGGTGCTCTGACCGGCGAGGCGCCGTGAGGCCGGCAGGCCCTCATCACCATTCCTGGAGACGATGATTTGACTCACGACACTGCGACATTGCCGCTGGAGGTTCCGGTGGTGCGGCTTTCCCATGGCGACGGCCTGCCGTTGCCGGCCTATGCCACTTCGGCCTCGGCCGGAATGGACCTGATCGCGGCAGTGCCGGACGACGCCCCGCTGGTCCTGGCACCGGGCGCCCGCGCCTTGGTGCCAACCGGCTTGTGCCTGGAGTTGCCGGAAGGCTGCGAGGGGCAGGTCCGACCCCGCTCGGGGCTGGCCCTCAAGTTCGGCGTGACCGTGCTCAATGCGCCGGGAACCATCGACGCGGACTATCGCGGCGAGGTGCAGGTGCTGCTGGTGAACCACGGGGCGGAGCTATTCACTGTCACGCGTGGATTAAGGATCGCACAGCTCGTGGTCAGTGCTGTTCACCAAATAAAGCTGGTAGAAAACGGAAAATTGGGTGAAACTGCACGCGGCGTCGGTGGTTTTGGCTCGACAGGGCTCGACGGCGCGTCTGGATCGAGATAGCCACAGCCCCATGCCGCGTTTATCCGATAAAAGCCTGCTCGCCATCGCCGCCGTGGTGGACGTCGCCGTCCATGCCCGTGGCGCGCCCGTCGCCGCCAAGTCCTTGGCTGCCCGTCACGGATTGCCGCCGCGCCGGCTGGAGCCCGTGCTTCAGGCGCTGGTGCATGCCGGTGTCCTGAAAGGGGTGCGCGGACCGCGCGGAGGTTACGAACTCGCCCGCGAACGCCGCCGCGTCTCAGTGGCCGAGATCGTCCGCGTGGTGGAAGGGGCTGAGGAAGAACAGGAGATCATCCTCCCGCCTCTGGTGCTGGAAGTGGTTCAGCCCGCGGTCGCCGCGGCCGAGCAGACTTTCGACGCCGCCCTGGACACCGTGACCCTGGAAGACCTGTGCCGCGCCGCCGATAGCAAAGGCCACGGCTCCGACAACGATCGCATCGATTTTACCATCTGACCGGCGCCGGCCTGGAATCGCGCGCCGGTGTACATCCGAGGAGACTGCTCCATGGCGCACAGCGCTGCCAAAGCCAGCCCGGAGGCGGCGGATCGTCCCGGTCGCGGGCGGATCTACAATTCCATCACCGAGACCATCGGCAACACGCCCCTGGTGCGCCTGCACCGGCTGCCGGAACTGCGCGGCGTGAAGGCCAACATTCTCGCCAAGCTGGAGTTCTTCAACCCCATCGCCAGCGTCAAGGACCGCATCGGTGTCGCCATGGTGGACGCCATGGTGGAAGCGGGCGTTCTCGATGCGGACACGGTGATGGTGGAGCCGACCTCCGGCAATACCGGCATCGCGCTGGCCTTCGTGGCCGCTGCGCGCGGCCTGCGCCTGATCCTGGTCATGCCGGAGAGCATGTCGGTGGAGCGCCGCAAGATGCTGGCGCTGCTGGGCGCCGAACTGGTGCTCACCCCGGCCAATCTGGGCATGAAGGGCGCGGTGTCCCGCGCCGAGGAACTGATCCGCGAACTGCCTAAGGCTGTGATGCCGCAGCAGTTCAAGAACAAGGCCAATCCCGCCGTCCACCGTGTCACCACGGCGGAAGAGATCTGGAACGACACCAACGGCACCGTGGATGTGGTGGTCTCGGGCGTCGGCACCGGCGGCACCATCACCGGCATCGGCCAGGTGCTGAAGCCCCGCAAGGCCTCGCTGCGCATGGTGGCGGTGGAGCCCGAAGACAGCCCGGTGCTGTCCGGCGGCCAGCCCGGCCCGCACAAGATCCAGGGCATCGGCGCCGGCTTCGTGCCGGACGTGCTGGAGCGCAGCGTCATCGACGAAGTGGTCACCGTGGGCAACCAGACCGCCTTCGACACCGCCCGCGCCCTGGCCCGCTACGAAGGCATTCCCGGCGGCATCTCTTCCGGCGCGGCGGTGGCCGCGGCACTGGAGATCGGCGCCCGCCCGGAGAATGCCGGCAAGAATATCGTGGTGATCGTGCCCTCTTTCGCGGAGCGTTATCTCTCCACGGCGCTGTTCGAAGGGCTGTGAGTTTTTGCGCGGGAGGGGTTCGTCTCCTCCCGCGCCTGCATCCTCGGTGGCTGCCTCGCTGATATGGCGGATCGATTGATCACGGAGCCGTGGGCGGTCACTATCTTCCGGTCACATGACCGGCCGAGACAGGCCGGCGATACGGGAGGATGGCCGATGATCCGCACGAGGCGCTTGCTCGCCACGTTGGCAACACTTGTTCTGGGCGCCCAATTATGCGCGCCGGTTGCTCTGGCGCAGTCTGCGCCACCATCGGCCGCCGCACCGGCCATGACCCGGCCGAAGGTCACCACGCTCGGGCCGGATTTCCCAAAGAGCGCGCTCTTCATCGGCAACAGCTTTTTCTATTATAACAACGGCATCCAAAGTCAGGTCCTGGGCCTGGAGAGGGCCGCCGATCCCGACAACAAGGCGGCCTACCGTGCCGTCATGGTGACGATCAGCGGCTCCGGCCTCGATTGGCATGACGTGGCCAGCTATTTCCGCCCTGGCGGCCTCGGTGCTTATTCGTTCGACGACCGGAATAACGTCGTGTTCAACAAGCCCGGACGAGTGTTCGACGTCGCGGTGATGATGGATTGCAGCCAATGCCCCATCCACCCCCAGCTCAAGACCGCCTTTGCCTCCGAGGTGAAGAAAGACAGCGCCATCGTGCGGCAGAACGAGGCGCGTCCGGTGCTGTTCATGTCCTGGGCTTATGCGGACAAGCCGGAGATGACGGCAGAACTGGCGGAAGCCTACACCACCGTAGGCAATGCCAATGATGTCCTGGTGATCCCGGCGGGGCTGGCCTTTGCCCGCGCACGGGCGCGCCAGCCCGATCTCAATCTCTATGCGCCGGACAAGCGCCATCCCAGCCCTGCGGGCAGCTACCTTGCCGCCAACGTCATTTTCGCCGCGCTGACCGGGCGCTCGCCGGTGGGCAACAGCTACCGCGCCAGTCTCGATGAGCCGACCGCACGCCTGCTCCAGACCGTCGCCTGGGAAACCGTGCAGGACTATTACGGCAAGTGAGCACCCAGCCGCGCCGGGCGCAGATGAGCGCCCAATCGGGGTGTCCGGGCTTCTAAGCCCGGATCGCCTCCATTAGGATCGACCGCTGATTCGCAGTTGCGGCGCGTCGCTCATGAGGAGCGCGTGGCGAAGGAAAGGGACGGGGGCGCATGGCCGATCGGAGCCGGAGCATCGGCATGCCGCGGAAATGCGATGGGCGCTTCGTCCCCGCCGCCGCGCCCGCTCCGTGGTCCCTGGAACCGGCCGACGCCTGTATCGCGCGCCAAGGCGGGCTTTCCACTCGGGGTGATCGCCTGCGCCACCATTCCTGGCGCGGCCTGGCCCGCCTTCCTGCCATCGGTATGCTTGCGTGCTCTGCTCCGGCGCATGCGACGTCCCTGGATGCGCCGCTGTCGTTCAATCTTCTGGTCGGTCTTGCCGCCGGCGCTTCGGTGGTGGCGCTGGCCGCTGCGGGCGCTGCGATACTGACTGCTGCCCGGTCACAAAAGGCCAAGAATGTCGCCGGCCTGATCTCGGCGGACATGCGCGCCGATCTCCAGGCGATGAAGGCCCTGCTCGGTGCTTGCGCCCGGGGTATGGTGCTGTGGCGGCAAGGCGCCGCGCCGGATCTGTTCGGTGAGGCTGCCGCCCAGCCCTTCCCGCCGTCCGAGACCGGCGGCGCACCGGCGCTCGCACACGGTGTCGCCACGTGGCTGGGGCCCCAGGCTGCCACTGAACTCGCCACTTCGCTGGAGGCGTTTCAGACGCAGGGGGCGCCGTTCGCGCTGCGCACACGCGATGCCCAGGGGGCGGCGGTGGAGGTGGAAGGTCGTGCCGCCGCCGGTGTCCGAGCCCTTGTGGTGAGCGCGCCCGCCGCCGGGACGAGCCTGGCACCGGAAACTGTGGCCGACGGCGCCGTCACCGATGGCGAGACGCAGGCCTTGCGGGCGCTGTTCGATCTGGCGCCCGTGCCCATGTGGCGCCGGGGCGCGGACGGGACCTTGGCCGCCTTCAACCCTGCCTTCGCGCAGGCCGTGCAGCAGGATGCAAAGGGGGCGGACACCGCCACCGCCGTCGAATTGCTGGACCAAGCCGCCCGCGATGCTGCGATGGCCGCCCATCGCGCCGGCCAGCCTTATGCCGCCCGCGTGCGGGTGGTGGCCGGCGGCAAACGTCGTCTGCTGGATGTGGCGGAGGCGGCGGGGGCCTTTGGCGCGGCGGGCCTCGCCATCGACGTGACCGATGCGGAAGCCCGGCGCGCCGAGCATGAGCGCGGCGTGGCCGCCCACCGCCGCACCCTCGACCAACTCAACACTGCCGTGGTGATTTTCGCTGCCGACGAACGGCTGGTGTTCCACAATTCGGCTTATGAGCGGCTGTTCGGTCTCGATCCGACCTTCCTGGACAAGGGGCCAAGCGAAAGCGAGGTCCTGGAGCATCTGCGCGCCAGCCGCAAAGTGCCCGAACAGGCGGATTTCCGCGCCTGGCGCGAACAATTGCGCGAAGCCTATCGCGCGCTGGAGCCGGTGCACGACTGGTGGCACCTGCCGGGCGGACAGATGCTGCGGGTGGTTGCCACCCCCAATGCGGAGGGCGGCGTCACCTATCTGTTCGACGATCTGTCCGAGCGCATGGCCCTTGAGAGCCGTTACAACAGCCTGATCCGGATCCAGGGCGAGACCCTGGATGGCCTGGCCGAAGCCGTGGCGGTGTTCGGCTCGGACGGGCGGCTGCGCCTCTATAACGAGGCCTTTCTACAATTGTGGTCCCTGAGCGCGCAGGCCCTGGGGGCGCGTCCGCATATCGATGCGGTGGCCGCCATGTGCCGCCCCAAGCACGGCGAGAGCGGCACCTGGGCGCGCATCCGCAACGTGGTCACAGCCCTGGATCACCGCGAAGGCGAGACCCTGCGCCTGGAGCGCGCCGACGGTCGCATCCTGGACGGCGCGGCCCAGCCTTTGCCGGACGGCGGCACCATGGTGACCTTCCGCGACATCACCGACAGCGTGAAGGTGGAGCGGGCGCTGGTGGAGCGCAACGAGGCGCTCGAAGCGGCGGATGCGTTGAAGAATGCCTTCGTGGGCCATGTCTCCTATCATCTGCGCACCCCGCTCAACACGCTGATCGGCTATGCCCACATGTTGGCGGAAGGCACGGCGGGGGCACTGAACCCGCGCCAGAGCGAGTTCCTCGCCCATGTGAGCCAGTCCTCCGACGCGCTGCGGGCGCTGATCGACGACATTCTCGATCTGGCCACCATTGATGCCGGGGCCATGACCCTGGACCTGACCGAAGTGGATGTGCGCTCCACATTGGAGGCCGCTTCCGAAGCGGTGCGCGACCTGCTGGAGGAAGCCGGCGTGGCGCTCCAGATCGAGATGGATGGGCAGGCCGGCAGCTTCGTTGCCGATGGCCGGCGGGTGCGCCAGATCCTGTTCAACCTGCTTTCCAATGCCATTGCCGCAGCGCCGACCGGCAGCACTGTGACCCTGCGGGCCGAACGCGCGCCCGATGCGCTGGTGCTGACGGTGCGGGACCATGGGCCGGGGGTGGCGCCGGACATGGTGGAGCGGGTCTTCCAGCGTTTCGAGGTCAGCGGTACCCGCCATCGTGGGGTCGGGCTGGGCCTGTCCATCGTCCGCTCGTTCATGGAACTTCACGGCGGCTCGGTTACCCTGGCACCGGCGCGGGGCGGAGGCACCATCGCCACCTGCATTTTTCCGGCGAACCGCCGCGACAGCGAGGCTGCCGAATGAGCCTGGTGCTCGAACGTATTCCCGGCGCTGTCCCCGCCTTCAAGCTGGTCCTTCAGGACTTGCAGGACACCGAACAATTGGCGGCGATGCTGGCGCCCTGGCTCTCCACCGGCGATGTGGTGGCGCTGTCGGGTGATCTGGGCGCGGGAAAGACCGCTTTGGCCCGCGCCTTGGTGCGGGCGCTGTCGGGAGACCCGGCGCTGGAAGTGCCGAGCCCCACCTTCTCGCTGGTGATCGGCTATGAGTTCGGCCGCGGCAAGGTGGCCCATGCGGATCTCTACCGCCTCCAGGATCCGGACGAACTGGAGGAAATCGGCTGGGACGAATTGAGCGAGGACGCCATTCTCCTGGTGGAATGGCCGGACCGCGCCGAGGAGCGCCTGCCCGCTGACCGGCTGGACATCGCCATGGAACTGGCGCCCGATCTCGGCCCCGATGCGAGGCGCGCGGTGCTGGTGGGGTCCGGCGCCTTCGTGGAGCGTCTGGATCGCCTGCACATCTCTGAATTTCTCATCGAAACCAGCGGCTTCGGCGGGGCTGAGCGGCAGTATCTCCAGGGCGATGCTTCCAGCCGCTCCTATGCGCGCCTGGTCCGTGGCTCGCGCTCGGCGGTGCTGATGAACGCGCCCCGGCGCCCGGATGGCCCGCCGGTGCGGCGCGGGTTGCCCTATAGTCGGCTCGCCCATCTGGCCGAGGATGTGCGCCCGTTCGTGGCCATGGCGCGGGCCCTGCGCGCCCATGGCCTGTCCGCTCCGGAAATCTACGCCGCCGATTTGGAGCGCGGACTGCTGGTGCTGGAGGATCTGGGCTCGGATGGTGTCGTCTCCGGTACGCCGCCGGAGCCGATCCGCGAGCGCTATGAGGCCGCCATCGAAGTATTGGCGGCGCTGCACGGGCGGGCGTTGCCCAGCGTGCTGCATATCGCGCCGCAGGTGGAGTATGTGCTGCCCACCTATTCGCTGGAAGCCTTTCTGATCGAGTTGGAACTGCTGCTCGACTGGTATCTGCCCTTTCGCGGCGCGCAGGCCGACAATGTGGTGCGCGAGGAGTTCCTGCTGTTGTGGCGCAGCGCCCTCAGCGCCGTACTTAACGCTCCGCAGACCTGGGTGCTGCGGGACTTCCACTCCCCCAACCTGATCTGGCTGAACCAGCGCGAGGGGCTGGCCAAGGTCGGGCTGATCGATTTCCAG
>CALRNP020000054.1:0-25217 GCA_943369575.1 Azorhizobium sp. AG788 | reverse complement strand
GAACGCCTCCGGCATGCCCTTGGTGCGGAAATAGCCGCCGGCCACGGCAATGCGCAGATCGGAGATGCCCGCATCCAGCGTGCCGGTCACCGGCGCAACCGGGCGGTTCGCCTGGACCGGATCGTCGCCATCCAGGCCCAGCATGGCGTCATAGGCCAGCGCCAGATCGCCCACGGTGCGGGCGAACGGCCCCAAATGATCCAGCGCCGAGACGAACGGGAACGAGCGTGCCCGCGACAGCCGGCCATAGGTGGGCTTCAGCCCGAAGATGCCGCACAAGGAAGAGGGCACGCGGATGGAGCCATTGGTGTCCGAGCCCAGCGCCAGCGGCACCAGCCCTGCGGCGATGGCCGCGCCCGATCCACCCGACGAGCCGCCGGTCATATGGTCCAGATGGTGCGGGTTGCGCGAAGCGCCGTCATGGACGTTCTCGCCGGTGAAGTCATAGGCGTATTCGCCCATGTTGAGGCCGCCCACCAGCACCGCGCCGGCCGCCTCCATTTTCTCCACCAGCGCCGCGTCGCGGGGCGCGGGCGGCAGTTCGCGGTTGATCTTCGACCCGGCGCGGGTGGGCAGCCCGGCAATGTCGAACAGATTTTTCACCGCGAACGGCACGCCCGCCAGCGGGCCGAGCGTCTCACCCGCCGCGCGGCGGGCATCAAGCGCCTCCGCGGTGGCGCGGGCGCGGGCGGCGGTCACATCGGTGAAGGCATTGACCTTGGGATCAACAGCAGCGATGCGGGCGAGCGTCGCCTCGGTGACGGCGCGGGCGCTCACCTGGCCGCCGGCGACGGCCTTGGCAATGTCGGAGGCCGGGGCGGTGGCCAGCACGGCCACATCATCCACGGGGGCGGCGAGAGGGGATGCGCTCATGCCCGGAACACCGCGGCGGGATCGCACTCGTCGCCCAGATCCAGCGACAGCACCAGATGGGCGGCATCCGCGATGCTGCGCAGATAGGACAAGGCCTCGATGCGCCAGGCATCTTCCATCGGCACGCCGAAGGCGGCGACGCTGCCGGACAGCAGGGCCGCCAGGGCATCGTCATCCGCTTTGGGAACCGGAGCGGTGGGAACTTCGGACATGATCGATCCTCACACAGGCGGATGGGGAATGGCGGCGATCAGTTCGCGGGTATAGGCGTCCTTGGGCGCTTCGAGTACCTGCTCGGAGGTGCCCTCCTCCACCACCCGCCCCTGGCGCATGACGATGACGCGGTCGCACAGAAGCCGCACCACATGCAGATCATGGGAGACGAACAGATAGCTCATGCCCAAGGTTTGCTTCAGCTCTTCCAGCAGGTTCAGCACCACCGCCTGCACCGACACGTCCAGCGCCGCGGTGGGTTCGTCCAGGATCACCAGATCCGGCTTGAGGGCGATGGCGCGAGCGATGCCGACGCGGGCCTTCTGGCCGCCGGAGAGTTGGTGGGGAAAGCGATCCAGCAGGTCGGCCGGCAGGCCGACCATGCTTGCCAGTTCCTCCACCTTGCCCCGCAGCGCGCTGCCGCCGCCGAAAGTACCCATGCCGCCCATGCGCAGCAACGGGTCGGCGATGGCGCGCTCCGCCGTGTAGCGCGGGTTGAGGCTCTCGGTGGGGTCCTGGAACACCATCTGGATGCGGCGGCGGATGGGATGGTGGGCGAATTCCCGCGCCGGAATGGCGCCGATGTCGGTCCCGTCGAAGGTGATGCGCCCGGCGGTGGCATCGATCAGCCGCATGACGATGGTGGAGGTGGTGGACTTGCCGCAGCCGCTCTCGCCCACCAGGCCGACGCTCTCGCCTTTCTTCACCTCGAAGGAAATGCCATCCACCGCACGGAAGATACTGTCTTCCGCCGGTGCCTTCTTGCCGAACAGGCCCGCCAGCATGGCGGTGGGCGCGCCCTGGCGGGGATATTCCTTACGCAGGTTCTCCACCTTGAGCAACGGCTCACCGGCAGCGGCCTCCGCCGCTTGGGCGGCGATGGCGGCGGCGGAGCGCTCGGGGAGCTTGGCGGCTTCCTCTTCGGGTAGCAGATCGCGCAGGACGATGCCGGGCCGCGGCGTCGCGCGCATCAATTTGCGGGTGTAGGGGTGCTGGGGATTGCGGAAGATCTGCTCGGCCGGGGCGGTCTCCACCACCCTGCCCTTCTGCATCACCATCACCGTGTCGCAATAGGTGGCGGCAAGGCCGAGATCATGGGTGATGAGCAGCGTGGACATGCCTCGCGCCCGGGTCAGTTCCGTCACCAGGTCCATCACCGCCTTCTGGGTGGTGACGTCGAGGCCGGTGGTGGGCTCGTCGGCGATCAGCAGTTGCGGTCGGCAGGCCAAGGCCAAGGCGATGACGATGCGCTGGCACATGCCGCCGGAGAGTTCGAACGGATAGGCATGGTAGCGCTCCTCAGGCCGGGCGATGCGCACCTGGTTGAGGATGTCGATCACCTTCTCCTTCACATTGCCCGGCTGGGCCTGGACGTGCTGGAGCAACACGTCGCCGATCTGATGGCCGACCTTGCGGATCGGGTTCAGCGCAGCACGCGGGTTCTGGAAGATCATCGACATTTCGCGACCGCGCAGGTCGCGCATCTCGCTCTCCGGGGCATGGGCCACGTCGATGCCCGAGAAGGCGATGGAGCCCTCCGCGATGCGCCCGGCGCGATCGAGGATACGCATCACCGTATAAGAGGTGACCGACTTGCCCGAGCCGCTCTCGCCCACAATGCCGAGGGTCTCGCCCTTGGCCACGGTGAGGTTCACCTTCTCCACCGCCGTGACGATGCCCCGTCGGGTGGCGAATTCCACTGTGAGGTCCTGGACCGTCAGCAGCGGACCGCGCGGCTCTTCCAGCGCGGTGAGCGACGTGTTCTCCGGATCAATAACGCCGTGCATGGGTGTCGTCCTCACGTGCGGCGCTGGGGATCGACGATGTCGCGCAGACCGTCACCCAGCAGGTTGAAGCAGAACACGGCGAACATCAGGGCCAGGCCCGGAAACAACGCGATCCACCATTCGCCGGAGACGATGAAGGTGGCGCCTTCCGCCACCATGATCCCCCATTCGGAGGTGGGCGGGCGCACGCCGAGGCCGATGAAGGAGAGGCCGGCGGCATTGAGGATGGCATAGCCCATGGTGAGCGACATCTGCACCATCATGATGGGCAGGATGTTGGGCAGGATCTGCGTGAGTAGGATGCGCCACTCGCTATTGCCGGTGAGCCGCGCCGCCTGCACAAACCCCGCCTGCCGGCGGATCGCCGCCTCCGAGCGGGCGACGCGGGCATAGAGCGGGAAGTTGATGATGGCGGTTGCGATGACGATGTTGGTCACCGTATTGCCCAGCGCCGCCACGATGCCCATGGCCAGCACGAACAGGGGAAAGGCCATGATGGTATCGCAGATGCGCCCGACGATGCGGTCGGTCCAGCCGCCGAAGAAGCCGGCGGCGATGCCGGCGATGCCGCCGGCTGCGAACACCAGGGCCACCGAGAACACCGCGATGGCCATGTCCAGGCGGGTGGCGACCACCACGCGGGAGAAGATGTCCCGTCCCAACTGGTCCGTGCCGAACCAATGGGCGGCGGAGGGCGGCTTCAGCGCCGACATGGTGTCCGAGGCGAGCGGATCATAAGGCACCACGAAGGGGCCGATGAGCGCCGACAGCACCAGCACCAACAGCATGAAGAAGGCGAGCCCGGTGACCGGATTGTCCGAGATCACATAGCGGGCGTGCTTGAGGGTGGCGGCCAGGCCGCTGGAGGCGTGCGAGCGGCGCTCGGGGGCGGTAGCGAGGGTCATGCTTCACTCCGCGCGCGCGGATCGATGACGCCGTAAGCGAGATCGATCACCAGATTGAGGGCAACGTAGAGAATGGCCATGGCCAGCACGAACCCCTGCACCGGCGCGAAATCGGAGGTGATGAGCGCCTCCACCGCATAGGAGCCGATGCCAGGCCAGGCGAACACCTTCTCCACCAGCACATTGGCGCCCAGCAGGAAGGAGAACACCATGCCGAGCGTGGTCACTACCGGCAGCATGGCGTTGCGAAAGGCATAAGTGAGGATCACCGTGCGCGAGGTGAGGCCCGCCGCCCGTGCCGTGCGCACGAATTCGGCTGAGAGCACCTGGAGCATGGAGGCGCGGGTGATGCGGGCGATGGGCGCCAGAGCGAAGATCGCCAAAGTCAGCGTCGGCACCACCAATTGGGCGGCGGCGGCGCGGAAGGTCTCCAGATCGCGGGCGATCAGGCTGTCGATCAGATAGAAGCCGGTCACCGTATCGGGCGCGGTGAAGAACACATCCAGCCGCCCCAGAGGGGCCGGCGCCCACCCCAGCTTGAAATAGAACACATAGACCAGCAGCAGGCCGGTGAAGAACACCGGCAGCGACACGCCGGCGGTGGTGATCAGGCGGCAGGCATGGTCGATCCACGAGCCCTGCTTCACCGCCGCCGCGATGCCGAATGGCACCGCGATCAGCAAGGCGACGATCAGGCCGGACAGGGTGAGTTCGGCAGAGGCCGGCAGCCGGGTGGCGATCTCATGGGCCACCGACTGGCCGGTGGAGAGCGAACTGCCCAGGTCGCCTTTCGCCAGGGCCGAGACATAATCCACGAACTGCACCGGTAGCGGCTTGTCGAGGCCGAGCTTGGTCTTGATCTCGGCAATGGCCTGGGGTGTGGCCGCGGGGCCGGCGAAATAGGCCGCCGTGTCGCCGGGCAGCACGCGCGTCAGCAGGAAGGTGACGATCACCACCCCGATGAGGCTCGGCACGGCGGTGGCGAGACGGCTCACGATCAGCTTCAGCACGGCACCCTCCTCCTGTTATCCTCGGCAACTGGCCTGGCAGCATTCGCGCGTGCCCGCTCCAGGGCACCGGCCGATCAAGCTTCGTGCAATTTTCCCCTTGGGAAGCAGGGCCGGCTGGGAGATGCACCCGCCGGCCCTGCCCGTCCCGCCGTTCCCCCCGCAGGAACAGCAAGGTTCGTGCCGTCAGCCCTTGACGAGGGCGCGGTAGTCCAGCCGGCGATGGAACCAGTATTCGTAGCCGGTGACGTTCTTCTGCATGGCGACATTCACATAAGGCTGGAACAGCGGCACGCGCGGCACATCCGCGAACGCCAGATCCACCATGCCGCGCACGTCGGTGTCATAGGCCGCCTTGTCGCCGCCGGCGGCGGCGGTGCGGGCACCGTCGATGAAGGTGTCCATGGCGGCAGACTGATAGCTCGGCGTGTTGAAGACCGAATTGGAGCCGTGGTAGCACCAGAAGAAGAAGTATTCCGGATAGTCGAGCCATCCCGAGAATACGTTGGTGAACAGCGGCAGCTCTTTCTTGTTCAGCTCGGTGCGCCAGTTGGCGCCGGGGATCTTGTTGATGGTGGTCTTGATGCCGATCTGGGCCAGGCTCTCCTGGAGCAGGATGCACAGCGGCTCATTGATGCCGGCGAAGCCCAGATCGAACGAGATCGTGGTCTCGAAACCATTGGGATGACCGGCTTCGGCCAGCAGCGCCTTCGCCTTGGCGATGTCGGTGTTGTATTTGGTGGCCTGCGGCCACGCCACCTGGGTCTTGGCATCGGCGGGCGCGCCGAACATGGGCTTGGCGAGGCCGAACAGCACCGCATCCATGATCTTCTGGTAGGGGATGGCGTAGGCGATGGCCTGGCGCACCTTCGGATTGTCGAAGGGCGGCTTCTTCACATTCATGCCGATATACTGCACGCCGTTGGAATAGGGCGTGGAGATGATGGTGAGCTTGTTGTTTTCCTTCAGCTCCACGAAATCCTTGTTCGGGAGATCGTAGGAGATGTCGGCATCGCCGCGCTCCAGCAGCGCCCGGCGATTGCCAGCGGAGGGCACCATGCGCCAGATCACCCGCTTGATCTTGGGCAGCGGGCCGCCCTTCCAATTGTCGAAGCGCTCGAACACCACTTCGGTGCCGGGGGTCCACTTGGTCACCTTATAGGCGCCGGAGCCGGCCGTGTTCTGCTTGGTGTATTCGAGGCCCCAAGGGTCCTGGGCGGTGGCGTTCTTCTTCACAAGCTCGGAATTGATCACGCAGGGCACGATCACCGCCAGATCGGGGATGGTCAGCCGGTCCTTACGGATAAAATCGACGCGCACGGTGCGGTCGTCCACCACCACGAACTGCTCGGGCTTCTCCAGCGAGCCCGCCTTCATCTGGAAGGTGGGGAAGCCGCCGACGGAGACCGCCCGGTTCAGAGACCACTTCACATCCTTGGCGGTGACCGGGGTGCCGTCCTGGAAGGTGGCATCCTTCTTCAGCTTGAACGTCACCGAATTGTCGCCGATGCTCATGTCTTCGGCCAGTTCGCCCTCAAACTTGTCGCGGTCGTAGTACGGGGTGCCGTTCACCTCCTTCATCGGGTGGGTGATGAGGCGGTCGTAGCAGTTCCAGCTGGCCTCATAGCCCGGCACGTTGGTGCCCACGCCGTGAATGTCGAGATTGTTCGGCCCGCTCTCGGAGACGATGAGCAAGGTCTCGTTCCGGGCCTGCGCCTTGGCAGGTGAGAAGATGGCGGGCGCCGCAACGGCGGCGCCGGCAGCAGCGGCTGTGGCGGACGTGGACGTCAGGAACTCACGGCGATTCATGGGCAGGGTCCCGTTTCTGGCGAACTCCTGCTGAGCTATTCAAGCGCCGTGCCAATTGCATACGTATTTTTATTTTACTTTTAGAATCAATATTTTATTTTAAATTTACCATTGTCGAATGGCGCAGAAATGCAACGCTTTGGTGATAATTTAGGCAAAAAATCGCATTTGCATGCAAGTTGCGCGAGCAATGACGCCCAGCGCGGGCACCGCGCCCGCGCATGGCGCCTCAGCGGGCGCCGATCAGCTCTATCAGGGGGACGGCGGCGGCGCTGGGGAGCCGGCAGCCATATGGTTCGCCAGCAAGCGCCGGTAGCGCAGCGCCGAGAACGGCAGCATCGCAAGATACAGCACGCTGCCCGCCGACAGCACCAGCCAGGGATAGCTGGCCAACAAGCCGGCAAACACCGCAAACAGCACGAACAGGGGCAGCACCATGTCCCGCCGCACCCGCTTGCCCAAGGTCTTGCCGGACCAGGCCGGAACCTTGGAGATCATCAGCACGCCGATGGCGAGGCAGAAGACCAGAGCCAGAGGTGCGCTCAGCGCCCCGTGCGGCATGCCCAGCAGGTCCAGATACACCGGCAGCAGCACCGTGAGCGCCCCAGCGGGGGCCGGCACGCCGGTGAAGAAGTCTGCAGCGAAAGCCGGACGATCCGGATCGTCCAGCATCACATTGAAGCGGGCCAGGCGCAGAGCGGCGCAGATCGCAAAGATCAGCGCCGCGATCCAGCCGATGGATCCGGCCTCGTCCAGCCCCCACAGATACAGGATCAGGGCCGGCGCGCAGCCGAAATTCACGAAGTCCGCGAGACTGTCCAGTTCCGCGCCGAACTTGGAGGTGCCTTTGAGGGCGCGGGCGAGCCGCCCGTCCACCCCATCTAGAATAGCGGCGAAGACGATGGCGGCCAGCGCCAGTTCCAGCCGATGCTCGATCGCCATGCGCACGGCCGTCAGGCCGGAGCAGAGCGCCAGCAGCGTCACCATGTTCGGCAGCAACAGCCGCATGGGAATCCGCCCGAAGCGCGGCTGCGGCGGGGTCGGCACGCCATTGGGATCGAACGGCTGGAACGGAGCGGTCATGACGCCCTCACGAAAGCCGGAAGGCGATGTCACGCGCCGGCGGGGCGGTGAAATCCGCCAGCATGGTCTCGCCGGCCGTGGCAACCTGCCCCACCGACACCAGAACCCGGGTTCCCGGCGGCAGATAGACATCAACCCGCGAGCCGAATCGGATCAGCCCGAACCGCTCGCCGGGGCTCAGATCCTCACCCTCATGGACGAAGCTGACGATGCGGCGGGCAATCAGGCCGGCAATCTGCACCACGCCCACGGGACCATAGGCGCCGCGGATGATGAGGCCGTTGCGCTCATTGTCCTCGCTGGCCTTGTCGAGATCGGCATTGAGGAATAGCCCCGGCTTGTAGGCGATCTTGTCGATCCGCCCGCCGATCGGCGCCCGGTTCACATGCACGTTGAACACGTTCATGAAAATGGAGATGCGCAGCAGCGGGGTATCGGACAGGCCCAGTTCCGGCGGCGGCAGGGCAAGGCCCACCTGCGAGATGCGACCGTCGGCGGGCGAGACCACCAGCCCGTCCCGCAGCGGCGTCACGCGCTGGGGATCGCGGAAGAACAATGCGGTCCAGATGGCCAAGCCGACGGCAATCATGCCGAAGAAAGTGGACACCATGAACAGCCCGAGGGCGATCACCACCGCAATGCCGATGAAGGGGTAGCCTTCCCGGTGGATCGGCACGAGGGAGTTGCGGATCGTTGTTACGAGGGACACGCCTGTCTCCGAATGGGCGCCGCGCGGCGGCCTGGGCTGAGGCACAGGTAGTCACCCCCTGCCCCCTCGTCAAATGGCGATGCAAAATCGACTGCAATCAGAATGCCGCCAACCCGGATTCGCCGCCTCACCGGACCAGGCGCGCGGCAACCCGGAACTTCGCGTCGATGACCTCGATTCCGCCGGCTTCATGATAGGTGTGAATGCCCGTCGCCACGGCGCCGCGCTGGGGCGGCACGTCAGCGGGGGTGATATCCAGCACCCGATGCTCGGCATAGTCCTCCCGCGTCAGGACATCAACCGCATTGAATTCGATGGCCCGTCCATAGGTGCCGGAGCAATCCTGGCTGGGGCGATAGAGGACACCATCGCGCCGGAACAGCGGCCCTGCCCCCCGCGCGTTGCGCACGTCGTAGGACAGAGGATTGCTGGGATGGGGCACCCACGGGCCGGCGAGCTCGGTGGCGGTGAACAGATGCAGGCTCGCAGCGCTGCTGCGCGGCACCACCAATGTAGCGAACAGATACCAGACCCCATCCTCGTGCCAGATGGTGGTATCGACCACCGAGCCGTGATGCAGCACATGCAGTTTTTCCCAGCACAAGGGAAACTGCACCGCCCGGTACAAGGCGACTTCCTTCGCCTCGCTGCTCTCCGGCACCATGTAGATCTCGCCCCCGTGGGCGAACACCTGCGGATAGGAGAGGTGTGAGCCGGTATTCAGGCACACCTGCGGCGGCCCCATCTCGCCGCCCACCATCCGGGCGACCGAGATGACGGCAGGCGTGCGGTCGTAGCTGTCTTCCTCGAAGAAGACGTACGCCACGCCTTCATGCCAGAACAGGAAAGGGTCGGCATAGATGCGGCCACGCGGCGATGAAATGAAACGGAACCCGGTCAGATCGGTTTGCCCGGTCGAGGGATTGATGGCGAGCATCGGCTCGTCGCCGCCAGGAGCCGCCACCCGGACGGCGATCTGCCAATGCTCCACCTGTTGATACGACAAGCGAGACAGCAGCTTTCGCCAGATGGTTCGCAGCAGCCACCCCAGCATTTCGAAATTGGTGGGGGTGCGATAGATCGCGCGGCGCCCCTTGTAGGGAGTGGCAGGGAGCGCCGCATCCAACACTGCCTGGAAGCCACGCTCGTGCAGCGTCTTCAGCTTGGCGATCATGAAATGGGCGGAGCCCCAGAACACCTGGATCCTGTTGCGCCGCAGCGAGATGCTCAGATCGGTGGCGAACAGGCCCTTTTCCAGCACCATGCCGGCGTCCAGTTGCTCGTCGAGAATCTGGAGCACCACACCAGACAGCGGATTGCCTTCAGCCATCTCCCAAAATTGCGGCGGGGCGCCGCGATAAAACTCCGGGTCGCCATGGTGGTAAGACCAGATCCCGCAGCGGGCGGCGGTGAGGATGTCGCCCTTCAAGATGTTGAAGCCGAACCGCAGCAGCACATCGAGCTTGTGGGCGCGTATGGCCTCCACATCCGCAGGGGGAAAGCGATGCACGAAGCCGGCCGTCTCCGGCCGCACGCTCAGGCTTTCGATGCCTGCAAACGCCTGGCTGCAATCCACCATGCGCAGCGGGTCCTGGGCCTCGTCGGGCGCCAGCCATGTTTCGATCTTGGTATAGGCTGCATAACAGAAGCGCCGCCGCATGGTGCGGCTGCGCGCCAGCTTCAGCAATCGCCGCCGCCACGAGTTGTGCCGGGCGAAATCGCGCTGGGCGCCTTCATGGCGCACGACGAGAACGATGTCCGCGAAGTTGCAGGCCAGGACTTGATCTACGACAGAAGCTGCCGCCGCAGTGATGTAGTCTCCGTCCACCAGCAGACCGACCCGCAATTTCGGGGCACGTCCTTTGGATTCAAGATACAGCTCTTCCAACACGCGAAAGGTCGCCCCATTCCTCCCGACGACATGCGCAATGCCCACGCCGCAAGTGATTAACTACCGACATGATCCAGCCTATGGGCACCAATACACCCCAACGCTAGGTTACGGTAGTGGGCTGCTCTTCGCGATGCACCACCAAATGGCCCTCCGGCAAATCGCCGACGAATTCCTCGCCGCCCGGTGAGACTTCCGACGCCGCCAGCAGCTTCTGGCGGGCATCGTCCGCTTCCCGCTGGCGCTGCCACAAGGCGGCATAGAGCCCGCCACGGGCCAGCAGCTCCGCATGGCTGCCGCGCTCGGCCACCACGCCCTTAGCCAGAACCAGGATCTCGTCGGCATTGATGACGGTCGACAGCCGGTGTGCGATCACAAGGGTGGTCCGCCCGCGCGAGACGCTGTCCAGCGCATCCTGGATCTCGCCCTCCGTGTGGCTGTCCAGCGCCGAAGTGGCTTCATCCAGCACCAGAATGGGCGGCGCCTTGAGGATGGTGCGGGCGATGGCCACCCGCTGCTTTTCGCCGCCCGACAGCTTCAGGCCGCGCTCGCCCACCTCGGTCTGGTAGCCCTTGGGGGCAGAGCGAATGAAGGCATCGATCTGCGCCAGCCGGGCGGCGGCTTCCACCTGCGCATCATCAGCGCCGGCGCGGCCATAGCGAATATTGTAGGCGATGGTGTCGTTGAACAGCACGGTGTCCTGCGGCACCATGCCGATGGCGGCGCGCAGGCTGTCCTGAGTCACGTCCCGGATGTCCTGGCCGTCGATTGTGATGCGCCCGCCCTTCACATCGTAGAAGCGGAACAGCAGCCGGGAGATGGTGGATTTGCCGGCCCCGGACGGGCCGACGATGGCCACCGTCCGTCCCGCCGGAACTTCAAACGAGATGCCCTTCAGGATCTCGCGGTCGGGATCATAGCCGAACTGCACATTCTCAAACCGAACCGTGCCGCCGGCGACCGCCAATGCGGCGGCACCCGGCTTGTCCTCGATCTCCGGATCGCGGGCCAGCACCGCGAACATGGCCTCGATATCCACGATCGCCTGCTTGATCTCGCGATAGATCATGCCGAGGAAATTCAGCGGCTGGTAGAGCTGGATCATCATGGCATTGACCATGACGAAGGCGCCGATGGTCTGGCGCCCGGCCCGCACGTCGAACGCCGCCATCACCATGGTGGCGGTGAGGCCGAGGGTGAAGATCACCGCCTGCCCGGCATTGAGCCACGCCAGCGAGGTGAAGGTGCGCACGGTCGCCTTCTCATAGCGGGCCACGCTCTTGTCGTAGCGGGAACTCTCCCACCGCTCGGCGCCGAAATATTTCACCGTCTCGTAGTTCAGCAGGCTGTCCACCGCCTTGGTGTTGGCCTCGGTGTCGCTCTCGTTCATGTCGCGGCGGATCTGGATGCGCCACTCGCTCGCAGCATAGGTGAACCACGTGTAGAGCGTGACCGTGACCGCGACCACCGCCACGTAGCGCCAGTCGAAGGCAAACAGCAGCACCGCCATCACCAGCACCATCTCGACGATGGTCGGCGCCAGTTGCAGGACCAGCATGCGCACGATGGTCTCGATGCCCTCGCGCGCCCGCTCCAGCACCCGGGTCAGACCGCCGGTCTTGCGCTCGAGATGAAAGCGCAGCGACAAGGCGTGCATGTGCTCGAAGGTTTCCAGCGCCAGCTTGCGGACCGCATTGAGGGCGACGGCCGCGAAGATGCCGTCGCGCAGCTGGGTGATGCCCGCCACCACGATGCGGCTGAAGCCATAAGCCAACGTCAGCAGGACCGGCGCCGCCAGCAGCCAGGCGAAATCCGGCTCGTGCTGGCCGTCGGGAATATGGGCCAGCGCGTCCGTGGCCCATTTGAAGATGAAGGGCACCCCCATGGTGGCGAACTTGGCCAGGAACAGCAGGGCCGTGGTGGCAGCCACCCGCGCCTTCAGGTCGGCGCGATCAGCCGGCCATAGATAGGGCCAAAGCGCTGCAATGGTGCCGCCCAGCTTGCCCTTGGCAGCGGAGACGCCCTTGAATAGACGGCGTTTAGAGGACACCGCCGGCAACGGAGGTGTTGAAGAATTGGACATGGGGACCCACTTCAAGAAGATGCGGCGGAGGCCGGCTCCGCGTCCGGGGCGATGGGTTCGCCCCGGCGAATGCCGTCAAACAGCGCCTCGATGTCTGCGCGCAAAGCCGCCAGGGCAGCCGTGTCGATGCAATAGCACGGCCGGGGGCCGGCGGTGGTGCGGATCAGGCCGGCGTCGGCGAGGATCTTTATGTGTTGCGACACGGTGGATTGCGCCAGGGGTAGGGTGCGGACAATATCGCCGCACATGCAGGCGTCCTGGCGCATCAGGGTTTCAAGCACGGCCAGACGCGCCGGATGCGCCAAGGCGCGCAATCGCGTCGCTAGCCGGTCACGGGTGTCGTCGGGTGAAGGAGGAGGCAGATCTTTCATCGCGTATCGTCGATAGACGATGAAGATGACAATCGCAAGGCGGCGCGGAGTGTTGCCGCGCGCCGAACCGGCAGCGAGCAGCGGAGTTGCCGGCGCGCGCGTCATGAAGACGTCGCCCGCCATCAGCACTTTTGAAGGATACGACCCCTAGGGTCGATTGGAAGAGAGTTGAAGTGAACACACGCATCACAGCAGGGACCATGGCACGTATTGAAAGCGTCTGCGTCTATTGCGGTTCGTCGCCGGGCTCAGCTCCGATTTTCATCGAGCAGGCGCGAGCATTGGGCACCGAACTTGGCCGCAACGGCATTCGATTGATCTATGGCGGCGGCGGCGTGGGACTGATGGGCGAAGTGGCCAGCGCCGCGGCCGCGGCCGGCGGCGCGGTCACCGGCATCATCCCGGAATTTCTGGTCTCCCGCGAAGGCAAGTTCGGCCACGCCTCGGAAATGATCCTCACCACCGACATGCACGAGCGCAAGCGCCTGATGTTCGATCGCGCCGACGCCTTCGTCGCCCTGCCGGGCGGGGTCGGCACGCTGGAGGAACTGGTGGAGCAGCTCACCTGGGCCCAGCTCGGCCAGCACCGCAAGCCGATCCTGGTGGCGAACATCGCCGGCTTCTGGGACCCGTTCCTCAGCCTGCTGGACCACATGCGCACCAATGCCTTCATCCATGGTGCAAATCCCGTGGATCTGCTGGTGGCGCACGCAGTGTCGGAAATCCTGCCGAAGCTCCAGGCGGCAGCATCAGCGTTGCCGGATAGCGCCCTTCACGGAATAGAACCTCAGGCAGCAATCTCCCGCCTCTGATCCGGATACCCCTGGCATGACAAAGCCGGCGCCCAACCCGTGGAGGGCAGGACGCCGGCTCGTTGATGTTCGGCGGGACAGGTCGCGCCAAGCGGCAAAGGCGCCGTTTCAGAACCAGCTCTTCACGTCGTCCCAGGCGTCCTCGGCATGAGAAGCCACCCAGCCCACGGCGGCGCCGTCCACGCCGCCGGCGAAGCTGGCGCCCAGGGCGCTGCCGATGGTGCCGACGATCACGTCGGCGGCGGCGAAGGTGACGCCCACTGCGGCGCCGGCCACAACCGCTCCAACCGAGCAGGCCACCACCGCGGCGGTGCCAACCCCGGCGCCGACAATGGCGCCGATCTCGGTTCCGGTCAGCCCGCCGGCAACGGTGCCCAGGGCTTCATCATTCAGGATCATGGCATTGGTGTTGAGGGTCAGGTCAGTCATAGCTGCCTCCATCAATCTTAGGCTTGGTCACAAACCGCATGCAGCGGTTGGTTTATTGGAAGTGGTCAGTTGAGGATCCGGGAAACGCCCGTGTCAGAACCAGCTCTTCACGTCATCCCAGGCGTCCTCGGCATGAGAAGCCACCCAGCCCACGGCGGCGCCGTCCACGCCGCCGGCGAAGCTCGCACCCAGGGCGCTGCCAATGGTGCCGACGATCACGTCGGCGGCGGCGAAGGTGATGCCGACGGCCGCACCGGCCACAACGGCTCCAACCGAGCAGGCCACCACCGCGGCGGCGCCAACCCCGGCGCCGACAATGGCGCCGATCTCGGTTCCGGTTAGCCCGCCGGCAACGGTGCCCAGGGCTTCATCATTCAGGACCATGGCATTGGTGTTGAGGGTCAGGTCAGTCATAGCTGCCTCCATCAATTCTCTATTTGGTGACGAGCCGGTCAGTTGTTGCTCTGGTTGGAGCTCGTCGGATTGGTGATCTGGTTGATGAGCTGCTGCTCGGCATTCGTCGTCGACTGCGGCTCCAGCGTGGTGTCGATGGTGCCGACCGGAGCGATCGGCAATTCGAGGCCGCCGGTGACCGGCGCCAAATCCTGATCATTCAGGATGGTGATTGTGGTCTTGGTCGCGGTCATAATTTTCACTCCCGATGCGGTTCCGGCGACGAGCGAATGCTAACGGTGTCAGACCGGAGGGTTGCCAGGATAGCCGGCAGCGCGGGCGGAGAGGTCGCCGAGAGCTTCATTCTGGTGATGAAGTCCGTCGGAGCCTTGCGGCTTCGGCGACGGGAGGCTGGGGTCTGAGGTCCGTGGGTTTCAGATTGAACCGCGGCGGGTGTTACGCTCGCGCGATGACGTCTGGAACCTGCCTTGACGCTGGGATCGCCTGTCTTCCGATCGATCCGGGGATGCGGCCTTGGGAAGCTTTTGTCTTCCGTGCGGTGCGCGTCGGCGTTTCGATGGGTTGGAGGATACCCCCGCCACGGCGCCGGTCAAGCACGGTTTCGCTCCAAAACCCTCACATGTCCTATTCTTAATCTGGCCGAAAGGTAGCGGCCATTTTCAGGCCAACTGGCGCTGCGCCAAGGTCGCAAACGGCCCGGGACTGTTCATCAGCGCCGCATACGTGCCCTCCTGCACGATCCGGCCGCCGTCCAGGACGATGATGCGATCCGCTCCGAGAATGGTCGACAGCCGATGGGCGATCACCACCCGCGTGGTGCGCAATTCCTTCAACGCGGCGGTGATGTGGGCCTGGGTCAGATTGTCGAGGGCACTGGTGGCCTCATCCAAAAACAGAATGCGCGGGCGGCGGATGAGGGCGCGGGCGATCAGCAGCCGCTGCTTCTGGCCGCCGGAGAAGGCGACCGCGCCTTCACTGATCATGGTCTGCATGCCCATGGGCATGGCCCGGATATCGCCGGCCATGCCGGCCATGTCCGCTGCACGCCATGCCTCATCCAAGCTGAATGGCCCATTGGCGACGATGTTCTCAAAGATCGACCCCGGCAGGATCTGACCGTTTTGCAGCACCACGCCGATCTGGCGGCGCAGCAGGGTCGGATCGAGGGTAGCCAAGTCGCGGCCGTCATAGGAGACGGTGCCGCGGGTGGGCTGCTCAAACCCCAGCAGCAGCCGCAGCAGCGTGGATTTGCCCGCGCCGGATGCCCCGACGATGGCGACGAACTCGCCGGGAAGCAGCGTCAAATGAATGCCATCCAGCACCGGGCGGGCGACGTTGGGATAGTGGAACGACACCGCATCCAGTTCGATGTGCCCGCTCAGGTCGCCCGGATCCGCCTTGCCGTCGTCGATCTCCTGTGCAGCCTCCAGGATCGGGCGGGTGCGCTCGTAAAGCGGCGCCAGGCCATAGAGCGCCACCAGCGCCCCGGAAAAGCTCGAAAGGCCGGAGAAGAACTGACCGAACGCGGCATTGAAGGCAATGAAGCCGCCGATGCTTACCTTGGCCAGAACGAAGGCGAACAACAGCAGCGAGACGCCCTGGAACACCAGCATCATCCCAGAGCTGAAGATGCCCTGACTATAGACGATCTTGCCGCTGCGCCGTTGCAGCGCCACGTCGCGCGCGAAGCGGCGGGACCAGTCCCAGAACGCGAAGCGCTCGGCCCCGGCCGTGCGCAATTTGGCGATGCCGGCGATATATTGGAAGATACGCGCGGCCAGTTCGCCGCGGATCGCCAGTTGCTCGCGCTGAAAACGCCGCTGGACCACAGCAAAGGCAACGCTGCCGCCAAGCGTCACCACCACGAAAGCCAGTCCGACCAGGGCCAGTTGCCATTGATAGACCAGCATCATAGCAAAGCTGGCCACCGCGAACACGCCGCCGAACAGCGAACTCATCATGGCGCCGGTGATCTGCGCGCTGAGCGCATTGATCCCCGCCGCCCGGCTGGCAAGATCCCCCACCTCATAATTGCGAAAGAACGAGGCGGGAAGATTCAGCAGGCGGTCCCAGACCGCCGATTGCACCACCGCATCCACCCGCCCCTGCAACCGCAGCTGCGACAGCGCCTGGGCGGCGGAGAAGCCCAGATTGCCCATGGCCGCGCCGGCCAGCACCAGCGTGACCTGTTCCAGGGCGCCATAATTGCCATCCGGCACGATGACATCGAAGATCTCGGCCGAAATCAGCGGCGTGAGCAGCGCCAGCAGCGCAGCGGCAGCCGCCGCCAGGAGGATGGTGGCAAGGGAGGCGGGATCGGCACTCACGGCAAACCGCAGCAGCGACCAGCCGTTGAGCGGCCCGTCCGGGAACGGCCGGTAGAAGAGAAAGACCTCCGGCGCCAGGGTCTCGGCCAGTGCCGCATCCACCTTCTGCGCGCGCCCGTCGGGGCCGATCAGCCGATAAGCGTGGCCGGCGCGCACCACCGCCACCGGCGCACCGGCCCGCATGGCGACGAACGAGCCGAAATCGCCCCGCCACCAGCCGGGATAGAGCTTAGACCGGCGCAAGCGCACCCGTGCCGCGCGGGCGATACGCTCAACTCCTGCCACCATGGCCAGGGTTTCGTCCGTCAAGGAGGCACGCGCACGGGCCGGCAGCGCGCGGAAATCGGCCGGGTCGCGCGGGAAGCCCTCCCTGGCCATCACATGCAGGCAAGCCCGCAGGAGCGGGTCATCCGCCGTCGCGGGATCGGGTCGATCAATCTGCGGGTGCAGGGTGGTGGCGAGTTGGGTGGCGGCCGCCGTCAGCCGGCGTTGTGCCGCCGCCTCGCGCGCGGCGATCGTTCCGGCCTCGCCATCGGCCGCCAGATCCAGATGGCGCGCCATTCGCTCCAGCGCCGCCGCCAGCACCTGCGTAGCCACCGCGTCCAGTCGGCCATGGGTGGCAAGATCGGCGGAGGTGGCGAGGGTAACCGCGCAATCCGCTTCGGCGCGAGTCCAAATGGCAGGCGACAGCGCCACCGGCGTGCCGGCGGCGATGGTTCCCCGGTCGCACAGGCGCAGCGGCGCTGACGCCTTCAGCCACAAGAGGTCGCGCGCGGAACAGACCGCGGCGCCGGCCGCCAGGGTGCCGGCGCCGCCGTGTTGCCCCACCGCCGTGAGGTCACGGGGGCGCAGCGGCGGATCCACGGCTTCCACGATGCGGCGGACCCAGCCATCGAAGCTGGCGAAGGGGGCACTTCCCGCCGCCGGCGCGCCATCGCGGATCAGTGCGCCGGGCTGGGGAACCGCGAGGATTTCAAGCGCGAACACGCCCTCCCCCGCGCCGGCCCCTGGGGGCAAGCCGCCGAATGCCTCTCCCGCCGCGACTTGCCCCAAAGGATGCCAGGCACCAAGAGGCCGTCGGTCAGCGGCGTCCGCGAAGCGCACGGCGAACAGGTCCACCGCCCCGCTCTCCACCTGCCAGAAGCCGGAAGCGGCGCGCAGGCGGATGGCCCTGGGAACGCTGGACAGGCGCGGCGCGGCGGCAAGGCTCGCCGAAGGCTGGACAGCGGGCTGATCCGGCCCTGCCCCACCCGCCGGAGGATCATTCGGTGGCAATGAGTCGTGCATAGGCCCCGTCTGAATTCTTCAAGCTGTCATGGGTGCCGCGCTGAACGATACGCCCCTGGCCGAGGACGATGATTTCGTCGCAATCGCGGATGGTGGACAGGCGATGGGCGATGATCAAGCAGGCGCAGCCTCTGCGGCGGATATTGGCGTCGATGAGCACTTCCGTTGCCGGATCGAGCGCCGAGGTGGCCTCATCCAGCAACAGCAGGCTGGGGCTGCGCACCAGCGCGCGGGCGATCTCCAGGCGCTGGCGCTCGCCGCCGGACAGGTTGCGCCCAGCCTCGGCCACCTTGGAGCGCATGCCGGCTTCGCGCTGGTGCAGCAGGTCACGCAGGCACGCATCCTCCAGCGCCCGCTCCACCGCCATGTCTTCGATGGTTGGGTCCCAGAGGGTGATGTTGTTGCGGATGGTATCGGCGAACAGGGTGATGTCCTGGTCTACGGCAGCGACGCATTGGGTGACCGATGCCCGTGGGATGGTGCCGAGAGGGCGCCCATCCAGAAGGATCTCGCCGGCCCAGGGCTGGTAAAGGCCAGCGGCCAGCTTCACCAGGGTGGACTTGCCGGAGCCGCTCGCGCCCACCACCGCCACCCGCGCCCCTGGCGACACGGTGAGCGACAGGTTCTCGATCAGAGGCGCCGCCAGCCGGCTATAGCCGAACGTGACGTTGCGCAGTTCCAACTGGCCGGACAGCCGCCCTTCCGCCGGCACCGGCGTGGGGCTCGACAGAGCAGCGTCCGATGGCGGCAGCGCGGGCTGCGAGGCGGGCGCGGGATAGTTCATCACGTCGTCGATGCGCTGGAGATCCGCCCGCGCGGTTTGCAGCACCGCCCCCAGCCCCACCAGGCGCGCGATCGGGCCATTGAAGCTCGCCGCCAATGCCTGGAAAGCCACGAGGTCGCCGATGGACAGCAGGCCTTCCATCACCTGGGCGGTGCCATAGCTCAGCACCGCCAGATTGCCGATGGCGGAGAGAAAGCCCGGCACCACGCCCAGCAGGCGGGTATCGCGCCCGATCTCCTGCGACAGCGACACGAAGCGGCTCTGATAGGCGGCCCAGCGGCTGAACAGATCATCCTCGGCGCCTTCGGCCTTGATGGTCTCGATGGCCGAAAGGCCGCTCATGGACACCGCATTCTGGCGGGCGGCGCTCTGGGCCAGCAATTGGGTGGCATTCTCCAGTCGCAGCCACACCACCCGCATCAGGCCGAGATTGATGCCGGCAAATCCGAACGCCAGCGCCGCCAGCGGTACGCTATAGGCCAGCATGATCGCGCCATAGAGCACCAAGGTGACGATGCCGACCAGATTGACCGCCAGATCCGCCGACAAGGTGCGCGCCAGCCGTCCATTGGATTGCAGCCGATTGGCCAGATCGCCGGCGAAGCGCTGGGCGAAGTAATCCACCGGCAGCGTGAGCAGATGCCACAGCATGCGCCCGGTCATCACCACCGCCAGCTTGATCTGAAGCCGCATGAGAAAATGCTGCTGGAGCCAGGACAGCAGCAGACTCATGCTGCCGGCGGCGGCGAAGGTGAGGAGCAGCGGCCGCACCCAGGTATCCTGTCCATCCACCAGGAACTTGTCGATATAGACCTTGCTGATGGCCGGCAGCACGATGCCGGGCAGCACCATGAGCAGCGTCGCCAGCGTGATGAAAGCGAAGGCGGCATGGGAGCCCTTCAGCCGCCGTCGCAGCGCCGCGATGAGCGCAGGCTTGCGGCCCCCGGCCGCGAAATCGGGACCGGGCGCCATTTGCAAGGCAACGCCGGTGAAGCTGTCGGACAATTCCTTCAGCGAGAGGGTCCGCCGCCCGAGCGCCGGGTCATTGATGGTGGCCGCCTGAGAGGTCAGGCCCTCCAGCACCACGAAATGATTGAACTCCCAGAACAGGATCAGCGGCATGGGCAAGACCGCCAGCCCCTCCATGTCCACTTTCAGCCCCTGCGCCTCCAGCCCATAGCTGCGCGCCGCCTTGACGATGTTCAGGGCGTTGGAGCCATCGCGCGAGATGCCGCAGCTGATGCGTAGTTCTTCCAGCGAAATCCAGCGGCCAAAATGGGCCATGACCATGGCGAGGCAGGCGGCGCCGCACTCCACCGCCTCCATCTGGAGAATGGTCGGCGTGCGCACCCGCGACCTGCGCCACGGCAGGCTCACGGCTCCACTCCCGTGAGCCGGCGCAGCGCCGGCACCACCAGGACAATGGGCGCATCCTCCCGGATCGCCACCTTGGCATTTGCCAAAGTGCCGGTCTCCACCTTGGTGGAGGGGCCTTGCCCGGAGGTCCAGGCCAGGCCCGTGGCCGTGCTCGGATCGCGCAACAGCGCCACCCCGAAGGCGATGGGCGGCGCGTTCCCCGCCAGCGTCTGGGCCAGCGTGGCGTTGCCCAGTTGCTGCGTCACCGCCTGCATGCTGAGCGGCGCCGGGCTGACCCACACCACCTCGCCGCGGATGGTGCCATAGCGCGAGGCCGAGGCGGTTGAGGGCGAGACATTCACCTTCATGCCCACCGTCACATATTTGCCCTGGCGGGGATCAGCGAAGAACACACCGCGCAATTCGGGCCGCTCGGTCTGGATGGCGACGATGGGGGAGCCGGCCTGGACGGCAGTATCGATCTGGCCTTCGCGCTCGATGATGACCCCATCCATGTCCGCGAAGATCTGGCCCTTCAGCTTCAGTTGGTCCAACGCCGTGGCCAATTGCTCCTGTGCCTGGAGGATGCGGTCATCCAGCGCGGACAAGGCGGTCTGCCGCTGGTTCTGGATATCCAGCGTGCGGGCCTGGATCTGTTGGAGCTGGTTGCGGGCCTGATCCTGAGCCGCGGTGGCGCTAATGACAGCGTCCCGCGCGCTCTCCACCTGCGTAGTGGTGGACAGGCCCTTGGATTGCAGCGAGCTGGTGGATTCCAGGATCTCCCGGCGGGCGACGATCTGCGCGCCGGTCCAGGTGATCTGGTCCTCCAGCGTGGTCTTCTGGGCCTGGAAATCGCGGTCTTGAGCGGCGATGAAGTCATCCCAGAAGCGGGCCTGCGACGCGCGCTCCTGGTGAAGGGCCTTCAGGGTGCGCTGGGCATTGTCGCGCATTTCCAGATCGTCGAGGATTTCGATCCGCGCCAGCAGTTGCCCCTTGCGCACATGCTCGCCGGGCCGGACCAGAATGGCCCGCAATATGCCGGGAGAGAGCGCCACCACATTGTGCTGCTCACCGAAGGCCGGATCGAGAATCCCAGCCGCCTCCACATAGGTGGCAACCCGACCGGCAATGCTCCAGTACAAAGCGAAGCCCAGTACCACGAAGGCCGAGACAAGCACGATCCAGCCCGCCGGCCCCACCACATGCATCAGCCGGTCGACCTGCTCGGGCGTGCGGAACTTGTCCAGCGCCTGCTGGCGATAGCTGATGGCGCTGGAAGAAGCGGGCGAGGCTGAAGCGGGGGCCGGCGGCGCGTCCCCGGAAGGCATGGGCTGGGGCGCGTTCACGCTCGGACCTTGCTCAGCCGGCCAAGCGCCAGTGCAGATCGGGAGAAAAACACAGACGCTGCCACAACCATGAGCCTCAGCCACAAACCAAGCCGGACGTAGTGTGGTACGGCAGGTTCAGCGGCGCAACCGCATCAGCCCACTCCGGCGGCCGGCTCTCCGGTTTTCCTGGACAGCCCACAGGAGATAAGTCGGGAGGCCCTCCCGGAGATCCCGCGGAGGGCTCGGCACCGCATCATGTCCGCCGCCTGTCGAACAGATTAACAATAGGACAGGAACGGGTTTTTCCCGCAACCGCAGCTTGACCACAGCCGCGGCAGGCGTATCCTTCAAGCATCGAAGCGGCAAACACCGGCTATCGATGGACTAAAAATGATTTTCCTTCAGTCCTGAACCAAACTGAAAAACGAGACCACCCACTGCAGCATAAGAGAACGCGCTTCCGGTACCTGATCGGCCAAACCAAACGATCGATGGCATCTGAAACCAGATCTTTGCTACAGCTTAAATGTCCAGCTGAAGCTTGAAACGCTCCGGCAATTCTTCATCACGAGGATGAAGCTCTCGGAACCTCTCCGCCCGTCCTGCCGCGTTCCCGGCACCCCTCCGGTCTGATCCCGTCTGCCTTCGCCCCCTCCGAGAGGATGCGGCGCCGCCCTTGATCCGGTTTCCCGACCCATGGTCGCGAGCCGAGGGCTAAGACGTCGAATCCCCGTGCCACGCAAACACTGGGAGTGACGATCATGAACACCACCTTCACTGCACTGGACGATGAGATCCTGGCCACGATTGCGGCCGGCACCAATGGCCAGACCATCACCGGCCAGACCACCACCAATTTCGACCCGCTGCCGATCTTCGGCCCCGGCCCGGTGCTCACCGAACGCCATGGGCTGATCCCCTTCGCGACGCAGACGGGCGAGGCCGACCACCGCTTACCGATCGGCCCCTGCCCCAATCCCGACGCCAACGGCTGATCGCAAAGCTCTATCCCCGTCCAGGACGGCCGGCATGGGATGGCGCTTGAGCGCGTCTCCAGCCGGCCGCCCTGATGCGCATCCCGCCCCAGCGCGCGGGCCATCGTTGCGGAACTGCATATCCGCCCGGTTGTTTTCTCCGAAGAGTCCCTTTTGGAGACAGCACATGACCGCAACGAGCAATCCCAACCGCCATGACGGCGGCCAAGGCGAAAGCCGTCAGCCGGTGTTTGCACCGGACGATGCGGCTGCCCCCTCGGCTCACGCTGACGCCAACCTCGCCCGGCATCGGACCGACGAGGGGGCGCTCCGGGACAAGGTGCGCGGTCCCGATTATGCGGCCGCCCCGCTGGGCACCGACGACGAAGCCGCCGGCGCCACGCCCCAGGGCGAAACCCGCGCCCTCAACCGGCCTGCCGAGGCGCCGGAACCGGACCTCAGCGAGCCGGTGAGCCAGGAAGATCATCGGGCGGCGACCAAAGACCTGCCGACCTATGGCACCTGGAGCCTGATTTTTGGCGCGTTGGCGGTTCTGATCCTGCTCGGCGCCACAGCCACATGGCTGATGGCCTGACTCGCACCTCACCCCCAGCCTGGGCCACAAGTCAGCCTCCGCCGCCCTTTGCCGGTGCCGGGGGTTGACCCACTCTAATCCCTGCCGCACAAAAGGGTTGGGTGGGGTATCTGAATGTGGTGCGTGAATGGAATGCGCGGGGCTCCCGCGTCTTCCACAGACGCGTGGCGTTTCGTCTGCCGACAGGGTCAAACCAGCGCGGTCAGCGCCACACGTCCGTCACATTAGCCTTCGCCCGAACGAATGATGCGATCTGGTGCAAACCAGAGCGACGAAAACGGGGCGATGAGTGCATGAAGAGCCGTATCTCGATCGCGCTGTGCGTGTGCGCCCTTATTCCCGCGCTTCCCGTGGCGGTTTTCGCCCAGTCATCGGCAGAAATTCCGCTCCACCAATTCGTGCAGGGCGACAGATCGACCGCAGACCCCAACCCGTTCTATTACGTGAACGTCGCCATAGGTTCACCCACCGCGCCCTATAATAGCGTTCTTGTCGATACCGGATCGACGGGTCTGTATCTGTTGCAGGGCAGCGTTTCGGCGTCTTCGTACACGGCAACCAGCACGGCGTTCACGTACGGCTATTCGAGCGGCAACCAGCTCACCGGCTTCATCGCGACCGCGACGGTCTATTTCGTGGATGCCAAGGCAGATGGCAGCGCCACGACCCTCGCGACCGCGACGCCGATCGCCATCGGCATCATCACCGACTTTACCTGCAACAGTAGCAATCCCCAGTGTCCGGGGTATCGCGCCATATCATCGTCGACTAATCCCAACAATTACGGCTGGAACGTCAACCAGACCGGAGTCATGGGCGTGGCGTATTCGGGCGGCCAAGCCATCTTCAATCCCTTGGCCCAACTGACCGGAAATTATTCGAACGGCTTCCTGTTCAAAGCCAATCAGGCCACGGGCGTCTCCAGCCCGGTTCTGGTGGTCGGTCTGACACCGGACAACACCGCCGGCTACACCTTCACCAGCTTTGGCGCCAATACCGCCAACGGCGCCGGCGGCACGGCCAATGCCTGGAATACCAAGAGCATCGTGACCTGCTTCACCGCCAGCGGATCGACCGGCTGCCTGCAAAGCGTCTTCGATTCCGGCGCCGGCAATGCCACCTTCGAGACCGCAGCCACGGGTGGGCCGAACTCCACCACCACAGGCCCCGTCTCCGGAGCAGTGACCATCGGCGTCGATGGCGTGATGTCCTTCTCGTCCGACCTCGGATCCTATGCCTATGCTCCGGAACATGGCTCGACGCTCGGGTACAACACCGGCAACGAGATATTTTTGTATTATACCGTCGCCTATGACTATGTGAACGGCCGCATCGGCTTCCAGTCGGTGGGCAATATCCTGTCTGGAAATACGACCTTTGCCAGCGACAGCCAGCTGGGCCTGTCGGGCGCGGGCGTGATCCTGATCGGGACGGTGACGCTGGGCCCGAATTTCGTCTCCTCCCGCCCCTTCAACCTAGCCCAGTCGAGCTATCTGGGCTTGAGCTCCCCGACCATCATCGTCAATGGCTCGGCGACCTTGAACGGCACCTTGTCTTCCACCACCAGCGGCGAGGTGTTCTTGCAGGGCGTGCGGGAGACGCCGAGCACCCTCACGCTCAACGGCGTGAATTTGTTCAGCAGTTCGCTGGCCGTCAATGTGCAGAATCTCAACCTGGTGGTGAACGGTGTTCTGCCGGGCACGGTGTCGCTGACCAAGGGCGCGAGCCTCGGTGGATCGGGCATGATCGTCGGCTCCGTCGATGCCGCCGCCACCACCGGCATCGCCCCCGGCAATTCCATCGGCACGCTCACCGTGCTCGGAAACGTGACATTCCACCCGAACGCCACCTACACGGCTGAAATCGGCAGCCCCGGCGTCAGCGACCTGCTGAGCGTCTCCGGCCAGGCGCAACTGGGTGGCGCGAACGTGACGATCCTGCCATATCCGGGGCTCTCGCCCACCATCGGCAGCTACACTCTTCTCTCCGCAGCCGGCGGCGTGAACGGAACCTTCGGCTCCCTGAGCGCGCCGGCGTTCGGCTCGCCCGGCTCGGCTTTTCCGTTCCTGACCCCAGGCATCGCCTATACGCCCACCTCCGTGCTGCTGGAATTGTCCCGCAGCTCGGTGTCCTATGCCTCGGTGGCGCAAACCGCCAACCAGCGCCAGACCGCCGGCGCC
>CALRNP020000053.1:0-25270 GCA_943369575.1 Azorhizobium sp. AG788 | reverse complement strand
CCCACGAGAGCGTAGACGAAACCGTTGGTGACGCCTGCGAGCAGCGCCTGGGTGAAGAGCATCAAGCCCATGGGGACACCTCTGGCCGGTCTGTCGGGTCAGGAACCGGCCTTGAAGGGCAGGCGCACGAACTTGCCCTTGTCGAGCTTTGAGAACACGTAGCTCTTCAAGGTCAGGCCGGTGAGGTCCTCCTGCGAGAAGTCGAACCGCGCCATCGCCCCATCGAACGGCCCGCGGATGGCTTCGCACAAGGCGCCTGCGGGTGCATCCGGCCCGGTCTTGGCAAGGCCCGCGGCGACCGCATTGAAGGCGTCGAAGGCGCTGGCTTCCATGGTCTTGGGCAGAACGCCATAGTCCTTGCGGAAGGCATCCACGAATGGGGTCTGGGCCGGTAGCGGATCCTCGGCCACGAGGAATTCGGCGAACACGATATTGTCCGCCGCATCGCCCATCGCCTTCACATATTCATAGGTGGCGGTGCCGAGCGCGGAGAGCAGCGGCACGTTGAGGCGGATCTGGCGGGCATTGCGGAACGGCGTCGCCGAATTGCCGATAATCGCGACGGCATCGGGGGATGCCGCCTTCACCTTGGCGGCCTGCGTGGTGGCATCGGTGGCGCCAACCTCCCACTTCTCCACCGCCACAATCTCCACCGGATAGTCCGCCTTCACCTCCTTGAGCTTCGCCATCACGATGTTGCCGTAGGCGGAATCGTGCAGCACGCCGAGCTTCTTGACGTTCAGCTCCTTGGTGGCCACCTCCAGCAGGGCGCGGGCGTTGAGGTCCTGCGACGGCAGCATGTGGAATACGCAGCGACGGCTCTTCTCCATGGCCACGCCAAGGCCGGTGAAGGCCATGACGGGTATCTTGGCGGGATCTGCCACGCCGCCCACCGCGAGGGTGGATGCCGTCAAGGTGGGGCCGATGATGGCGGCGACCTTCTGGCTGTAGATGAGATTGTTGGCCTTGGTGACGGCGACGTCGGGGCTTGAACCGTCATCCTCGATGGTGAGTTGCACCGGCCGGCCATTGAGCCCGCCCTTCTCATTGAAGACCTTCACTGCCAGCAGCAGGCCGTTGCGCTGCGGGATGCCGGCGCCGGCACCGGGGCCGGTGGTGGACAAAACGGCGCCGACACGGATCGGCTCGGGCGCCTGGGCTGCGAGGGGGCCGGATGCGCAGAGGCTGGCGAGGACGCCAACAATGGGCACGAGAAGAGTGCGGTGGGACAGATGGCGCATGGTGTTTCTCCCTAGAATTATTGTGTTTTTGTCGGCGTCTTCCTGAAGTCGGATCGGCTTTGGCTGATCCGGATGGAGGTTTCCTCTCTTAAAAAATACAGTCACTGTTTTTGATCGGCTGCACAGTGCCGCTCGGTCATGTCTCGGTTCAGAATCCGACTCGGTCGCCGCCCTTGAGCATCAGCATAGCGCGCGCGTCCTCGGGGGTGGCGATCTGGTGACCGAGTTCTTCGAGCAGGCGGCGCACTTTGGCCACCTGTTCGGCATTGCTCGCCGCGAGTTGGCCGCGACCGATGAACAGGCTGTCCTCCAGCCCCACGCGGACATTGCCGCCGAGCAGGGCGGCCTGATTGGCAACAGGGATCTGATGGCGGCCCGCGGCGAGGACCGACCAGACATAGTCTTCGCCGAACAGCCGGTCGGCGGTCCGCTTCATGAACAGCACATTGTCCAACTCGGGCCCGATGCCACCGAGAATTCCGAAGATGGTCTGTACAAAGAAGGGCGGCTTGACGAGGCCGCGATCCACGAAATGCGCCAGGTTGTACAAATGACCCACGTCGTAGCATTCGTGTTCGAAGCGGGTTCCGTGCTCCTCCCCGAGGAGTTTCAAAATCCGCTCGATGTCGCGAAACGTATTGCGGAAGATGAAATCATCAGTGCCCCGCAGGTAGGGTTCCTCCCAGTCGAAACGCCAGTTTTTGTAGCGCTCCGCCAACGGATAGATGCCAAAATTCATCGACCCCATGTTGAGTGAGCACATCTCCGGCTTGGCGACGAGGGGAGCTGCAAGCCGATCTTCCACGCTCATGTTGAGGCCGCCGCCGGTGGTGATGTTCAACACGGCAGCGGTGGCCTGCTTGATCACCGGCAGGAACTGCATGAACACCTTCGGGTCGGGCGTCGGCCGCCCGTCGTGCGGGTCGCGGGCATGCAGGTGGAGGATGGCGGCGCCCGCCTCGGCGGCGGCGATGGACTGGGCGGCGATGTCCTCCGGCGTGAACGGTAGCGCCGGGGACATGGTGGGCGTGTGAATGCCGCCGGTGATGGCGCAGGTGATGATGACTTTCTTCGACCGGCTCACGCTTCGGTTCCTTCGTTGGGGGCTTGCCCGCCCGCATCGGCGGCCATGAGATGGCAGAACAGCGCCTGCCGGAGGTCATCGCTGGCGGTCGCTGACCATTGGCGGAACCCCATTCCGGCCTTCATTCCAAGCCGACCCTCCGCCACCAACTGCTCCAGAAGAGGCGAGGGCGCGGGATCGCGGTTGAGAGACGGCAGGAGGGTCTTGTGAATCGCGAGGGTCAGGTCGGTGCCCACGAGATCGGCATTCTCCAGCGGCCCCAGCACCGCAAGGCGCCGCCCGAAGCTGGCCTTCACCACGGTGTCCACGGTCTGCGCATCGCAGATCCCATCCGCCACCAGCGCGATGGCCTCGCGCCAGAGGGCATGCTGCAGGCGGTTGCCGATGAAGCCCGGTACGTCCTTGCGCACATGCACCGGGGTCTTGCCGGCGTTGGTCAGCAGATCAATGGTGCGGGCCACGACATCCGGTGCGGTTTGTGCCGTTCCGATCACCTCTACCAGCGGCACGAGGAAGGCCGGGTTCCACCAATGGGTGCCCAGCGCCCGCTCCGGTCGCTCAAGCCGCGCCATGATGGCGCCAATGGGAATGACGGAGGTGTTGCTGGCGAGGATGGCATCGGCCGGTGCCGCCGTCTCGATGGCTGCGAACAGGTCCTGTTTCACCGCGAGGTCTTCGGCCGCCGCTTCGATCACGAGGCCAGCATCCGCCACGGCGGCAGCCAAGGTGGCGCAGGACGAGACCCGTTCCGCTGCCCTGACGTCCTGACCGAGTGTCTTCAGATTGGACCGGATCCGCTCCCGCAGTGAGGCGAGCGCCGCCGGCTGCGGATCGAAGACCCTGACCTCATGCCCGGCAAGCGCGAACACCTGCGCGATGCCGTGTCCCATCAGTCCGGCACCAATGACGGCTATAATCGTTCTTCTGGTCATGCCCTTTTCTCCTGCGGTTGGCACAGGTGGCGGCCTGCTCGCGTGCGGGGCGCGAGCAGGCCCGGTCGGGACTGCCGTCAGAGAGAAGTGCCTGCCTCGATGCGGTAGGCCTGGTTCGGATCCTCGATGGCGACAAGGCGGATGATGCAGCCGTCGCCCCGGTCCCAATTCCAGGGGAAGAAGGCGAAGGTCACGCGCTTGCCGGTCACGGCGTCGAGGTCGCCGCCCACATTCTCGATGCCGAGAATGCCCTTTGTGAAGAGCTTACGGTGTACCGGCTCCCACTCGGGGTGATCGTCTTTCCAGTCGCGCCCGCCGGACCAGACCTTGTATTCGTCGGCGAGATGGGGGTGCAGGGGGCCATTGCGGTGCGGGCCGATGGCGGTGGCAAGGGGATGATCATTGGCCTGCGTGTCGTGGCCGACAACCTTCACCTTCTTCTCGACGAACCAGTCTCCGGCTGACGCAACGAAGCCGGGCGAGTAGCAGAAATATTCCGAATTGTCTTCGTAAAGCTTATGCCAGCCCGTATTGACGATGACGACATCGCCCGGACGCACATGGGCGCCAGCTGCACGCTCCAAGTCATCATAGGTGATGGGCTCCCATTTTTTCTTTGGGATCGAGACGACAATGCCAGTTCCGAAAAAGTGCGGCAGAGGAACTTCATTGATGAAGGCCGTGCCCTCGACGACATGGGCGGGCGCATCGATATGCGTCGTGTTGTGCATCGTTGTTGTGATGCGTTGCGTCAGAACGCCCGATTTCGCCATGTAATGGATGCGGTCGATCTGCACATCCTGGAAGTATGGCCAATTCGGAGACTGGAATCCAAAGCGATGGGACAGATTGTGAAATCTCAGCCCCATATCGTTGTCGAGATTGGATTGAAACTCGATGCCACGTATCGTGACAGTCATAACACGCCTCCCAGCGTAGTCGCCCAAACGTGGGGCAGATTTTTTGTTGAATATTTGAATATGGGGGGCGTTCAGGGTGGTCAAATGGAATGATACAGGTGTATCGGTATGCGGTACATGAGGGAGGCGCATATGGCATTCGAGGTGGGCGATGGCGGTGCGTCCGCGGCGCGCGAGGGGGGCGGCATTCAAGTGATTGCGCGCGCGGTGGCCGTCTTGCGGGCGCTGAAGAACGTGCGTTCGGGCCTCAGCCTCGCGCAGATCGCTGGACGGGTCGGCTTGCCGCGCTCCACGGTGCAACGCATCGTCAATGCGCTGCTGGCAGAGGATCTCGTGATTTCAGCGGGGCCGGATGGGGGCTATCGTCTGGGGCCGGAGATCCACGCGCTATCGCGTTCGGGCAAGATCGACATTGTCGAGTTGGTGCGTCCTCATATTGTTGCGCTGTCGCACAGCACGGGCGAGACGGTCGACTTCTCCGTGCTTCGTGGCAACGAAGTGTTGTTCCTCGATCAGGTGACCGGCACGCACCGGCTGCGGGCTGTATCGGCAGTCGGTGACATCTTCCCTTTGACCAATACGGCCAACGGCAAGTGCTGCCTCGCGCTCCTGGAGGCCGAGAGGGCACGCGCCCTCGTTCGCAAGGAATTGCGCAGCACGAAACGCCTGGACGCAATTCTGGCAGAGATCGCTGAGGTGCGGCGCACAGGTGTCGGCTTCAATCATGAGGAACACACCGTGGGAATCAGTGCCGTGGGAATGGGTTTCCGCGACGCGGCTGGCGGCATCTATGCCATCTCCATGCCCGTGCCGACCTCACGGTTCCCGATGGTGAAGGATGATATGGTCCGCAACCTCAAGACCCATATAAAGGTGATCATTGAAAAAATCGGCGCAACTCACAAAAATATTAATAGAGATGACGTTTAGCTGTTCATGCGCAGTGTGGCCGCCACTAGACGCATTTCGATCTGACTGAATCGGTTTTGGCTTCCCAAATCGGCTTGAAGCATGATGCATGCTGCTTGCCGGGCTGGAGGCCGGCAGGCATGGCAGAAAGCTCTGTCAGTCGATCTTGGTGTTCGGCTGTTGGCGGCGGTTACGGCGGGCACGCGCGCGGCGGCGTGCATGACGCCGTCATGTTCTCGTTTGGCGATCGGGCGCTCGATCAGCGCACCCACGCCGGGATGGCGCAGGCGGGCTATCTCACGAAATGCTCAAGGATCGCGCTGTAAGGCGTGAAGCCGACACGCAGCCAAAACACACGCCCGCCGGGATTATTCTCGATCGCCTCAAGGATGACCCGGTCGCCGGGGCGGAAGCGGGCGGCAGTCAACGCATCGAACGCCGCCTGGCCCAGCCCGTCGCGACGATAGTGCCGCACGATGTAGAATTGCCGCAGGAACACCCTCTCCCCATCGGGATCGGACGGTTCCGGCTCACGGCGGTGCGTGGCATAGCCGACCACTTCATCGCCGATCAGAAAGAGGTCGACGTTCCAGCCCTCCTCGTCCACGAACCGGCGAAACCGCTCCTCCATCAGCGCAATGGTCATGGGATTGCGATGGCCCTCGTCGTCGGCCAGCTCCCGGTTCATGCGCGCCAGCAGCGGGAAATCGCCGCGCGAATGGGGACGCACCAGCACCTTGCCCGCGAATCTGGACGGGAGAGGATCGCCGTTCAGATCCGGAGATGCCGGCCGCGGCAGGCTGTCGCCGTGGGGACCGAGATATTGCAGGACGAGATCGCGCTCGTCGAAGATGTGGGCTTTCAAAACCGCCAGCAGCCGCTGAGCGTTGCGCGTGCGCACCGCATCGAGAATGGCCGCATGGCCGCGTGCGGCCGCCTGTAGCTGCTCGGGGTCCGGATGCATCATGAGATGCACCAGCCGCAATTCGGTTGCCAGCCGCGTGAAGGTCTCCGCAATGCGCTCATTATGGCCAGAGCGGCAGAGTGCGGCATGAAAGGCGACGTCCGCCTCAATCATACGAGCCGGCGCATTGGCCATAGCCGCGGTTTCGGTTTCACGCAGGGCCGTTTCCATGGCTGCGAAGTCCGCGGGCTCGACCAAGCGGATCGCCTCTTCCGCCGAGGTGCATTCGAGAACCGCGCGCAACGTATAGATGTCGGCCACTTCCCGCTGGTTCAGCTTGCGCACGAAGGAACCGCGGAACGGGTGCCCGGTCAGCAGCCCGGTTTCCTGCAGCCGACGGGACGCCTCACGCACCGGCCCGCGGCTGACGCCCAGGCGCTCTGCAATCTCGACTTCCTTGAGCTTATCGCCCGGACGCAATTCACCGTTGAGGATGATCTGGGCAATCTCTTCGGTCACGCTCTCCACCAGGGTGCGCCGCTTCACGGGAGAGGCGCCCTCCGCCTCGGTACTCTTGTCCATCATCGCTCCTTCGGGCTGGCGCGATCATAGACGCCCGCTGGGATTGTTCAAAACATTTTATTGTTGACAATATTATGTTGGCAGTGCTCGATGGCCTGCGCTTGCGGTGGCCCGACGGGTGGTGACTGACATGTCCGGCAGTATTTTCACGAGTGATTTCAAGGATACGCCCTATTGGTGGGAGGACGCGCCGCCGTTTCAGGCCAGCGCCGACCTACCCGCGCAGGCGGACATGGTGATCATCGGTGCCGGCTTGTGCGGGTTGAGCGCGGCGCGGCGCGCCTTGGAGCTGGGGGTGACGCCCCTGGTGCTTGACGCCGGCCCGATCGCCGGCGGGGCCAGCTCGCGAAGCGGGGCGATGCTCTCCAGCGGGCAGAAATTAGTGATCAACGGCACAGCCGGTGGCCTTGACCAGCAGATGCTGACCGAGCTCACCAAGGCCCATTCCGATGCCTTTGACTATGTGCGCGGCCTCTCCATCTCCGGAGAGTTCGGTGAGGTCTTCCAGCCTTCGGGACGCCTCTTTCTCGCCTCGGTACCGAGGGATCTTGAGCGCTTCTCCAGCCACGCCCGCATTCTCTCGGATATGGCCGGCGTGACTGCGCATGTCCTGGGCGCGGATGAGCTGCGCGCGGAAATCAATACCCGTCACTACCATGGGGGCATGCTGGTTGAGGCATTCGGCGGCCTGCACCCGTCGAAGCTCGCCGTCGGACTGGCGCGCAGCCTGGAGCGGCAGGGCGTGCTTCTACGCTCGCACACGCCGGCCCACTCGGTTGGACGGGACGTCAACGGCCTGCTGGTGCGCACGCCTGCCGGTGATGTGCAAACCCGCCATGTGCTGTTTGCAACCAATGCCTATACCGATGGCGCCCTGCCCGCGGTGCGGCGCCGTCTGGCAGCGGTCGGGTCCTTCATGATCGCCACCGCACCGTTGGGGCGAGAGACGCTCGATGCTCTGATGCCCACCCGCCGGATGTATTCCGATACGAAGCGGAACCTCTGGTACTTCCGGCCCTCGCCCGACGGCAGCCGAATCCTGTTTGGGGCACGGCCGGGTCTTTTTCCCGGCGCGCCGCGTAAGGCCGCGCACCGCCTCCACGCCTATCTCGCCCAAGTGTTCCCGAGCTTGGCCCAGGTCCAGATCTCCCATGCCTGGACCGGCTCCGTCGCCATGACGCGCAGCCATCTGCAACACATCGGCCAGCGGGATGGCTGCTGGTTCGCGGTGGGATGCAACGGCAGCGGCGTGGCCATCATGCCCTGGCTCGGCCGGCTTGCCATCGAGCGGATGCTGGGAGCCCGCTCCACCCCCACGGTGTTCGAGCGCACGCCATTTCATCGCCTGCCCAACATTGGCGGGCGCCCCTGGTACGTGCCGGTGGCGGCGGGCGCCTTCGGCGCCATGGATTGGCTCGACCGCCGGCAGGCCGGCCTGAGATCCGCAGCTTGGATGGAAAGATCATGACCCATTCCCATTCTCCTCGACAACACGCGCACTGGCGCGATGTGGCGAGCACCGTGCAGATCGAGACCCGCGCCTTCATCGACGGTGATTATCGGGAGGCTGCCGACGGACGCACCTTCGACTGCGTCAATCCCGCCACCGGCGGCGTTCTCGGCCGCATCTCCGCCTGTGGCGCACGGGATGTGGATCTCGCCGTTGCCGCTGCCCGCCGCAGTTTCGAGGCCGGGCATTGGTCCCGCTGTGATCCGGCGATCCGCCGCCGCGCGTTGCTTCGGCTCGCCGATCTCATCGAGGAGCATCGCGACGAACTCGCGATCCTGGAGACGTTGGATACGGGGAAGCTGATCCACGACTCAGCCACATTGGACATTCCTGGATCGGCAGCCGTCTTCCGCTTCTTCGGCGAGGCCTGCGACAAGCTCCTGGACGAAATCGTTCCGGTCGGGTCCGGGGCCTTGGCGATGATCACACGGGAGCCCGTAGGCGTCGTCGGCGCCGTCGTGCCGTGGAATTTTCCGCTCAAGATGGCGGCCTGGAAGTGCGCCCCGGCGCTGGCCGCGGGCAACAGCGTCATCTTGAAGCCGGCGGAACAGTCGCCGCTGACCGCGCTGGCGCTGGCGGGGATGGCGGCACAGGCCGGCATTCCCGCAGGCGTGTTCAATGTCCTGCCCGGTTTCGGCCCCGATGCGGGAGCGCCGATCGGCCTGCACCCGGACATCGACTGCGTCGGCTTCACCGGATCCACCGAGGTGGGCAAACGCTTCCTCGGCTATGCCAGCCAATCCAACATGAAGCGGGTCTGGCTGGAATGCGGAGGCAAAAGCGCCTTCATTGTCTTTCCCGACGCGAAAGACCTGCCGGCGGCAGCGCGGGCGGCGGCCGCAGGGATCTTCTTCAATCAGGGCGAAGTGTGTTCGGCCACCTCGCGCCTATTCGTCCATGAAGACCTCCGTGCCGATTTCTCCGCGCTGTTGCTTGAGGCGGCCCTCGCCTATGCGCCCGGCGATCCGCTGGACCTTGCATCCGGCATGGGCGCGATGGTGAGCGAGGAGCAGACCGCGCGGGTCCTGTCCTTTATCGAGACCGGAAAGGCCGAGGCGGACCTGTTGTGCGGGGGCAGCCGCGTCCTGGCCGAGACGGGAGGCTGTTTCATCGCCCCGACGATTTTCACCCAGGTGGATGCGCGCGCAACCATTGCCCGCGAGGAGATCTTCGGTCCGGTGCTGTCGGTGCTGTCGTTCCGAGACGAAGCCGAGGTGATCGGGATGGCCAATGCCTCCATCTATGGCCTCGGCGCCTCGGTGTGGACCCATGATCTGGACCGGGCGATGAGGATGTCGCGGGCGCTGCATGTGGGCAGCGTGAGCGTGAATGCCGTCGACAATGTGGATTTGCGCACGCCATTCGGCGGGGTGAAGCAGTCCGGCAATGGACGCGATCTGTCTCTGCACGCGTTCGAAAAATATCTCGACCTCAAAACCACCTGGATCTCCCTACAGGGGGCAAACCCGTGACGCTCCTCGCTCCTCCATCCCTGCGGCCTGCGACGGACACTGATCTGCCGCTCATCGCCCGCATGAATCACGAATTGATCCGCGACGAGGGTCATCGCAATCCGATGACGGTCGCGCAGCTTGAGGACCGGGCTCGCGGCTTCCTCGCCAGCGCGGATTGGCGGATCGAGATGATCGAACAGGCCGGTCATGTCGCGGGCTTCGCCACCTGGCGCTGGGAGGAGGACCTCGCCGAGCCCTCGCGCCAGCGCATCTATCTGCGTCAGTTCTTCATCGCCCGCGAGGCGCGTGGCGGAGGGCTCGGGCGCCGCGCCTTCGCGCTGTTGATGGCGGAGCGCTTTCCACCGGGCGCGCGCATCCTTCTGGAAGTGTTGCACAGCAATCCCAATGGTCAGGCGTTCTGGGCGCGGATGGGTTTTTCCCCCTACGCGACGTATCTCGAACGCCGCGCCGACCCCACCGTTTGACATTTCAGCTTAAAAAGGACGACGACATGAGTGCACAGATAGCTGACGCAACCCGGATTGGTCGGGCGAGCGGCGCGAAGGCGCCGGAATTCCAGGAACTCTATGATTTCGACGCCGCTGCCCTGACGTTGACTGGCGCCGTCTTTCCCTATGATAGCAAGATCCATCGCGCCCATGTCGTGATGCTTGCCGAGCAAAGCATCCTGACGCCGGATGAGGCCAGACGCATCCTGCGCGGCCTTGCTGTCGCGGATGCGTGTGCAAACAACGAACCCGCCTTGCGCACGTACCTGCCTTACGAAGCGGCCTTGAAGCGGGAAATCGGCTCGGTCGCCGGCAAGATGCATATTGGGCGCAGCCGCAACGATCTTGCCAACGCCGGCAAGCGCATGTTTCTGCGCGACCAGTTGCTGCGCACCATCGAAGCGGTCATCGCGCTGCGGGAAGCCGTCGTGAACAAAGCCGCTGACCATCTGCACACGGTGATGGTGGTCTATACCCAGCGCAAGGAAGCTCAGCCGATTACCCTTGGCCACTATCTGATGGCCATCAGCGAGAACCTCGGCAAGAATCTGGACCGCTTTCGCGAGCTTTATCCGCGCATCAACCAGTGTCCGCTCGGTGCGGCCGCGACCGCCGGGACCGGATGGCCCTTGGATCGGGATCGGACGTCGGACCTGTTGGGCTTCGACGGGCTGGTGGTCAACAGCATCGAAGGCGTCGCAGGGTGGGATCATGTCGCGGAATTCGCTTTTGACAATGCGATCTTCCTCAGCGGCCTGAGCCGCCTCGCCTCCGAGATCCAGCTCTGGAGCAGCGACGAATACCAGATGGCCGAACTGGACGCCTCATTCGCCGGCACCAGCAGCATCATGCCGCAAAAGAAGAATCCGGACTCGTTGGAGCGCAGCCGCAAGGCCGCCTTCGCCGCGATGGGGCCGCTGGTCGCCATTCTGACCTCGCTCAACGGCATCGAATATCAATACAGCGCCGCCCGTGTGGAACTGGAGCCGCGCTCCATCGACGCGATGATCGCCGCCACCCATGCCATGACCGGCGTGGTGCGCACGCTGCATCCGAACAAACCCCAGATGCTGCGCTATGCGGCCGAAAACTACGCCACCATGACGGATCTGACCGACATGCTGGTGCGCCGGGTGGGCATCGACTATCGCGAGGCACACGAGATCGTGGCGCGGGTCGTGATGACCGCGATTGATCGCGGCATCAAGGCAAACCACATCGGCCTCGAATTGGTCCAGGAAGCTGCGGTGGCTCAGACCGGCCAGCGTATTGATGTGAGCGCTGAGGAAATCGCAGACGCCCTCGATCCGGTGCAGAATGTGGCCCGCCGCAGTGGCAAGGGCATGCCGGCCCCAGACTCCGTTCAGGCGGCCATTGACGAGGCCCGCGTTGCTCTTCTCGCCGACCGCGCCTGGCTTGATGCCTCTTGCCGCCGGCTCGCGGCCGCCGATGCGGCACTGATCGCCGCGGTGGAGGCCAAAACCACCTGATGATGATCGGGATGCACTGCTGACAACACCGAATTGCTGGCTCAAAAAACAGAGGGGATAGCCATGACAAAGACGGGTTTGTTTTATGTGCTGACACTGGCGGCCGGCGCTCTTGCCGGCTCAGCTGGCGCAGCATGGTCACAGGACATCGCCGTTCCTGCCAGCCTGAAGGAAAAGGGCGAACTGCGGATCGGCGTCAAATGCGATAGCCCGCCCGCCGGCTTTATGGATGAGAAGGGCAACCCCGTCGGCATTGACGTCGATATGGGGCGCCACATTGCCGGATATGCCTTCGGGGACCCGAATAAGGCCGTCTTCACCTGCGTGACGGCCGCCACGCGCGTGCAGATGCTGGCCTCGGGGAAAGTGGATGTTCTCTTCGCGACCATGGGCATCACGGAAGAACGCAAGCGCACCGTAGACTTCGCCACCTCAACCAACTGGGGCGCCTCTGGCATTTTGGTGCGGGCCGGTGAAGATGTGAAAAGTCTGGAGGACCTGAAGGGCAAGACCTTGCTCACCAACAAGGGCGCCTGGCAGGTCACCTTCCTGGAGAAAAACTATCCCGACATCAAGCTCATCAAGTATGACAACATCAGCGACGCGATCCAGTCGCTTCGGCAGGGGCGTGGCGATGGCGTGACCCAGGACGATCATGTCCTGGTGGTTGCTGCGAGCAAGGATCCCCGCCTGAAGCTGTCGGATGTTGTGTTCCAGATTGGCTGGTCGGCGCCCGCCGTCCGTCGCGGCGACACCGCGATGCGTGAATTCATCAGCGCCATGGTGAGCAAAGGGAAGACGGACGGAACCTATCGCGCCGCCGTAGAGCACTACGCCGGCGAAGCCGAGCGGGACGAGCGCATTCGCAGCTACACCACCCTGCCGCCGGACGGATCGACGGACCAGAACACCGTGTTGCCGCCGCCCTGAGACGGGCGATCCCAGCGGACTGCGCCCCGCAGTCCGCCCTTTGGGTGACGGGCCGCGTCGCAGCGGTTGGTCGCCAAACAATCCGACAGGATCGCCATGATGGGTCCCTCACTCGACTGGGCGTATTTCTGGTCCATCGCCCCCTTGTTCCTCAAGGGGCTGCAGATGACCTTGTATCTCGCGTTGGTTTGCAATGTCATCGCCGTGTTTGCGGCCTACGCCTTGAGTGCGGTGCTCTACTTCCGCATGCCGATCGCGCGGCATATAATTATCTTCTATGTGTCGTTCATCAGGAATACGCCGCTCCTGGTCCAGATCTTCTTTTTCTACTTCGGGATGCCCGAGATCGGCATCCGGACCGGGGCCATAAGCTCAGGCATGATTGTGCTGACGTTATGGGCGACAGCCTATCAGACCGCGAACCTTCGCGGTGCGATCGACGCCGTCCCGCGCCACATGACCGAGACCATGCGCGCCCTTGGCTTGGGACCGCTGAACGGCTTCATCTTCATCATCATCCCCATCGCCACCCGTGCCGTGGTGCCGGCGATGATGAATACCATGGTCTCTACCATTAAGAATTCAGCATTGCTGAGTGCCATCGGGGTGCCGGAATTGACATTCGTGGCCATGGATAACATCGCTGAAACGTATCGTGCCATCGAGAACTTCATCGCGCTTCTTATCGGATATCTCGCGATCGTTCTCGGTTTTTCAGCGGTGATGACAGCCCTGGAGCGCCACCTGGGACGGGGGTATCGCCGATGAACATTTCGCTCATCACCCAGAACGGCGACTTCTTTCTTCACGCCGGGCTCATGGCGCTGTTCATATTCGTTGCAAGCGTCCTGTTCAGCTCGATCATCGCAATCGTCTGCGGAACTCTCGCAACGCTACGCCCGCCGATGATCCGCATCCCCGTGCGGCTCGTGATCGAATTCTTTCGCGATGTACCGCAGGTGGTGAGCCTCTTCTTCATCTTCTTCGGCGCACCGCTTTTCGGGCTGCAACTGGGCCCGCTGGCGGCAACAATCCTGGCACTCGCCTTGTGGGGCGGGGCAAATGGCGCAGAAATCGTGCGCGGTGGGATCACGGCGGTGTCTCAGCATCAATTTGAGAGCGCTCGGTCCCTCGGGCTTGGCCCCTATGCCATCTTCACGCGGATCATCCTGCCCCAGGCGGTCCTGCCCATCATCCCGGCCTATGCCGGCCTGTGCAATATTCTCATGCACTCGACATCGCTCGCCGCACTGGTCGGCGTGATTGAACTTCTGAAAAGTGGGCAGATCGTCATTGATCGCTCTGCTTATTATCAGGGCGGCACGCCGGGCCTCACCGTCTATGGGTTTATATTGATTGTTTATTATGTGGCGGGCCTGTGCATGTCCGCCGGCATTTCGCAGCTGGAGCGACGCTTCGGTCAATCGTCTGCGGCACAACGTCTTTGAGCAAAAAGGAACAGGCTATGACGGATGGCCAGGGCGCCGAGGTGCTCCGCACAGTGGATCTCACCAAATATTATGGCAGTGTCCAGGTTCTCGCGGGGATCAATTTCTCCATTGCGAAGGGGGAACGTGTGGTCGTCATGGGCTCCTCCGGTTCCGGCAAGAGCACGTTCATTCGCTGCCTGAACGGTCTCGAACCGATCCGGGATGGCAGCATCTTTTTCGCGGGCCGCGACATTGGCCGCCTCACGGAAGGGGAATGGCGACCCATCCGCCGACGCATCGGCATGGTTTTTCAGAATTACGCGCTCTTTCCCCATCTGACCGCGTTGCACAACCTGACCTTCGCGCCCGTGCGTGAGCGCTTAATGAAGCCGGAGGCTGCGGAGGCCAGGGCCCTGGCGCTTCTGGAGCGCGTCGGGCTCAAGGACAAGGCCAAGTCTTTTCCTGCCCAACTCTCCGGCGGTCAGCAGCAGCGGGTCGCCATCGTACGCGCCATGATGATGTCGCCGGAGATCATGCTGTTCGATGAGCCCACCTCCGCCCTCGATCCGGAAACGGTGGGCGAGGTGCTGGCAATCATCCAGGATCTCACATCAGCCGGCTTGACCTCGATCATCGTCACTCACGAGACCGGATTTGCCCGCCGGTGCGCCGACCGGATCGTCTACATGGATCACGGTCGCATTATTGAGGAAAGTCCGCCGGAGCGCTTCTTCACGCAGCCACAGACGGAACGAGCCCAACGTTTTATCTCCACCCACAAATAGCGGGGCTTCGCCGCCGTGGCGCTGATCGGTGCTCCCGCTCCGCCAGATTTGGGAAGCGTTCGTCGATCGACAGGCAGTCCACGGGGGTGATCCCCGGCGTTTGCCAATGCGCGTTCAGGCGGCGGATGCAGTTGGCATCTGCGTCTGCCCAGGCAAAGACACTGGCGCCCGTTGGTGGCACGAGGGCCGCGACCGCAGAAGCCGGTCCCCGACGGTCTCTCCACCATAGGGATTGTGTTCGCCATGGAATATTCGGCGCCGATAGGAGGTTCGGTTTCCGCGCCGATTGACACAAAGCCGATGATCTCGCGCAGAAGGTCGGCGTCGGGGGAGGTCCCGGATATCATCATGTCGGTGGTCGTCGCTGGATCTTTCGGTCGGGCGTTGGGCGCGCGCCCAGACCCTAACCGAACATCACCAGTGACCACCTCTGCATGGACCTCCACCACGCCTCTGGACACGGTCGCAGGCCTTCCCGTCATTGAGCCGGCAAGGCGAAGAGCGACGGACAGTCCATGATTTCTCCTTGCGCCATGGCGGCGAAGCCGGCAAGAGAGGAAAATGGTTCTGCGGTATCCAGGGGCGGCCGCAGCGCCGGTCCTGTCCCGTTGATCTGCGCCCTCTGGATATGTCTCATGGCCCTTGAGACCCATGCGAGCGCCGTTGCCTTTGGCCTCAAGCCCTTCTCGCGCTTGAGCCAGCCCAGTGAGGCTGTGCGCCAGTTCACGCCGAATTGGTTCGCCGCCACCATGGGCACCGGCATCCTCGCCATCGCTCTGGCGCAGTTTCCGGCCTGGCCGCAGCTGCGGGCGGTCGGCGAGGGACTCTGGCTGTTCAATATCGGGCTCTTCGTCCTGTTTTCCCTGCTGTATGCGGCGCGCTGGATTTTCTTCTTCGATGGTGCCCGGCGCATCTTCGGGCATTCCGTCGTGTCCATGTTCTTTGGCTGCATTCCCATGGGGCTTGCGACCATCATCAATGGCTTCCTGATTTTTGGCATCGCCCGCTGGGGTGAGACGGCGGTCGGCATTGCCGAAGTCCTCTGGCTGATCGATGCCGGGCTTGCCGCCGTCTGCGGCATCGCCATTCCCTTCATGATGTTCACCCGCCAGACCCATGCCATCGATCAGATGACCGCGGTCTGGCTGCTGCCGGTGGTGGCCGCGGAGGTGGCGGCTGTCAGCGGCGGCTTGCTGGCGCCGCATCTGGGCGACGTGCACAATCAGCTCAATGTGCTCATCGGCAGCTATTTGCTTTGGGCCTTGTCGGTACCGCTGGCCATGAGCGTGCTGGTGATCCTGGTTCTCCGCATGGCGATCCACAAACTCCCCCATGTGAGCATGGCGGCTACCAGTTGGCTCGCGCTTGGCCCCATCGGGACCGGCGCGCTGGGGCTCTTGGTGCTGGGAGAAGCAACACCCGCAGTCTTCGCCGCCAATGGCCTGGACGCCTATGCGGGCGTTGCCCGCGGCATCGGCCTGATGGGCGGCCTGTTGCTGTGGGGCTATGGGCTGTGGTGGTTCGCGATGGCCCTGCTCATCACCATCCGCTATGTGCGCCAAGGGCTGCCATTCAATCTTGGCTGGTGGGGATACACCTTTCCCCTCGGGGTCTATGCGGTCGCCACGTTGCGCCTGGGAAGCCTTCTTCCCATTGGGCTGTTCGGCATTCTGGGCAGCATCTTTGTGGCGCTGCTCTGCATGATGTGGGTGGTTGTGTTCACCCGCACCGCCCGAGGCGCCTGGCGCGGCGAACTGTTCGTGTCGCCATGCCTTGCGGCCCCCTAGGACGCGCTGCTGCCAAGCATCCGCTTTTCCGGTTCGCTTCTCACCCGAGAAGCGCACCATTTGCTCTCGCCGACCCGGACAAGCCTGGGTCCTGATTTTCGCAGCCCCGCTTTCGTTCCGCCCGATCCGGCACAATTCGGTATGCCCGTGTGCGCCCACGCGCCCTGGCTTGGCTTTCCGGCTCACGGGCGAAACGCGCCGATCCATCCAAAAATCGCATGGATCCATGCAGCATCTGGCGTGACTGCGTATCGGCGGCTCATCTATCGTTGCGGAAGAGGCGGCGCCAAGTCCGCCCGTGAACGGCATCGCCATAGGCGAGCCACGCACACGTCGGAGGAACGCCATGCTGTCACGCCTCAAGAGGGCGCTTGCGCCAGCCGTGCTCGCGCTTTGCTGCGCCTTTGCCCCAAGCCTTGCCGGTGCCCAGACCTTCACCCGCCCGGTGCGGCTCATCGTGCCGTTCGCGCCCGGCGGCACGTCGGACATCCTCGCCCGCCTCATCGCGCCCAAGCTGTCGGAGGCGCTCGGCCAGGCGGTGGTGGTGGAGAACAAGCCCGGCGCCGCCGGCAATGTGGGCGCCGATGCAGTGGCCAAGGCGCAGCCCGACGGCCATACGCTGCTGCTGATGGACGTGGGCTCGCTCGCCACCGCACCGAGCCTGTTCCCCAACCTCACCTATGACGTGGAGAAGAACCTCGCCCCGGTGAGCATGGTGATGTTCGGCCCCTATGTGCTGGCGATCAATCCCAGCGTGCCGGCGCGCACGGTTCCCGAACTGATCGCTTATGCCAAGGCCAATCCCGGCAAGCTGGCGGTGGCCAATTCCGGCGTCGGCGCGGTCAATCACATCACGGCAGTGATGATCGCCAAGGCGCTGGGCATCGAGTGGAAGAACGTGCCCTACAAGGGCGGCGCCGCTGCCTCCCGCGCCGTGGTGTCCGGCGAAAGCACGGTCATCATCAACGGCTCCTCGGCCACACTGCCCTTCGTCACCAACAAGCAACTCACCGGGCTGGCGGTCACCGGCGAGCAGCGCCTGAAGGCAGCGCCCGATCTGCCCACCTTCAAGGAGGCGGGCTTGCCGGCGGCCGATGCCGGCACCTGGCAGGGCCTGCTGACCACCGCCGGCACGCCGCCCGCCACCATCGCGACGCTGAATGCCGAGGTGCGCAAGATCCTCGCCGATCCCGAGATCGCCAAGAAGATCGCCGAGCAGGGCGGCGAGGTGCGCACCGACACCCCGGAGGCGTTCAAGGCCTGGCTCACCGCCAGCATCGCCACCTGGGGCGCCGCCATCCGCGACGCCGGCATCAAGGGCGAGTGAGGGCGCCATGAGCGGTCCCTCGATGCGCCTCCGGCTCGATCTGCCCGACGCTCTGTTCGGGCTGTTCCTCACGGCGGTGTCCGGGGGCGCGCTGTGGCTCACCCGCCATCTGCGCGGCGGCACCGCCGCCGACATGGGGCCGGGCTACATGCCCCGCGTCATCGCCGTGGCGCTGCTGCTGTTCGGCCTGTTCTTCCTTATCCGCGGCGCTTTGGCGCCGTGGCGGGGCATCGACAAGGTGCATCTGCGGCCGCTGGCGGCCATCGGCGCCGGGGTGGCGGTGTTCGCCGCCGGCGCCGCCGGCCTGGGGCTGGCCATCGTCTCGGTGCTGACGGTGGTGATCGCCGGCTTCGGCAGCACGGAGGCGCGGCTGTGGGAGAATGTGGTGTTCGCCGTCGCGCTCAGCGCTGCCTCGGTGGCGCTGTTCGTCAAGCTGCTGGCGCTGCCGGTGCCGGTGTGGCCGTGGTGAGCGGTCGGTCAGGAAAGGTTGGCACCCCATGGAACTGATCGATCATTTGGTGCTCGGCTTCTCCACCGCGCTCCAGTTCAACAATCTCATGTTCTGCCTGATCGGCGCGGTGATCGGCACCGCCATCGGCGTGCTGCCGGGCATCGGCCCCATCCCCACCGTGGCGCTGCTGCTGCCGCTGACCTTCGGCCTCGATCCGGCCACCGCCATGATCATGCTCGCGGGCATCTTCTATGGCGCCCAATATGGCGGCTCCACCACCGCCATATTGGTGAACGTGCCGGGGGAGACCTCCTCGGTGGTCACCTGCATCGACGGCCACGAAATGGCCAAGCAAGGCCGCGCCGGGCCGGCGCTGGCCATTGCCGCCATCTCCTCCTTCTTCGCCGGCACGGTGGCCACCGTGGTGATCGCGCTGCTGAGCATTCCGCTGGCGGCGCTGGCGATGAAATTCACGGCGGTGGAATATTTCAGCCTGCTGGTGCTGGGCCTGTTCGCGGCGGTGATCCTGGCCCACGGTTCGGTGGCCAAATCGCTGGCCATGGTGCTGCTGGGCCTGCTGCTGGGGCTGATCGGCATCGATGTCAGCTCCGGTGTGGCCCGTATGGATTTCGGTGTGCCGGAACTGGCGGACGGCATCGATTTCGTCCCCGTTGCCATGGGCCTGTTCGGACTGGGCGAGATCATCGCCAATCTGGAGCGCCCCGCCGTGCGCCAGGTGGTGAGCCAGAAGGTGCGCGACCTGGTGCCCAGCATGGCCGACATGAAGGCCGCCTTCCCGGCCATGGTGCGCGGCACGATCATCGGCTCGGTGCTGGGCGTGCTGCCCGGCGGCGGCGCGGCGCTGCCGCCGTTCTCGGCCTATGCGCTGGAAAAGAAGATCGCCAAGGACCCCAAGCGCTTCGGCAAGGGGGCGATCGAGGGCGTCGCCGGGCCGGAGGCGGCCAACAATGCGGGGGCGCAGACCAGCTTCATTCCGCTGCTGACCCTGGGCATTCCCTCCAACGCTCTGATGGCGTTGATGATCGGTGCCCTGATGATGCAGGGCATCCAGCCCGGCCCGCAGATCATGACCGAGCAGCCGCAACTGGTGTGGGGCGTCATCGCCAGCATGTGGACCGGCAACCTCATGCTGCTGGTCATCAACCTGCCGCTGGTGGGGGTGTGGGTGTCGATGCTGCGCATCCCCTATCGCCTGCTGTTCCCGGCCATCGTGCTGTTCTGCTGCATCGGCACCTACGGCATCGCCAATTCGCTGTTCAACGTCTGGCTGATGCTGGGCTGCGCGATGGTCGGCTATTTCTTCATCAAGGTCGGCGTCGAGCCGGCGCCGCTGCTGCTCGGCCTGGTGCTGGGGCCGCAGCTGGAAGAGAATTTCCGCCGCGCCATGCTGCTGTCGGACGGCGATTTCACCGTTTTCCTCACTCGCCCGATCAGCGCGGTGATCCTGGCGGTGGTGGCGGCGCTGCTGCTGGCGCTGCTCTCCCCCACCATCCTGCGAAAACGCAAGGAAGCCCTGGCGGAATGACCCCGCGCGCCGCGGCGCCTCGGCGCCTCGGCGGGGCCGCGCTTGCGCCGGCGAGGGGCGCGCCGCAAGACTGGCGGCACTCTCCATCTGGCAAGGGGCCGGCATGTTCGATCTCAACCAAGTCCGCTGCTTTGTCGCCGTGGCCGAGGAACTGCATTTCGGCCGCGCCGCCGAGCGGCTGAACATGACCCAGCCGCCGCTCAGCCGGCAGGTGCAGATCCTGGAGCGCATCCTGGATGTGACGCTGTTCGAGCGCACCAGCCGCTCGGTGGCCATCACTCCCGCCGGCCGCAGCTTCCTGCCCGAGGCGCGGCATCTGCTGAAGCTGGCGGAGAATGCGGCGCTGGTGGCCAAACGGGTGGCGGCGGGCAAGGCCGGCTCCATCCGCATCGGCTTCACTGCCGCCTCTGCTTATTCCTTCCTACCGGATCTGGTGGCTGCCTTCCGGGTGCAACTGCCCGACGTGGACCTCGCCCTCAAGGAAATGGTCAGCGGCGAGCAGATCGTGGCGCTGGGGGCCGGCGAGATCGACGCCGCTCTGTTGCGCCCGCCAGTGCCGGCGGCCGGTCTCGGCTTCTTCCGCGTCGCCTCGGAGCAGTTGCTGGCGGCGGTGCCGCAGGCCCATCCCCTGGCGGCGCGCCAGACCCTGGCGCTGGACGATTTCGCTGATGTGCCGCTGATCATGTACGAGCCCTATCAGGCCCGCTATTTCCACGATCTGGTGGCCGAATTGTTCTCGCGCGCCGGCTTCCTGCCGCGCCCGGTGCAGCACCTCACCCAGGTGCATTCCATCCTGGCCCTGGTGCGTTCGGGCCTTGGCCTTGCCCTGGTGCCGGAGGCGGCGCGCAACCTGCATGCCACCGGCGTGGTGCTGCGCCCTTTGGCCGAGCGGGCGCCGCGCACGGTGGAACTCTATCTCGGCTGGCGGCAGGACAATGCCAATCCGCTGCTGCCGATCCTGCGGGACATCGCCCGCGGCCTGCCGCAGCCGGCATAGCGGCAGACCCATTTCAAAGTTGCATCAATCCATGCCGCGTTTGTCCTGAACGCGCATGGATGCGGCGATAGAACTGCATCTGCACGGCACCGAACCAGCGGGGCTGCATCGTCCAGGAGGACCGCACATGAGCAAGATGACCCCGCGTGAGATGGCGAAGGCGATCGGTTCCGGCCTGCTGTCCTTCCCGGTCACCCCGTTCCGGGCCGACTTCTCCTTCGACGAGGCGCGCTATCGCGAGAACATGGACTGGCTGTGCGGCTATGAGGTCGCCGGCCTGTTCGCCGCCGGCGGCACCGGCGAGTTCTTCTCGCTGACCCCGGCCGAAGTGGAAAAGGTGGTCACGGCCGCCGTCAACGAGACGCGCGGACGGCTGCCGGTGATCGCCGGAGCCGGCTACGGCACCGCCATCGCCAAGGACCTGGCCGCTGCCGCCGAGCGCGCCGGGGCCGACGGCCTGCTGCTGCTGCCGCCCTATCTGGTCAATGCCGAGCAGGAGGGGCTGATGGCCCATGTGGAGGCGGTGTGCGCCTCCACCCGGCTGGGCGTCATCGTCTATAATCGCGACAATTCCATCCTCAGCGCCGACAGCGTGGCCCGCCTCGCGGAGCGCTGCCCCAATCTGGTGGGCTATAAGGACGGCGTCGGCGACATCGAGCTGATGGTGCGGGTGCAGTCCAAGCTGGGTGACCGGCTGACCTATGTGGGCGGCCTGCCCACCGCCGAGACCTTCGCGCTGCCCTATCTGGAAATGGGCGTGACCACTTATTCCTCGGCGGTGTTCAACTTCGTGCCGGAATTCTCCACCGCCTTCTATGCCGCCGTGCGCCGGCGCGACCGCGAGGCGGTGGCGGCGGGGCTGAAGTCCTTCATCCTGCCGCTGATCGCCATCCGCAATCGCAAGAAGGGCTATGCGGTCTCCATCATCAAGGCCGGCATGAAGGTGATCGGCCGCGATTCTGGCCCGGTGCGCGCGCCGCTCACCGATCTGACGGCGGCCGAGACCGAGGAACTGGCGGCGCTGGTGGCGGCACTGCGCTCCAGCGGGTTCTTGGCCCGCGCGGCGGCCGAGTGAACCCGTCGCGCCCCGCCACCGGGGACTGACCGTGCGGGATGGTGCTGCCGGTTTTCACCGGCGGGACACCTTCGTGCAGAGCGGCCACCGCCATCGCTAGGACCACAGCGTTGCCGGCTCATGTTTCCCAAGTGCAGGTGAAATCCGTTCCTGCAGTTATGGTCGAGATAAAGCTTATAATCAAATATGTGTGTGCGTTATCTGTGACGTAACCGTAAAAACAGTAGAAAATGTAAGTTGAAGGCATATTAAATGCCTCATAATCGCTGGGCGCGGTCGGAACCGGCCGGGCAGCGACACGTTCCTCTCTCAAAAGCGAGGAACACAGACTCATGCTGATTCCCAGATTCATCGACGCCAAGGACGCCGCCGCGCGCGACCTCCAGGAGGGATGGTGGGCCACGACCGAAAGCGGCGACGCTGTCTCGGGGCCTTATCCCACCAAGGAGGCGGCGATCGTCGCCATCGGCAAGCGCGGCGCCAGCCAGCCCACCGGGCGACCGGGCGAGGCGGGGCCACCGCCGCAGTGATCCGGCCGCACATCGCGATGGAGATCATCTGAATGGACGCAAACACAGTTGCGGGCAGCATCTATCTGTTCGCCATCGCTGGCGGGACCATCGTCCTCGGGCTTGCGCTAGTCTACGCCACCTGGACCCGCTGGAAGACCAAGCAGGAGACCGGGCGCGCCTTGCCGGGCGAGGACCCGCCCAGCTAGCGCCCCGTCCGTCCCACATGTCGCGGAGTTGAACCCGATGGCAGCCAAGCCAAAATTCAAAGCCAAGAGGCAGGAGACGATCATGGAACAGAATCCGGTGCCCGGTGACGGCCTGATGGCCGGCGGGGGCGAAGCGACCGACGCGGCCGAGCACGAAGACGAGCGCATCCGCCGCAAGGCTTATGACCTGTGGGTGGAAGAGGGCCAGCCCGATGGCCGGGCGGAGCAGCATTGGCAGATGGCGCGGGAGATTATCGCCACCAAAGACAGCTATGGCGACACCACCATCCCGGTGGGCGACACGCTGGAGCCGCCGGTGGAGCCGGCTGAAGCGCTGGAGAATACCGGCGAGTTCCCGACCCTGACCGACCAAGGCGAGATGCAGCCGCCCCGGCGGTGACGCCGAGCGGCAGTGCTTAAGGTGCAACTTAGATGCGCCCGCACGCGCAAGTGTGCGCGTGCGGGCGGCGAGACCGATTGCCGGGCTTAAAATAAGCAAGCGATTACTATCGATAAAGTAAAGGCGCGGTTGGTGCGCGGCACTTGACCGGCGCCATCGGCGCCGTCTCCGGTCAGCACGACACCGCCTCCCCGCCGGACATGGGCGCGGGTGGCGGTGGCGTTTCAGCCCCGGTGCGTCCGCGCGTTACCGCACCGCGGAGTTGCCGGGGGTCACCGGATCGGTGGGCTTGGCCGGCTCGCTGCGGGCCGTGGGCGTTGCGGCATCCGGGTTCTGGGGATCTATGCGCGCGCTGGTGAATGTCACCGAGACGATCAGCAGCACGGTCAGCACCGCGGCGAGCCCCGCCAAGACATAACCTTTGTTCATGTTCGACCTCCTGTGTGAGAGGTCAAGGCTGCCGCCGCGCGGAGGTTCCCGCACGGCATGACCGTGTGCTCAGTTGCCGCGTGGCGGTCGCTCAGGCGTCGTCCACCACCAGCCGCGCCGCCACCAGATCCTCCACCGCTGCGCCCACCGACTTGAACAGCGTGATGGCGGCGGCATCGGCGCGCCCCGGCAGCGTGCCCGCGCACAGGTCATGCAGCTCGCCGCGCAACAGGTCGGTGGACCACAGGCCGGCGGCAATGGGCTGGAGCAGGTCGCCGGCTTCCGCCAGGGTGCCGGCCTTGGTGTCCACATAGACTTCGGACTTGGCCACCAGCGCCGCGTCGCTCTCGCGCATGGTGCGGGTGAAGGCGCCCACCAGGTCCACATGGGTGCCGGGCTTGACGTCCGCCCCCAGCACCAGCGGCACTGTGGAGGTGGTGGCGGCGCTGACGATGTCCGCCGCGCCCACCGCCGCCGCCAGATCGGGGGCGGCTTCCGCGTTGAGGCCCTGCGCCGTCAGGCGAGCGGCAGCCGCCTGCGCCTTCTCCAGCGAGCGGCCCCACACCAGAACGCGGGTGATGGGCCGCACGGCGGCATGGGCGGCGGCCAGATGCGGCGCCAGATGCCCGGTGCCCACCAGGGTCAAGGTGGCGCTGTCTGGCCGCGACAGGAAACGCGAGGCCAATGCCGAGGCGGCGGCGGTGCGGCGGTTGGTCAGCGCCTCGCCGTCGATGATGGCGCGCGGCGCGCCGGTCTCGCCATCGAACAGCACATAAAGCGAACTCACCGAGCCCAGGCCCTTGGCGGCATTGCCGGGGAAGACATTGACCAGCTTCACCCCGATCGCCTCGCCCCGGCGCCAGGCGGGCATGGTGAGCAGATGGCCGGGGGCGCCGGGCAGGCCCACCTCATAGGCGGCGCGCACCGGCGCTTCCTCCAGGTTCGCGGCGAAGGCGGCGGCCAAAGCGTCGATCAGCTTGGGAAAGGGCAGGGCGGTATGCACGTCGTCCGCCGAATAGATGCGCATGGGATGGCTCCGTCACCTGCGTTTGTGGTGTGCTTCGCTTAAAGCCCATGCAGCCGTGAGGAAATCCCCTTCGTGAGCGAGGAGGGGAGAAACGCCGGCGCGCCGCCTCAGCGCGCCGCCGGCGTTTCGCTCTGGCTGGCCGCATGGGCGGTGGCGACGATCCAGCGCACGAAGGCGTTGACCGCCCCGCTGCCGGCCTTGGCTTCGGGATAGACCACATAATAAGCCTTGTCGCTGGTCAGCGGGCTGTCGAACAATTCCACCAGCCGGCCGTCGGCAATCTCGTCGCGGGCCAGGAAGCGCGGTACCAGCCCCACGCCGAGCCCGGCGGCGGCGGCTTCCGCGATCATGGTGAACTGCTCGAAGCGCGGCCCGCGGAACGGGCCGGGGTGGCTGGTGCGGGCGGCGGCGAACCACTCGCTCCACAGATGCGGCCGGGTGGTCTGCTGCAGCAGCGTCACCCCGGCCAGATCCTGCGGCGCGCTCAGGCGATGGCTGGAGCGAAAGGCCGGGCTGCACACCGGCACCACTTCCTCATCCATGAGGTGCTCGCAGATGGCGCCGGGCCAGACCGGATCGCCATAATGGATCGCCACATCCAGCGGCTCGGCGGAAAAGTCGAACGGGGCGATGCGGGTGACGAAATGGATGGTGGTATCGGGAAAACGGGCGAGAAAGTCCGGCAGGCGCGGCATCAGCCAGCGGGTGGCGAAGGTGGGCAGCACCGCCAGATGCAGATTGCCCGCCCCGCCGGCGAAGGTCATCGCCCGCTGGGTGGCATCCGACAGCGCCTGGAGAATGGGCCGCACATCCGCCAGATAGAGCCGCCCGCC
>CALRNP020000052.1:0-25523 GCA_943369575.1 Azorhizobium sp. AG788 | reverse complement strand
TGGGCAGCCGCCGTGCCGCGTTCCAGCGCACGGTCTCTTCCGGGTCGTCGAGCAGCGGCGGCAGCACGAACGGGCTGGCGTGCTTGGCGGCGATCGCCCGCACCTCGAAATGGGGATGGCCCACATAGCCATTGGCCAGATGCGGGTTCCAATTGAAAAAGCGATCAATGCGCCGGGCATAGCGATCATGGACGCAGGCATGCTTGAGCCGGCACAAGCCCTGCTTCAGCAGCGCGCGGTGGTCGCATCCGCTGCAATCGATGTCGCGGCCCTGCCAGTCGCAGGCCTCGTCGATGTCATCCATCGTCGTACTGCCCCACCCGTTCGAGCACATCAAGCAGGACCTTGGCGCCGATCTTGTCGGTGGGGTCCAACTGCAACAGCTTGGTGACGGCGGCGCGGCCTTCGTCCAGATCGCCGAGGCGCATCTGGAGATAGGCGTAGCCCTTCAGGCTGAAGAGATAAAAGCGCGGCAGCAGAGTGTCATAACGGCCGAAGGGGGCATCGTCCGCCGCCACATCCTGAAAGTCCGGCGCCAGGCGGTTTTCCCGCGCGGCCTTTGCGAGGCATTGTTTGGCCATATCCAGTGCCTCCCGTAGGCGTCCCTTGTAGAAATAGAACCGATAGAAGCCGATCAGCACCGCCGCATGCCCCGGCGCCAGCGCCAGGGCCTGTTGGAGATGCTCCTCGGCCACCGCGTCCAGATGGTAGGACAGGCCCGCCCGGCGCAGATGGTCCTCCGCCGCCGGCGGAAGCCCGCCGCCGAGGAGGGCCTGCGCCAGGAGGGCATCGTCCACACCGCCTGGAGGCGGCGCCTGAGCGGCAATGTTCATGGGCCTGTGGCTTCCTTGAGGTCTCAGCTGTGGCTGTGGGAGCTGCAGGTGGTGGCCTTCGGATCGCGGAACACCAGCCCGGTCTGGGCGGCGGTGTCGGCGAAATCGATGGTCACGCCGTCCAGCAGCAGCCGGCTTTCCGCCGGCAGGAACAGGCGCAAGCCGTTGCGCTCCACCACCGCATCGCCTTTGGCCGGGGTGCGGCTGACGGAGATGTCGGCGGAAAGGCCGGAGCAGCCGCCGGGGGTCACCGCCAGGCGGAACCCACTGGCGGCATCCCCATCGGCCCGCAGCATCATGCGGATGAATTTTTCCGCTGCGGGGGTGATCTCGAAGTTCATGGGCGCATCTCCTCAGGCGCTGGGCTGATAGCGCGGGAAGGCATTGTCGATGACGCAGGTGTCATCCACCGGGCACACCGCCGCGCATTGCGGGCTATCGAAATGGCCGATGCATTCGGTGCATTTCTTGGGGTCGATGACGAAGGTGCCGTTCTTCTCGCGGATCGCGACATTCGGGCATTCCGGCTCGCAGGCCGAACAGCTCGTGCATTGCGAGGCAATGATCTTCAGGGTCATGACGGGTCTTCCTGGGATGGTGTGGGGGGTCAGGCGGCGGAGATCAGCGCGCCCTGGCGGATCTCGGCGTCGCCGCGTTCCACATGTTCGATTTCGCCGCTGTTCACCTTGTCCAGATAGGCCTTGAACCAAGCGATGGCGGACTTCTCGATGAATTCGTGGGCATATTGATCTACGGGATCAATACCGGCCTTCTGCAGGTCGCCCTTGGGGCAGCCGCCGATCTTGGCCACGAATACCGCATGGCAATCGTTGATGGCGCGGATCACGGTTTCCAGGCTGTCCTCGTCGCCGAAGCCCCCCTGGCAGTAGAGATCCACCCGGCGATGGCCGACGAACTTGGCGCCCGCCGTGGAGAGTTCGTAGACCTGGAACTCCTTGGCATGGCCGAAGTGCTCGTTGATGAGGCCCGAGCCCTTGGTGGCCACCGCCACCAGCAGCTTGATGTCGCTGCTTTCGCCGGCGAGGGTGGAGAGTTCTTCCTGCTTGGCCACCACCTTGGCGACGCGCTCTTCTTCCACTTTGGCCTGATAGGCCTTGCGGGTGTCGAGATCGTAATTGACCTCCATGGCCATGATCTTGTCGGTGGTGAATTCGGCGCTGCGATCCTCGCCCAGCAGCCCCACCGCATCGGCGCGGCACTGGCGGCAATGGCGCATCATGTTCATCTCGCCCTCGCAGCTGTCCTGCAGGGCTTTCAGTTCCTGGGCGGAAGGGCCGCGCTGGCCGGTCAGGCCGAACACGGTGCCGTGCTCCGGGGCCGAAATCAGCGGCATGATGTTGTGCAGGAAGGCGCCGCGGGATTTGACCGCCTTGTTCACTTCCACCAGATGCTTGTCATTGATACCGGGGATCATCACCGAATTGATCTTGGCCAGGATGCCGCGGGCGGTGAGCATTTCCAGGCCCAGCAACTGGCGTTCGGTCAGCAGCTTGGCGGCATCGACGCCGGTATAGCGCTTGTGCTTGTAGAACACCCACGGATAGATCTTGGCGCCGATCTCCGGGTCCACCATGTTGATGGTGATGGTGACGTGATCGACGTTGAAGTCGGCGATGGTGTCCACATGGTCCGGCAGGGTCAGGCCGTTGGTGGACAGGCAGAGCTTGATGTCCGGCGCAGTCTTCGAGATCAGCTCGAAGGTCTTGAAGGTCTTTTCCGGATTGGCCAGCGGATCGCCGGGGCCGGCGATGCCGAGCACGGTCATCTGCGGAATGGTGGAGGCCACCGCCAGCACCTTCTTGGCCGCCTGCTCGGGGGTCAGCTTCTCGCTGACCACGCCGGGGCGGCTCTCATTGGCGCAGTCATATTTGCGGTTGCAGTAATTGCACTGGATGTTGCAGGCGGGGGCCACGGCCACATGCATGCGGGCATAATGGTGGTGGGCTTCCTCGCTATAGCAGGGGTGGTTCTTCACCTTCTCCCAGATTTCCGTGGGCAGGTCGTTCTGGCCGGCGGCGGAGCCGCAGCTGGCCTTGCCGCTGCCGCCGGAAGTGCCGCAGCCCTTGTGCTCGGCAATGGCCTGCATGACGTCACTGACAACCGCGCCGCTGGGGGCCGCGCCGGCTTCGTGCTGTGCTGATGCGTGCATGTCCGTTCCTCGCTGATGGCCTAGATGTCACGTGTCCTGGGATGGACTGAGCAACAGCCGTGCCATCGGCGCGAGGAGGCAGTTTATTGATGCAGATCAACGTGTTGGGAGGGCGCGCCAAGCTGTCGCTTTGCCAACATAGTCCGACGCCGCCCGCCTCCCATGTTGGAAAGATTACAGATCTGAACTCGGGAAGGGGAACGGACGTGTGCCCGGCAGGCGGGAGGCCGGACATGACTATCCCCGGAACGCGGGGGCGTCCGGGGATAGGGCAGGCGTGATAAGCGAAAGCTCAGTTGCAGAGGATCTCGATGGCGCGGGCGAGCGGAATGGCCAGCGGGTTGAGGCCCTGGGAGATGAAGAAGCGCAGTTCGTTCTTCGACAGCGTATCCGGCTCCACAATCACATGGTGTGGGGCGCCGGAGCGCTTGGAGACCTGCCGGGCGTAGGTGCGCAGCAACTGGTCGTTGAACCGGCAGCCGATGAACAGGAAGGTGCGCTCGGTGCGCCGGTCCTTCACCACATCGGGGATCGGGGTCTGGATGTCGATCTCGGTCAGCACTTCCACATAATCCGCGTCGGAAATGAGGAAGTTCTTGGCCGGGGCGACACTGCCGTGCGGTTTGTAGAGCAGGGTCGGCCAGGTGGCGGCGGTGGCGCGGTCGGACTCGGCGCCAGTGGCGTCGTAGAAGCGATACCAGCGATCCTCGCCGATGCCGGCGCGGGTGATGCCCTGCACCTCGCCCCAGTCATCGCGGCCGGCGAGGGCCGTGCGCATGGCGCCGTCATACCAGGTGTCGACGATCATCGGCAGGCGCAGGCTGGCGAGATAATGGTGCAAGGCGGTGGGCGCCACCGGCGCGGCGAAGGCCTCGCCCATCAGCGCCGTCACCGTGGAGCGATGCTTCATGCTCTCGATATGCTGGGCTGAGGCCCAGGCATTGCCTTTGGCGCGGCGGGGCAGCGCCACCTTGGTGGCGAAGAAGGCGGCCAGCGCCTCCGGCGCCATGGGCACGGCGGGTTCCGAGAGAGCCGCAACGCCCGGTCCCAGATAGGGCACCACCGAGCCGGTGCGCAGCCGGGCGGCGAGGGCGGCCAGTTGTGCCTCGGCGTCGGGGGAATTTGCGAAATCCAGATGGGGGAACGGGGCGTTCATGGGGATCAGCCTTCTTCGGCTTCGCCGCGCTTGCGGGCGTTGACGGTGATGGGCAAGGTGGTGCCGGCGGCCATCTCCGGCAGGTCGAGCACCCAGCCGTTGGCGATGCGGATCCAGCCGCCCCACAGGCTCTCATGCTCGAACTCGACGATGGGCTCTTCCAAATCCTTCTTGGGGACGTAGATGGACAGGCCCGTCTCCGGCGAACGGCGGATCATGATCTTCATGGGTACAACTCCGTGGGGGCAAGGTCTGCGCCGGGATGGCCTGCCGTTGGGTGTCCACGCGCGTGGGGTTCACGCGGGCGACATGGACCTGAGATCGGAAATGATGGCGGGGAGGATCTGGAGCACCTGATCCACCTCGTCCTCGCCATTGTCGCGGGAAAAGGACAGCCGGATCGCCCCGCGCAGGGCCTCCGCCGGCACAGCCATCGCCCGCAACACATGGGACGGCTCCATGGAGCCGGAGGCGCAGGCTGAGCCGAGCGAGGCGGCGATGCCGGCGCGGTTCATGCGATGGATCACCGCCTCGCCGTCGATCTGTTCGAAGGCGATGTTCGACGTATTCGGCAGCCGGTTCTGGGCATCGCCCAACACCCGGCACTGGCCCACCTGCTGCAGCACGCCCTGTTCCAGCCGGTCGCGCAGATCGCGCACGCGGGTGGTGGTGTCCGGCATCTGCGCCAATGCCAGTTCCGCCGCCTTGCCGAGGCCGATGATGGCCGGGACATTCTCGGTGCCGCCGCGCCGCCGGCGCTCCTGCGGCCCGCCGCGGATCAGCGGCGCGAACGGCGTGCCCTTGCGCACATAGAGCGCACCGATGCCCTTCGGCCCGTGCAGCTTGTGTCCGGACAGGGATAACATGTCGATTTGCGTGGCCTTCAGGTCGATGGCGATCTTGCCCACCGCCTGCACCGCATCGGTATGGAACAGCGCGCCGGCCGCATGGGCCATCTGCGCCAGTTCGGCCACCGGAAACAGCGTGCCGGTCTCATTATTGGCCCACATGACGCTGGCCAGCGCCGTGCGCGGCCCCAGCGCCTGCCGGTAGGCGTCCAGATCCAGCCGCCCGGTCGCATCCACGCCGATGCGATGGATGCGGGCGCGGCCGGTGGCCTCCAGATGCTCCACCACCGAGAGGATGGCCGGATGCTCCACCGCGGTGGTGACGATCTCGTTTCGTCCCTCCTGGGTGGAAAGGGCGGAGAGCAAGGCGGTATTGTCGGCCTCGGTGCCGCCGGAGGTAAACACCACCTCATGGTCGAAGGCGGCGCCCAGCAGGGCCGCAAGGCTCTTGCGGGCGGCCTTCACCGCCTCCGCCACGTCACGCCCGAAGGCGTGGGTGGAGGAGGCGTTGCCGAACTGCTCGGTGAAGAAGGGCAACATGGCCGCGACCACGGCGGGGTCCGCGCGGGTCGTGGCATTGTTGTCGAGATAGATCGGCACGGAACGCCTCGCTCAATGCCGGGCCTTCGCCGCGCCGGCCACGGGGATGAGGCGCACCATCTCGCCCAGCTTCTCGACGATGCGGGCCTGGATGCCTTCCAGCGTGGTGCTGGCCAGCTTGCAGAACACGCAGGCGCCGGTGAGACGCACCATCACCTTGTTGCCGTCGATCTCCAGCAATTCACAATCGCCGCCATCCCGTTGCAGATTGGGGCGGACTTCCTCGATCGCCGCCTTGATGAGGCGCACGCGCTCGCTGTCGGCGGCGGGGGCGGCTTCCACGGTTTCGGTTTCGATCAACATGACCTTGATGTCTCCAGATAGGGGCCGAAAGGTCAGCCGAAGGATTTGCCGCAGGAGCAGCTGGACTTGGCGTTGGGGTTTTCGAAGGTGAAGCCCGAGCCTTCCAGCGCCACCACGAAGTCGATGGTGGTGCCGGCGAGATATTCGTGGCTCTGGTTGTCCACGAACACCTTGACGCCGTTGCGCTCGATCACGGTGTCATCGGGGCCGGCTTCCTGCACCAGGCCCATCTGGTATTTGTAACCGGCGCATCCGCCGGCCTCCACCTGGATGCGCAGCCCGCTGGCGGGCTCGGCCGCCGAGGTCATCGCCGTGCGCACGGCGTTCACTGCGCTGTCGGTCAGATTGATCATGGTTGGCCCCTTGCTGCTTGGCGCTGGCTCTGGGCTTAAATCAGCAAGTCCCGTGCCATGGGGCAGGTGCTTGATCTTGCTATGCTTCTTGTGTCGGGCCTGTGCCAATGGCGACGCATGTCCGATTTCCGACAGGGGCGGTTTGCGTCATCCCGCCAGGGCGGGGGCGGTGGGGGCGGCGAGATCAATGCCGCGGAAGATGGCGCAGCGCTCGAACACCGGCAGGCTAGGGGGCACCTGCTTGTGGCGGCAATATTTGGCCACCAGCTTAGCCAGCCCCTTGATGTCGCGGCCGGTGGTGGTGGGGAAGGTCTCCACCAGCGCATCCAGCAGCGCGTCGTCGGCGTCCAGGCCAAATTGCGCGGTCATCACCGTCCAGATCTTGCGCCGGGCGGCGCCGTCCGGGGCGTGGAACTTGATGAGGGCGATGCAGCGCGAGACGATGGCCTCGTCGATGTCGTCGATGCGGTTGGTGGTGAGGAACAACAGGCCGTTGAAATATTCCAGCACCCGCAGGAACACCCCCACCACCGCGTTCATGGTGATGTCGTCGTCGCGGCGCTTGATATAGACGTCCGCCTCGTCGATCAGCATCACCGCCCCCCAGCGCTGGGCGCGGGTGAGGGTGTCCTTCAGCGCACTTTCCATGGCGGCGGCGTTCAGGCCCAGCTGGCCGGAATGCACCCGATAGAGCGGGCGCTGGATGATCTCCGCATAGACCTCGGCGGTGAGCGTCTTGCCCACCCCCGGCGGGCCGGCGCACAGCACGGTGGTGCCGCCGGACTTGCCGGCGACGATGTCGTCCATCAGCACGTCCATTTCGGCGGTGAGGATGTCGATGAGGTCGGTCTGTTCCTCCGGCAGCACCAGCTTCTGCTTCAGGTCCGGCCGGTAGGCATAAGGGGCCATGTCCTCCACATGCACCCAGACATAATGGTGCAGATCCAGATGGAACATCAGCATGTAGGGATGCACGGGAATGCGCGAGAACACCCCGGCGGGGATCTCCGCCTTGGAGCGCTCCACCTCGTCCTCGGCGTCATAGAGATTGCTCTTGGCCGCCTTCTTCAGATAGGTGCCGAGAATGTCGCCGGGCACGTCCAGGGTGAGGGCGCGGGCGGTGAGGATGCTCTCGTCATTCACCAGCCGCGCCGGGCCGCCGGAAGACGAGAGCACCACCACATCCTTGCGCGACCAGTCCATGTCGCGGTGGGAGGCGTTGGGGTCGTCGGTATAGAAGCCGGTGCCGGCGCCGGAGAATTGCGCCCCATAGCGCCCGCGCCAGTCGAAATAGCGCGCCTCGGTGGCCTCATAGGCGGCGATCAATTCCGGCGTTTCCTTGACGAAGCCCTTGGTGGCGAAGATCTCCGCCACCGTCTTGCCGACGATGTCGCCGCCCGAGATGCGCAAGGTGGTGGAGGTGATGGCGCCCTTGGCATTGGCCTTCAATTCCACGAACAGCCGCCCGGTCTCGTCATTGGAGGGCGGGGTATAGTCGAGGCGCGTCACCACATAGGGCAAGGGCCGGCTGGCGACGCTGGCGGTGAACATCCACCCCTGGATGGCGTCCGCCACCAGATAGCGGGCCATGGCCGGCAGGACCTGTTCCAGATCCTGTGCGGCAAAGCGGACACTTTTGTCGCTGAACGCCCGCTGCAAGGTGGCGATCTGCGCCGAGCGGGTTTGCATGTGCGGGCCGGCGGCGCGGTAGAGATCCAGTAAATGGTTGAGTTCGGCTTCGGACAGGGCGGCAAAAGCCACCTCCGCCTTGTCGCCAAACCGCAGCTGATCCTGCAGCGGCGCGAGAGCGGGAAAGCTGGCGACCATCGCCTCCAGGAAGGGGCGTTCAATCTGAAGCTTCATGGCGGATGCGTCCTCGCCGGATCGTCGCGGGTTCGCAACACCGGCATGCACGCATCGCGCCAGGGCTGGAGGCGGGCCGCGCCCGTTCCCGCTAGACCGCGGGCGCCCCGAGGGCGGCGGTCACCGCGCTGTCCAGCGGTGTGCGGGGCTCCGCGCCCAGCAGGGTGATGAGGCGGGCATTGTCCAGCCGCACCGGATGGCGCCAGAGAGGGCGCACCTCCATCACCTCGCGGGGGAAGCCGCCGAACGGCGCCAGCAGCCGCATCAGCCACCAGGGGAAGGGCTTGCGCGCCAAAGAGGGGTTGGCGGCCGCGCGGCGGATCGCCTGCGCCATGCCGGTGCCGTCCGCGTCCCAGACCCCCTCGAACTGCACGCGCTCGGCGGGGGCAAGATCGGGCATCTCGATCAGCCGGGCCATGGTCTCCGCCACATCGGGCACATAGGCCCAGCTATGGCCGATGCCGGGACGGCCGGGATCCATCATCGACCGCAGCGGCGGCTTGGCCAGGGCTTGCGCGAACCAGCTCTGGCTGACGCCGGGGCCGAAGAAATCCCCCGCCCGCACGATCAGGCTTTTCACCTCGGGGGCCGCAGCGGCCAGCCGACGCTCCATCTCGATGCGGATCCGGCCCTTGGTGCCACTGGCGCGCTGGGGCGTGGCCGCATCGATGAGCGGCGTGGTGGCCACGTCATAATTATAGATCGTGCCCGGCAGCACCACCCGCGCCTCAGTGGCGCGGGCGGCGGCGATGGTGTTGTCCAGCATGGGCAGCACCAGAGTGCCCCAGTTGCGATAGCCGGGCGGGTTGACCCCGTGCAGGATGGCGCTGGTTCCTTGCGCCGCTTGCAACACATCGTCAGCCCGCATGGCATCGCCGGCGATCCACTCTGGGGCGACGGCTCCGGTCCAGGCCCGACGGGCGGCCGCGGGATCGCGCACCAGCGCCCGCACGCGCCAGCCCCGGCGCAGCATGGCGTGTGCGACCGCGCCGCCGATGCCGCCGGTGGCGCCGAGGATCAGGATGACGGTGGTGGCCGGGATGTCTGCTGCGGTTTGGGTCATGGGAGCCTCCTGGGATGAGGCTGTTGTCTTCCCGCAAGGGGCTATTGAGAATTGACGAAATGAACCAATCGGCTCATTGAAAATCGATGAGCCGATTCGATCTCAATTGGGACGACCAGCGCGCCTTCCTGGCGGTGATCGATGACGGCAGCCTGTCGGCGGCGGCGCGACGCCTGGGCCTGACGCAGCCCACCGTGCGCCATCGCATCGAGGCGCTGGAGCGGGCGCTGGGCACGCCCTTGTTCTCGCGCGCGGTCAACGGCCTTGTGCCCACCGAGGAGGCGCGGGCGCTGGCGGAGCATGTCCGCCGCATGGCCCTGGCGTCCGAGGCGTTCCGGCGGGCCGGGTCGGCTCCGGCCGGCGCGGTGGCCGGAACGGTGCGCATCAGCGTGTCGGAATTCATCGGCATCGAGGTGCTGCCACAGATGCTGGCGCCGCTGCGGGCGCAATATCCGGCGCTGGACCTGGAACTGGTGCTCAGCAATGCCAGCGCCGACCTCCTGCATCAGGAAGCGGACATCGCCATCCGCATGCATCCGCCTCGGCAGGATGCGTTGATCGCCCGCCATCTGGGGCGCATTCCGCTCGGCTTCTTCGCCGCGCCGGACTATGTGGCCCGCCATGGCCGCCCGGAGACCCTGGCCGATCTCGCCGGCCATGCCCTGATCGGCCCCGACCGGGCAGCGGGGGACCTGGCGCTGGTCGCGGCCCTGGGCGCGCAGGCGGGCGTGCCGCTGCACTTCGCCATCCGCACCGATACCCATCCGGCGCAACTGGCGGCGGCGCGGGCCGGGCTCGGCATCGCCGTGGTGCAGGTGCCCATCGGCGAGCGCGATCTGGTGCGGGTGCTGCCGGATCTGGTGGTGCATTGGCTGGAGGTGTGGATCGTCGCCCACGAGGATCTGCGTCGTAGCACCCGCATCGACCGGGTGTTCCAGCATCTGGCGGACACCTTCGGTCGGTTCTGCGTCTAGCCAGGGCGCGGCTGCCAGGCGCCGAAGCAAACCCGACATTTTTGTCGGGGCGACAGGGCTCGGCCTCGGAAAACATCTATTTTCAATGGGTTGATCTGCGTCTCGTGGTCGGCAGGCTATTTGCATTGGCTGTCCCGCCGGCGGCTCCGCCGGGACCCCGGATGCAGATCAAGGATGGTTCCATGACGACGCTTGAGAAGACCACGACCATCGAGGACACGGCACTCGCCCGGCTGGACCGCGAGGGCCGGCTGCTCAATGCGGTGCTCAAGGCGCCGACCAAGACGCCGGGCCGGTTCGGATTCCGCGGCGATATCGCCCTGAAGTTCCAGACCCAGATGGCCGACGAGAAGCGGCCGCCGGATTTCTCCATCGAGCAGGTGCTCACCATCGTCCAGGCGGGCGAGCCGACCATCCCGATCCTGGTGGGCTATATCCACTCCTTTGCCTATCTGCCGGTGGCGGCGGAGGTGCTGAAGGGGCTGCTGAGCCCCAGCGGCACCTATTTCATCTTCGCCAACAACATCGATCTGCTGGCCAAGTATCGCGTGGTGATCGACGGCATCACCTTCATCGTTCTGCCCTGCGATGAATCCACCGTCTGGAAAGAGATGATGGACCTCATGAGCATCGACAAGAACGACACCAAGAAGATGGATACCGCCGGCAAGTTGGACCATCTGCTGGATGCGGCGCTGGGCTTCAAGGAGGCCTATCCGATCATTACGCTGGAGGACGGCCTCGCCCGCATGGAGCCGGTGAAAAACCGCAACGAGAACCGCCCGGTCTGAGGCGCGCATTTGATCTGGCCGGGGCTTTCCCGGCCAGGTTTTCAGGCTTCGCGGGCCAGAGCGTCGTCCTCATCCTCATCTTCCACCAGTTGCACGCCGGTGACGCAGATGTCGTCATCCAGCACCGCCAGCGCCACCGGGGTGAGGCCCTTGCCTTTGCAGGGACCATCCAGGCAGGTGCCGGTGCCCAGTTCGAACAGCGCGCCGTGCTTGCCGCACATCAGGCGGACGCCATTGGGATCCAGGAACTGGTTGCGCTCCCAGTCCAGATTGACCCCGTCGTGCGGGCATCTGTTGAGATAGCCGAATACCTGCCGCCCCCAGCGCACCACCACGATGGGGAAGGGCCGGTGGCTGCCGTCCTCCGCCACCACCATGAGGTGGAAGCCGGCGGCCCGCTGGCTGGGAATATCGCTCAGGCGGCAGATGGCATAAGCGACGGAAGGGTCCGTTCGGGTGTCCATGGTGTCCTCTTTCACAGCGAAGCGGGCGGATGGGCGGTGGAGGCCGAGGCCGGTTGCCCCGACGGGCGATCCGGGGCGGCCAGCAGCAGGCGGTTGGCGGCCAGCGAAAACGCCTGCCAGGCGGCGGCGATGTCGCGCAGCGTGGCTTGCACATAGTCCTTGGCCGGCTCGGCCTCGGTGGGGAAATTCGACAAGGCGCAGGAGGTGCGGTTGAACGCCAGCACATCGTCCATGAGCGCCTGGAGAAAGCCGCCGAACGGCTGCTGCACCGCCGGCATCAGCGCCGAGCGCCCGCGCTCCACCGCGTCGGCGCCGGTCTCGAACGCCAGTTCGTCCAGCAGGTCGAGAGCGCGGGCGAACACCGCCTCCGCCGCCGCCAGTACCGCGCGCTGGGTGAGTTGGTCGCGCTGCTGGGCGGAAAGGCTGGCGGTGAGGTGCCGGCGGTAATCGTCCAGCGCCGCATCGCCCTGTGTGGCGACCCAGGCGGCGAGGCGGGTGAGGCGCACGGCATCGCGGCCGGTGGGCGTTTCCGGGGCGGCCAGATCGATGGCAGCCGGCGGCAGATCCCGGCCCAGTGTGCGCTCGATGCGCCGGGCCGCCTCCAGCGCCCCTTCCAGATAGCCGGCGCCGCGTGCCGCCGTCTCTGAGCCGCCCAGATGCAGGCGCCCGCCCCACAGCGCCCGGCGTAGCAGCGGATGTCCCTGGTCCACGTGGGCGGCGGCGGGTTCGGCGCGATCGCGGGCACTGCAGGTGAAGGGCTCCAGCGCCCAATCCTGCACCTGCTGCGCGCCGCCTTCCAGCGCGGTGCCGAACACCTGCACCATCTGGTTGTCCAGCAGCATGGGCAGGCCCACGGCGAAGCTCTCGCGCAGTTCCGGCGACAGCGCCAGAAAGCCGCCCAGCGCCGCCTTCGTGCCGGTGGCGTCACAGGCATCATAGATCTCGCCCAGCACCGCCTGCTCATGGCTGACGAAGGCATTGCCGGACAGGCCCGCCGCCCGCCATGAGGCGCGCTCATAGGCGATTACCGCCTTGGCCTGGGCGGCCATCCAGGTGGTGGTGCCCGCCATGGCCTCGTGGGTGGCCGCATCCAGCGCGGGGCTGAAGGCCACCTGTTCCGCCAGCAGGCGCGGCGGCAGGGCCAGCACCACGGTGCGTGTGGCAACCTCGATGGTGTGATCGCCCACTTGGAAGCTGAGGGCCACATGGTCGCCGCGATCGGTGACCGCGGTGAGGACGTGGCCGAGGTGAAGATGTCCCGCTGGCAGCTCCGCGGCGATCCTCTCGACCAGGGCGCCGAACCCCTCCGCCAAGCGGCGGGCGTCCCCGTGCACCGGGCGCTCCAGGCGTTCCGGGGTCTTGTCGGGATCGCGCAGGTGCAGCACCGTGCCCTGGTCGTGCTGGGGCAGATGGGCGAGGCCCAGTTCGGCCACCAGGGCGGTGATCAGCGGCTGGTTCTGCGGCCAGAACCAGGCCGGGCCGAGATCGAGCGCGAGGCCGGAGGCAGCGCGTACGGTGCGGATGCGCCCGCCGAGGGCGGGTCTGGCTTCGAACACGGTCGCCGTCCGGCCGGCGCGGGCGAGGCTCCGGGCGAGGGCAAGGCCACACAGTCCGCCGCCGATGATCGCCGTGTCCAGCATAGCCTGGCCCTCGCAGTTTGGTGTCTGGCGGAGGTCTTGCAAGTTTCGGGCAACTGGCCGTGCGGGTGCGTCAAAGCGGCGGCCGGCAGGGCCCGTGTGCGGGATGCGACGCGATTGTCGCAGATGCGCGGTGCCCGATGTCGGAACCATGCCGCAGTGCAGCGCGCCGGACAGCGTGGCCCGTCTCCGGCCAGCGGGCGGCGGGGAGCGGCAGGGGGGCGCCGGCGCCGGTGCGGCGTTGGGGATGCAAGGCGTCGTCGACATGAAGCGTGCCGGCGCCTGGGGTGTGCCGCAGCCTCCACGAGCTTGGCACGAAACTTGATCTGACCTTCACAACATCTGTTTTGGAGATCCCCCATGAACGTCGCCCAAGACTTCGTGTCCGCTTCCCTGGATGACCTGAAGGACCGGCTCGCCGGCGGCACCCTCACCGTCTATTCGGTGGCCCGCCCGCTCACGGCCGACCACAAGGTGGAGCGCAGCGGCGTGCTGGCCACCTTCACCTTTGCGTCCCCGGCGTTCGGGCCGGCCACTGAGGCGGGCGAGACCCCACTGTTCGTGGCCAATCCGGTGCCGGGCGTCACCACCGGCACCTTCGGCTTTGCCCGCGCCACCGCTGCCGACGGCACCGTGGTGGCGGACTTCTCCGCCGGCCCTGGCCCGCGCGAGATCAAGTTCAGCGAAGTGTCCTGCTCGCCCGGCGCGCAGGTGAAGATCACCAGCTTCACCTTCATCGCCGAAGGCGGCTGGCCGGAGCGGCCGGACTATTTCGACAGCCACCCGCGCACCGGCTTCGCCATGCCGCAGGTGCTCTGAGCTTCCGCCGCCGCGCTGCCCGGTGGCGCGGCGGCGCCCTTGCTTCCCTAAACGGAGATCACGCGCCCATGACCTCTGCAAGCCCCGCCTTTGAGAGCCCCCTGGTGAGCACCGAGTGGCTCGCCGCCCATCTGGGCGCGCCGGATCTGCGGATCCTCGACTGCACCTGGCATCATGTGAGCACCAATCTGGACGGGCGCACGCAATATCGCGGCCGCCATCTGCCGGGGGCGGTGCATTTCGATATCGACCATGTGGCCGACAAGACCAGCCCCTTGCCGCACATGCTGCCCACGGCGGCGGATTTCACCGCCAAGATGGGGCTGCTGGGCATCGGCACCGGCGACCGGGTGGTGGTCTATGACCGGCTCTATGGCGGTTCCGCCGCCGGGCGGGCGTGGTGGATGTTCCGGGCCTTCGGACACGAGAATGTGGCGCTGCTGGATGGCGGCTTCGGCAAGTGGACCAAGGAAAAGCTGCCGACGGAAATGGCGCCGGTGCGCCCCGAGCCCGCCACCTTCGCCGCCACCCTGGCGCCGGAGCTGGTGCGCACTTTGGCGCAGATGAAAGCCAATCTGCTGAATCCGCTGGAACAGGTGGTAGATGCGCGCGGCCCGGCCAAGTTCGAGGGCACGCAGGAAGACGTCTTCCCCTTCAAGAAGCTCGGCCATATCCCCAACGCCATCAATGTGCCGTGGGCGGACCTGGTCCATCCCGAAACCGGGGCGTTGCAGCCGCCGGTGGTTCTGGCGGCGCGGTTCGCGGCAGCGGGGATCGATCTGGAGCGCCCGGTGGTCGCCACCTGCGCCTCCGGCATCACCTCCTGCATGGTCGCTTTGGCGCTGCATGTGCTCGGGCACCCTGACGCCGCCGTCTATGACGGCTCCTGGGCCGAATGGGGCCTGGCGGAAGATACTCCGGTCGCGGTGGCGGCCTGAGGCGGCTCTCATGGGAAAAGGCACACGCTGATGGACCCGCACGCGGTATCGGCCGGCATGACCCTGGTGGGCGAGGAGTATGAACTCTTCGCCGATGCCGATGGCGACGCCTTCACCCTGCGCTTCAAGCCGGAGCACCGGGCGGCGCATCTGGAGGGCGACGACGCGGTGCGGTTCCGGGCGGATTTCGAAGCCATCACCGCCCAGTTCCCCGCCTGGAGTCCGGATCAGGCGCTGGCGCAATTATGGGACCAGGGCGGCTACAGCTGGCTGGCCGCCGACGAGGAGGGCGCATCATGACCACGCTCATCAAGACCACCCAGGACGGCCGCAAGCTGGAGGTGATCGGCCTCGCCATCTGCCTCGACGGTCAGCTGGAGGCGTTCGAGCTGATCGAGGTCAAGCAGCACCCCAACCGCCGTGCCATCCTCACCGCCGCTCCCGACACCACCCACATGGCCGGCCGGGTGACGCTCACCGCCGCCGAGGCCGCATTGGTGGGGGAAGCGTTCAAGGAGGTGGAGGCGCAGATCCTGGCTAATCCCGCCGCCATCAATGAGCGCTTCCGCATCGCCGCCATGTGGAAGGCCCGCGAACAGGGCATCGAATAGCGCCAGAGCCGGTCGTCAGGCTGCCGACGGGGCGGACTGGCGCAGCGCCTCGGCATCCGTGGCCGGGGGCAGGCCGAACATGCGGCTGTATTCGCGGGTGAATTGCGAGACGCTCTCATAGCCCACCGCGAAGGCGGCGCTGCTGGACGAGCAGCCCTCCGCTGCCATCAGCCGCCGGGCTTCAATCAGGCGCAATTGCTTCTGGAATTGCACCGGCGACAGCGAGGTGACCGCGCGGAAATGCTGGTGGAAGGACGAAGCGCTCATGCCGGCGGCGGCGGCCAGGCGCTCCACCGGCAAGGGGGCGGCGAATTCGGCCCGCAGCAGCGCCACGGCGCGCGCGATCCGCTGGATATGCCCATCCCGCCAGCCGAGCCCGCGGATGGCCAGGCCGTGGCGGCCGGACAGCAGCCAATAATGCAGTTCGCGGATGAGCGAGGCTTGCAGAACCGGGATCGACTGCGGGCGCTCCAGCAGCCGCATCAGCCGCAGCGCGGCGTCAGTCACCTCCGCGTCGGTGGGCTCGCTGCGCACCGCAGGGCCATCGGCCGCCGGCACCGCCTGCATCTCGATGGACAAATCGGCAATGACCGCCGGCTCCAGTTCCAGCACCATGGAGAGATAGGGCGCGGCGGGACTGGCGTGGGTAATCTGGCTGACGATGGGTCGGTCGGCGGTGATCAGCAGCGAGTCCCCGGCCCTGAGATCGAGCGTCTGCGTGCCCATGGCCACCTGCTTGCCGCCTTGCAGGACGAGGCAGACCAGAGGCCGGGCAATGGCGTGCAGCAGGCCGCTGGGCGCCGTGGAGCGGATGATCGCCATGCCGGGAATGGGCGTCTCCGCCACGCCGGCGGCGTTCACATGCGCCTGCGCATATTGGGTGGCTGCGGCGAGCAGGGCGTCGGTCATCGGGCTCATCCTGGTGGCAGACGTGTCTCGTAAGGGGCGTCCGATCCGAGGAGACTTTAGCCGAGCTGCCGCCCGCACGGCTATCCCGCTGGAGGATTAGGCAAAGACCATGGCGGATCCGGCAAAGACCGGCCGGCAGGGGAGAGCCTATCACTGGGGCCGCACACAAGGAGCTGCCCTATGACCCAGATTACCCTCATCACCGGCGCCAGCCGTGGCCTTGGCCGCAACACCGCGCTGAGCATCGCCCGTCAGGGCGGCGATGTCATCGTCACCTATCAGAGCCGCAGCGCGGAAGCGGCGGCGGTGGTAGCGGAGATCCAGGCGCTGGGGCGCCAAGCGGTGGCCCTGCCGCTCGACATGAGCGACGCTTCCAGCTTTGCGGTATTCGCCAGCCGCCTGCGCGAGGTGTTGCGCGACACCTGGAGCCGCGAGACCTTCGACCATCTGGTGAACAATGCCGGCCATGGCACCCATGCGTCCATCGCCGAGACCACCGAGGCGCAGTTCGATGCTCTGGTGAACGTTCACTTCAAGGGCGTGTTCTTTCTCACCCAGGCGCTGCTGCCGCTGATTGCCGATGGCGGGCGCATCGTGAACCTGTCCTCGGGCCTGACGCGGATAGTATTTCCCGGCTATGCCGCCTATGCGGCAGCGAAGGGCGCGGTCGAGGTGCTCACGGCCTATCTCGCCAAGGAGCTGGGGAGCCGCGGCATCACCGTGAACGCCGTGGCACCGGGCGCCATCGAGACTGATTTCGGTGGCGGTGCGGTGCGTGACAATCCGCAGATCAACAAGATGCTGGCGGAGATGACCGCGCTGGGGCGTGTGGGCGTGCCTGATGACATCGGGCCGATGATCGCCAGTCTGCTGTCGGCGGATAATCGCTGGGTGAATGCTCAGCGGATCGAGGTGTCCGGCGGTCAGGGCCTGTGACCGCGGTCCGGTCCTAAAGAGCTGGGCCGGAACCCCCGGCCCAGCTCAGGCGGCGTCGGCCTTGGCTTCGTGGGTCTGGCAATTGGTGGGGCAGACCCGGGCGCAGGCGCCGCAGCCGATGCAGGCGCCGTCGTCATTCATCACCATGATCTTCTTCTCGATCTCGTCGTCGTCATCGTCGTCGAGATCGACGAAGGTGCCCTCGTCGGTGAGGCCCTTCAGGGTCATCACGTCGCGGCCGCAGACCTTGTAGCAGCGGCCGCAGCCGATGCATTTCTTCTCATCGATGGCGACGAGGAATTCCGGCTGCCAGAGGCGGCCATCGCGGGTGGCGTTCGACATGGCGTCCTCTTTCATCTCCAGGGGCCGGGCCGAACGGCACGCGGCGGTGGGTCATCGACATCGGACCAAGCGCCATCGGTTCCGCGAACGTATCGCGGATCGGTGATGCAGGGGTGGGGAGCGGACGGGGCGGCGCCCAAAGCAGGGCGCCGGCCCCGTCCGAAACGGATGCGGGATGAGGAGGTCAGTCATCCCGCATCCGGGGTCAGTATTTGGCGACGTCAGGGAATTTCTCGATCATGCCGACGCCGGCAGCCACATGCTTGGCGCCTTCCTCGGCCAGCTTGCCGAGATTGTCGAAGCCGAAGCGGTGCACATCGCGCAGCTGCTTGTTGACCACGATCAGCCGCCCGCCGATCAGCACCATGCGGCCGAAGCCCTCATGGCTCATCTTGAACATGGGCGACACCATCACCCCGGTCTCGCGCTCGATGGAGAGGGCGACGGCGTTGAAGAACAATTCCAGCCGCCAGATGGTCTCCGGGTCCGGATCGCCGATGATCGGCAGCGCCCGGCGGGCTTCCTTGTCGAGAATGTAGGGTTCCAGCAGCGAGAGGTCGCTCTTGCTTTCCCAGGCGCCGTGGCTGTCCTGGGCACGCCAGACCTTGATGAGTTCCTTGATGAACGGCGCTTCGGCCGCCGGCGGGGTGTCGAGAATTGCGGCGCTGTCGGACATGGGATGCCTCACTCGTCAAAATCGAAGGTGCGCTCTTGGCCCTTGTTCAGGATCTTGCGCAGCCAGGGGGGCGGATTGCCCTTCAGCACGTCTTCCAGCTTCACCAGCAGGTCGCTGATCTCTTCCGGCTGGTTGACCTTCATGGGGTGGATGTTGTTGGCCACCACCCGGGCCGCGCCCGAGCCGCCGATGGCCGCCACATAGAGGATGGCGCAATCCTTGATCGCGTCGATCTTGGGGGCCAATTTGTCCTCATTGCCGTCTTCCTTGAGGTCGCCGTCGAACTCGATGGCTTCCAGGAAGTGGTGGCCCTGCGGGCCGACCTCATAGATGGCGATGTTCTTGGCCCAGCCGAAATGCGCATCGACGCGCTTGAGGTCCTGGGTGGCGAATGCGATTTTCATGGCATCGTCCTTCTGTTCTGCCGCCTCAATGCATCGCGCTGGCGTGGCCGGCATCGTCGCCCCGCCAGGTGTCGGGGGTGGGCTCGTGGTGGGCTTCGTGATCGGCCATGATGAGATTGGCGATGGCGAAGATGGTGTCGCGGGTGCCGCGATAGCCCATGGATGTCTGGTGCCCGGCGCCAAGGCGATCGAACATGGGCATCCCGGCGCGGTAGAAGGGAATGGCGAGCCGCTCCGCCGCCTGCCGGCCATGGGAATGGGTGACCAGCAGATCGCAGCCGCGCTCGCGGGCCTGGGTTTCCAGATCCTCCAGATCGCCGATCAGCACCTCTTCCGCCATCACCTGTTCCAGCACCGGCGACTGGGTGGTGGTGACGGCGGCGGTCACCTTGGCGCCGATCTCGTGCAGCATGGAGGAGAGGTCGAACAGCAAGTCCGGCTCGGCGCCGATGGCGAGCTTGCGCCCGCCCACATGGAAGTGCGCATCCAGCATGGCATCCACCAACTGGCCGCGCTGGCGGCGATATTTCAGCGGCACCGGCCGGCCGCTGATGGTGGACAGGAACATCATGAACTCATCGTTCGGCGCCAATCCGCACAGCCGCTCGAACACCTTGAACGGGGTGCCGGTCTTGATCTCCAGCGCTTCTGCCGCCCGGCGCATCTGGGCGCCGATGGCGATGGTCCAGCCCGCCTGGCCCATGGTGGCCACCTCCTCCACCCCGATGCCGCCGATGGTGGTGGGGGTGAATTCATCGGGAATATGCCCGTCCAGCGAGCCGCCCAGATCCGGCAGGAAGGACGGCTCCAGGCCGAAATCCTCCAGGATGGTGCGCACTTCCTCGATGTCGCCGGGGGTCATGTGGCAGCCGGGCAGCACATTCACCCGTGAGGGATCGCGGCGGGCCTCGGCCTTGGGCGTATCCACCAGCACTTCCACCATGCGGGCGACCGTCTTCTCCCAGCCGTCCTGGAAGGCGTCCTTGAAATCCGGGGTGGAGACATAGACCATGGGCAAGTTGGCCACCTCCGGATTCTTCTGCCGGATCAGGCGGATATAGCCCTCCACATCGTCGCCCTTGGTCTCGGTGACGCCGGTGGAGCAGATGCCGATGATCTCGGGCTTGGTGCGCTTGTGAATGTTGAGCACCGCCTGCTCCACATTCTCATAGCCGCCCAGAACGGTTGCCACTTCGCTCATGGCGGTGGTCTGGAGCGGGATCGCCTCCTTGAAATGGCGCACGAACAGCACCAGGCCGAACGAGGTGCAGCCCTGCGAGCCGTGCAGCAGCGGCATGGACCCGCGCAGGCCCATGAAGGCCAGTGCGCCGCCGATGGGCTGGCTCATCTTCAGCGGATTGACCGCACAGGCTTTCTTGGAGGTGATGACCACAGCCATGGGGCTACTCCGCCGCCTGGAGGGCGGGGATGGCGGCGACCTGCGCGGCGGCGGCCGCCAGCAGTTCCTCCACCCGCCCGGTGCAGGCGCCGCAGCCCCCGGACGCATCGGTGGCGCGGCGCACCTCCTCCACAGTGCTGAGTCCCTGCGCAGCAATGGCGCCCTCGATGATCCCGAGGCTGACATTCTTGCAGTGGCAGATCTTCTGCGCCTTACGGGCGGCTTCCGCCGCCACCGGATCGGCCGCCAAGGCGGCGGCTTCCGCATCCGACTGGGCGGTGGCTTTCGCCTGCCAGGTATCGGCGGCGCTCTCCCAGGGGGCGCGCTGGCGCACCTGTTCCCAGATGGGATTGTAGAGTGCCTTGTCGATCTCCTCCACCAGCTTCACCATGCCCACATAGCCCATATAGGCGTGGTGGCGTTCCTGGTTGATGTCGAGCCACGGCATCGCCGCCTTCAGCGCGATGAATTGCGAGCGCCCGCCGGACAGCATGATGTCGGCTTTGGCGTCTTTCAGCATCTTGTACATTTCGCGCGGCGTCATGTCGTCGATCATGTGGGCGTCCTGGCCCATCAGTTCCTTGATGCGTTCCTTGTCTTCCTTGGTGGACTTCTTCACCGAGGTGCCCACCAGTTCCAGGCCCGCTTCCTGCAGCGCCGCCACCACCGACCAGGACTTCACGCCGCCGGTGATCAGCAGCACCTTCTTGCCCTTGAAGCGCGGCTTGTATTTGGCGATGCCGGCCCAGGCTTTCGCCTCCTCGCGGGCGATCACCGCCTCGGTGCGGGCCATCAGCTCGTCGGGCGCGCCGCGTTCGATCAGCAGGCGGGCGATCTCGCGCAAGGAGTCGCTGGAATCCTCGATGCCGTAGAACGAGCCCTCGAAGAAGGGAATGCCGTAGCGCTCCTCCATCTTGCGGGCCACGTTGATCATGGCCTTGGAGCACACCATCATCGCCGCCTTGGCGCGGTGGGAATAGGCCACTTCCTTGTAGCGGCCATCACCGGAGATGGACGAGAAGATGCGGATGCCCAATTCGTCCAGCAGCGGCTTCACCTGCCACAATTCGCCAGCGAGATTGTATTCGCCGATGATGTTGAGGTCGTAGGGGGTGGTATATTCCGGTTCCTCGGTGCCGATCACATGCTCCAGCAGGGCTTCGCCCGCGAGCTTGTTGCCTAGATTCTTGGGGCCGACAAAGCCGGGGGAATTCACCGGGATCACCGGCGTGCCGAACTTGGCCTTGGCCGCCTTGCACACCGCATTGATGTCGTCGCCGATCATCGCCGGCACGCAGGTCTGATAGACGAACACCGCTGGCGGATTGTACTTCTCGATGATCTCGCGGATCGCCTTGAACAGGCGCTTCTCGCCGCCGAACACCACGTCGGTCTCGTTGATGTCGGTGGTAAATCCGGTGCGCCAGATGTTGGAGCCGGAGGACTTGGCGCCGCGATTGTCCCAGGAATTGCCCTCGCAGGCGATTGGGCCGTGGATGAGATGGGCCACGTCGGTCAGAGGCTGCAACGCGATCTTGGCGCCGTCGAAGGCGCAGCCGCCGGCCGCTCCACCGGGCTGCAATTGCTTGGTGCAGCCCTTCTTGCGCTCCGCCTCGGACTTGTTGGCATTCTTGCCGCAGCCGGGCTCGTTGAACACATCCTGGATGGTGGCGGAGAGCGAAGTCATGGGGCGGTCCTCTTCCGATGATCATGGGCGGATCGTGGGGGGCGCCGGGCGGCGTCACGCCAGAGGAGCAAACGCGCGGGACGGCAGACGCCGAACGCGCAAAGGGCCCGCCGCGCGCCCCTTGAGGGAGGCGCGCGGCAGGCGCGGCATCAGCGGATGATGTCGAAGCTGTAGTCGGTCTTGGACGGGACGTTGGTGTTGCGGTCGATCTCGTCGAAGATCTTGTCCAGGATGGTGACCAGGACGTTCAGGCCGCCCTGATAGCCCCACACCGGACGGCGGTGGTGGTGGTGGCGGTCGAACACCGGGAAGCCGATGCGGATCAGCGGGGTGCCGGTGTCGCGCTCCAGATACTTGCCGTAGGTGTTGCCGATCAGGAAATCCACCGGATCCGTGAACAGCAGCGAGCGCATGTGCCACAGATCCTTGCCGGGATAGACCTTGCAGTTCTGTCCGAACGGCGAGCTGTCGAACAGCGCCTGCACCTTCTCGGCCCAGCCCTTGGTGCCGTTGGTGGCCAGCACATGGGTGGGTTCCGCGCCCAGTTCCATGAGGAAGGCGGCCAGGCCCAGGCACAGGTCCGGATCGCCATAGATGGCGAACTTCTTGCCGTGGATATGGGCGCTGCTATCGGCGATGGCATCCACCAGGCGGCCGCGCTCGCGGGCCAGTTCCTCGGGGATCTCCTTGCCGATGAGGCGGGAGACCGCCATCAGGAAGGCATCGGTGCCGGCGACGCCGACCGGGTGGTTGAACGCCACCACTTCCTGGCCATGGCCGGCGATGAACGGCAGGGTCTTCTCGGTGCAGTATTCCTGCATGGAGATGGTGGCCTTGGCGTGCAGCGCGTTGGCGGTCTCCTCCAGGGTGGTGCCGCCGTCATACATCCGGAACTCGCCGTCGGTGGGGGTGTCCCACACGTCGGAATTGTCGCCGATGATGGTGTAGTCGGCGCCCATGGTGGTGAGCAGGCGCTTGACTTCGCGCAGATTGCCGACGGTGTAGCCGTCGAAGCCGCCGATGAAGTTGATCTTCTCGTTGGGCACCCGCTCCAGCACCGGCGCGGTGCGCGCCTTGCCGTCCCAGAAGTGCTCCAGGATGCCCTTCATCACATTGTCATAGCCGGTGACGTGGCTGCCCACGAAGGCCGGGGTATGGGCGAAGGGAACGTCGAATTCCTCGGGCACGGAGCCCTTTTCCTTCGCCGTCTTGATGAAGGCGTTCAGATCATCGCCGATGACTTCCGCCATGCAGGTGGTGGAGACGGCGATCATCTTCGGTTTGTACATGGCATGGGTGTTGGCCAGGCCGTCGATCATGTTGTTCAGGCCGCCGAACACCGCGGCATCCTCGGTCATGGACGAGGACACGCAGGAGCTGGGCTCCTTGAAATGGCGCGAGAAATGGCTGCGATAATAGGCAACGCAGCCCTGCGAGCCATGGACGAAGGGGATGGTGCCCTCGAAGCCCACCGCGGCGAACACCGCGCCCAGCGGCTGGCAGGCCTTGGCGGGGTTCACGGTCAGGGCTTCGCGGGCGAAGTTCTTCTCTTTGTATTCGGGGGTCTTGGCCCACTCCCGGATGCGTTCCACTTCAGCGGGATCGCGCGGGTTTTCGAACATCTTCTTCTTGTTCGCCAGCATCTGCTGGTATTCCGGGCCACGGAACAGCTCGAGATGATCGAGCACATGTTCGGCATTCTGCGTCATGGTGATGTCCTCTTGAATTCGGATCCCGATCTGGCGCCCCGGCCTGCCCGCGTTCGGGCGGGCCGGGGCGGCGGCGGCGCTATTCGGCGGCCATCAGGGTGGGCTTGGGCACCGCTTTCCACGGGGCCTTGGCCATCTTCCAGATGGGCGAATTGATGGCCATGTCCATGTCGCGCGCGAAGATGGCGAAACCGTCATAGCCGTGGTACGGGCCGGAATAGTCCCAGGAATGCATCTGCCGGAACGGCACACCCATCTTCTGGAACACGTACTTTTCCTTGATGCCCGAGCCGACGAGGTCCGGCTGGACCTTCTCGACGAACTTCTCGAACTCGTAGCCGGTCACGTCGTCATAGATCAGCGTGCCGTCCTTCACATAATGCTGGGCGGTGCGCTGGTAGTCGTCGTTGTGGCCGAACTCGTAGCCGGTGCCGACCACTTCCATGCCGAGGTCTTCATACGCGCCGATGACGTGGCGCGGACGCAGGCCGCCGACGAACAGCATCACGGTCTTGCCTTCCAGCCGCGGCCGGTACTTGGCGATCACCGCGTCCATCAACGGCTGGTACTTGGCGATGACGCGCTCGGCACCTTCCTTGATCTTGTCGTCGAAGAAGCTGGCGATCTTGCGCAGCGATTCCGCGATCTTGGAGGGGCCGAAGAAGTTATATTCGGTCCACGGAATACCGTACTTTTCTTCCATGTGACGCGAGATGTAGTTCATGGAGCGGTAGCAGTGCAGGACGTTGAGCTTGGCCTTGGGGGTGGCCTCCAGCTCCGCCAGCGAACCGTCGCCGGACCATTGCGCGATCACCCGCAGGCCCATCTCCTCCAGGAGAATGCGCGAGGACCAGGCATCGCCGCCGATGTTGTAGTCGCCGATGATGGCGACGTCATAATCGGTGGGTTCGAAGCGCGGTGTGGCATCGGCGGGGATCTTGTCGAACACCCAGTCCCGGATGGCGTCGTTGGCGATGTGATGGCCCAGCGACTGCGACACGCCGCGGAAGCCTTCGCACCGCACCGGCACGATGGTCTTGCCGTCATATTCCTTCGACTTGGCCTTGGAGACCGCCTCGATGTCGTCGCCGATCAGGCCGATGGGGCATTCCGATTGCACGGTGATGCCGTTGTTGAGCGGGAACAATTCCTGGATTTCGTCCATGATCTTCAGCAGCTTCTTGTCGCCGCCGAACACGATGTCCTTTTCCTGGAAGTCCGACGTGAACTGCATGGTCACGAAGGTGTCGATGCCGGTGGTGCCGATGTAATAATTGCGGCGCGCGGCCCAGCTATACTGTCCGCAGCCCACCGGGCCGTGGCTGATGTGGATCATGTCCTTGATCGGACCCCAGACCACACCCTTCGAGCCGGCATAGGCGCAGCCGCGGATGGTCATCACGCCGGGAACCGACTTGAGATTGGATTTCACGCCGCAATCGGACTTGCCCGCCTCATGCACATTGAGGTGCTTGGCACGCCTCTTGGCGGTCTTCTCCGGATAGATTTCAAGAACCTCGCTGATGAGTTCCTTGTTCCGGGCCTTGATCTCTTCGATGCTTTGCGTCTTTGCCAGGCTCATTTCGCTATCCTCGCTACCTTGGGTTTCAATCGGGGGGCCAGCCCCTGGCGACAGGGGCTGGCCGGGTCCGTGTGAAAGGCTTCAGACTGGACGTGCTCAGGCCGACCGATCAGGCCGGACTTGCGCGCGTCGGCCTCAGGCCGACATGGCGGCCAGTTCTTCCGCGGTCTTGCCGACGACGCTCTCGTCCACGGCCTTCATGATGCCGTGCTCCATGAGCATGTCTTCCAACTCGTCCATGGTGATCGGGGTCGGGATGATGCCCTTGCCGCCATTGGCATGGATCTTCGTGGCCAGGCTGCGGTAATGGCCGGCCTGGACGCTGTCGGGAGCGTATTCGAGCACGGTCATGCGGCGCAGTTCGGCATGCTGCACGATGTTGTCGCGCGGCACGAAGTAGATCAGGTGGGTGCCGAGCTTCTTGGCCATGGCTTCCGCCAGTTCCAGCTCCTTGTC
>CALRNP020000051.1:0-25962 GCA_943369575.1 Azorhizobium sp. AG788 | reverse complement strand
GTGATCCTGATCACCAATATCGCCAGCCAGACCAACCTCTTGGCGCTGAACGCCACCATCGAGGCGGCGCGTGCCGGCGAGATGGGCAAGGGCTTCGCGGTGGTGGCCCAGGAAGTGAAGCAGTTGGCGGCGCAGACCGCCAAGGCGACTGAGGAAATCGCCGGCAAGGTGGGCGAAATCCAGCAGGCCACCAACCGTTCGGTGGAATCCATCGACCGGATCGTCGGTACCATCGGCCAGATCCGCACCGCCTCCTCGGCCATTGCCGCGGCCATTGAGCAGCAGGGTGCCGCCACCCAGGAGATCTCCACCAACACCCAGCAGGCCGCCCGCGGCACCGAGACGGTGAACGACAACATCACCGGCGTCGGCCGCGCCGCCACCATGACCGGGGCCGCCTCCTCGCAACTGATGACCTTGTCCGGTTCTCTCACCGGCCAAGCCCAGCAGTTGAAGGTGGAGGTGGACCGGGTGGTCCAGAATCTGCGCGCGGGCTGAATCCCCCCCAACCGCTCGCAGACGGAGGGTCCCGCGCCATGCGCGGGGCCCTTCTCACGTTTCTGCACGGGAGGGCTCGCTCTGTCTTAGGACGCCGCGGTGCCCGCGGGACGATACGGGGCGTCTACAGCAACCCCAGCGCCCGCAGTTCACGCTCCATATGTTCCGGCAGCGGGTCTCCCGACCGGCGACCGGCATCCAGATCGGTCGGCGCTTCCGCTGCCTTAAGGTAACGCCAGCCCTGGAACGGCCGGGACGGGCGCGGCGCCACCTTCACCACTTCCGGTTCAAGGACCAGATGGCAGCGGCGGATGCCGTCGCCATCCACGAACGGCCGCACCTCCAGCAGCGTCTGGCGGCACGCCACTTCGCCCTTGATCACCCAATAGAGCGAGCCACCGGGGATCAGATCATCGATCCGGGTCGGCACCATGCGGGTGATGTGGGACACTTCCACTGGCTGCCCCGCCGCCTGCCGACGCGCCAGCTTCTGGCCGATCCACGCCTCCAGATCCGCCACGGACTCGGCACCGACGCACAGTTTGAGCAGATGAAGCGGCATTGATCGTCCTGATGGCGTTGGCAGCCGAGCGGCGAGATATGGCGCGGCTGCACGCGCGGCGCTGGTCCGCGGCGGCCATGGCTATGAAGCAGCCGCGGCGGAGACTCGCAAGACGCTTCAGCGCGGGGCGCGCTTGACCACCGGCCAATCCACCTCGTCCTTGGCCACCACCCAGTCCTCGGTCAAGGCATCGGCATGCCAGCGCACGAAGTCCGGTTGGGCGTAGATTGCCGCCACATAAGCGGCGCTGACCGGATCGAGCGGCACTTGATAGGTGTGCAAGCGGGTCGCGACAGGCGCGAACATGGCATCGGCGGCGCAGAAGCGGCCGAAGAGGAACGGCCCCTCGGCCCCGAAACGATTACGGGCATTGGTCCAGATGTATTGGATCCGCGCCACGTCGGCCTGCGCCGCTTCGCTGATGGCGCGGGGTTCCGGCGGCCGCGCCAGATTCATGGCGAGTTCGCTGCGCAGGGCGGAGAAACTGCCGTGCATCTCGGCGGCTGCGGCACGGGCCATGGCGCGGGCAACGGGCTCCTGCGGCCAGAACTCCAGTTCGCGGTAACGCTCGGCCGCATATTCGATGATGGCCAGGGATTCCCAGACCACCACGTCGCCGTCCACCAGCATGGGGACGCGCCCCGGCGCGCCCATGGCCGCGAACGGCGCCAGAGTCGTGCGGAAAATGTCCGTATCCAGCGGCAGCAGATGTTCGTCGAATGCCACGCCGGCGGCACGCAGCGCCAGCCAGGGCCGCAGCGACCACGAGGAATAGGTCTTGCTGCCGAGATAGAGCTTAAGCGTCACACAAGCCTCCCCGAAAGTTCCGGACCTTGTCCGGGACGGAAGCCTCAAGTGTGCATTAACGTCAATGGATCGCTATGAAATTCGGATCGAAGCCGCCGAACACATAAACGATGGCGATGCCAAGGCCGAAGGCCGTCAAGGCAAGGCGCGCGAAACACCAGCAGGACCGCTTGGTTGCGACACTCATGATGAGATGATGAACCCTGTTCGGACGATGGCGACCAGATTGCGGCCCCAACTGAAATTCTAGTTAAGAAAGTGTTGCACAAAGTGCAATGGACTCTTCGCCGCACCGCACAGGGTTTCATGGCAGCCATGTGTCAGGCTTGCATCTCGCCGCGCCGGATGCCAGGAGGGCGCATGATCAGCGACCGCGCACCCGACCAAGCCGCCCTCCCCGCCGAAGGCGACGTGGAGAAGACCATTTTGGACCTCGCCCGCCAGCGCGGCGATGGCAAGACCATCGATCCGTCCGATCCGGCGCGTGCCCTGTCCACCGGCGACGGCTGGCAGCGCGTATTGCCGTTGGTGCGCCGCGTGGCCGTGCGCCTGGCGCAGGAAGGCCGTCTGATCATCTACCGCAAGGGCAAGCCGGTGGATCCCAGCGATTTCCGCGGCGTCTACCGCCTCGGCCTGCCGCGGGACGAATAGCACCCGCCTCTCGTGTGAGATCGGCAGCCGCGCGGTCGGGCACCTATGTGGCGGGACGCTGCGTCACCGGGCCGGGAAACAGGGTTGGGATCCGGCCTGACAGATAGTAAGCCACGAGCCCGAGCCACTCCTTGCTCACCAGGTCGGTCAGATCCAATCCCTGCGCCACCCGGCTGAAGCCGCCGTCCAGCGCACCGGCTGACACGGTGCGGTAGTCCACCGGATAAGCGGTGACCGGAAATCCAGCCGCACGAAAACACCCGATCGCCCGCGGCATATGGAATGCCGACGTCACCAGCAGCCAGCGGCTGCCCGGCGTCGGCCCGACCATCTGCCGGGTGAAGGCGGCATTCTCCGCCGTATTGCGGGACCGGCGCTCGAAGCTGACCCGTTGAAGGTCGATGCCCATGTCCAGCAGCGTCAGGCGAACGGCATCGGCCTCCACCGCCTCGCCCGGCTCCAGAGCCGCGCTGCCGCCGCTGAACACCAGCCGCGCTTCAGGATAGCGGCGGGCCAACGCCGCGAACGCGATCATGCGCTCGGCGGCATCGTTCACCGCCGGAACCCCGCGGGCTAAAGCCACATCCGGCACTTCGGCGCCGCCGAGCACAATGATGCCATCCACCGGCCGGCCGTCATCGCGGAACGGGGGAAACCGCTCCTCCAAGGGCGAGGCGATGTAATTGGCAGCGGGCGAAAAGCCGAAGATCAGCAGCCCCAGCACAGATAGGCCGGTCAGCGCGATGGCCGGCCGGCGCACATCCGCCACCCGCAGCAACAGACCGACCACGATTCCGAAGACCAGGAGGTTGGACGGGGCGGCCAGCAGCCACCCCACCTTCGACAGCGTAAAGAACGAATCCATGCCCCCTCCCGCAAACGTTCTCATACCCCATTTGCGGTACGGCTCGTAGCGTGTGCGGATCTTAGGCGGTCTTGTCGAACAATTCGCGGCCGATCAGCATGCGGCGGATTTCGCTGGTGCCGGCGCCGATCTCATAGAGCTTGGCGTCGCGCAGCAGCCGCCCAGTGGGATAGTCGTTGATATAACCGTTGCCGCCGAGGGTCTGGATGGCCTCCAGCGCCATCCAGGTGGCCTTCTCGGCCGCCAACAGGATCGCGCCCGCCGCATCCTCGCGGGTGGTGGCGCCACGATCGCAGGCCCTTGCCACCGCATAGACATAGGCGCGCACCGAATTCATAGCCACATACATGTCGGCCAGCTTGCCCTGCATCAGTTGGAAGGTGCCGATGGCCTGCCCGAACTGCTTGCGCTCATGCACATAGGGCAGGACGACATCCATGCAGGCCTGCATGATCCCCACCGGCCCGCCGGCCAGCACGGCACGCTCGTAATCCAGCCCCGACATCAGCACGTTGACGCCGCGGCCCACCGCGCCGAGGACATTCTCCTCCGGCACTTCGCAATCCTCGAACACCAGTTCGCCGGTGTCGGAGCCGCGCATGCCCAGCTTGTCCAGCTTCTGGGCGGTTGAAAATCCGGTAAAGCCCTTCTCGACCAGGAAGGCGGTCATGCCGCGCGATCCGGCCGCCGGATCGGTCTTGGCATAGACCACCAGCGTTTCGGCGATGGGACCATTGGTGATCCACATCTTGCTGCCGTTGAGAATGTAGCGGTCGCCCTTCTTCTCGGCGCGAGTGCGCATGGACACCACGTCCGACCCGGCGCCCGGCTCGGACATGGCGAGCGCACCCACGTGCTCACCGGAAATCAGCTTGGGCAGATAGGCGCGCTTCTGTGCTTCGCTGCCGTTGCGGCGGATCTGGTTGACGCACAGGTTCGAGTGCGCGCCATAGGACAGACCGACCGAGGCGGAGGCGCGGCTGATCTCCTCCATGGCGATGACGTGCTCCAGATAGCCAAGGCCCGAGCCGCCATATTCCTCCTCCACCGTCAGCCCCAACACGCCCAATTCGCCCAGCTTGGGCCAGAGGTCGCGGGGGAATTGGTTGGAGCGGTCGATCTCCTCGGCACGGGGGGCGATCAGGTCCTGCGCGAAGCTGCGCACCGAATCGCGGAGCATGTCGGCGGTTTCGCCGAGATCAAAATCGAAACCCGTGTGCGTGTTGGCGAGCATTCCCGTCATCCTCCCGCGGCTAAGCCGCATGACCTTGATTGATATCGGGGCTTCTGCGTCCCCGCCGTTGCGATGGTAGATGGGACCGGCGCCGGTTGAAACCCGCCATGCCTCCGTCTTTGGGCCGAACTGAGCGGCTAGATCTTATTTCGGCGTGCGCGCCGCAGCTCCGCTCCCCCCGCGCCGGCCAGCGGACAGCGTTTCCCGATTCTGCGCCAGCAGCGCCACCGCCGCCGCGACCGGAAGCGGCGGGGCGAAGAGGAAGCCCTGCGCCTGCTGGGCGCCGAAGGCCCGCAGGAAGCGCAGCTGTTCGCGGGTCTCCACGCCCTCGGCCGTGAGCGTGATTCCCAGCGAGCGGCCGAGCCGGACCACATATTCGACAATGGCCGCCGCATCCCGCTCCACCCCGAGATTGGCGATGAAGGAGCGGTCGATCTTGATCTTGGTGATGGGAAAGCGGCGCACATGCACCAGTGAGGCATGGCCGGTGCCGAAATCGTCCAGGGCCAAGCGAACGCCGTGGCTGCGCAGGCGTGTCAGCGCCTCATTGACCGCTACATCGCTGCCGATAATGGCGCTTTCGGTGATCTCCAGTTCCAGGCGGGCGGGATCGAAGCCGGTTTCCTCCAGCGTCGCCAGAACCCGGTCGCTCATCAACGGATTGCGCAGATTGACTGGCGACATGTTGACCGCCAGCGTCACATCGCCGAACGCACGCGCCTGGAGGCAGGCGTTCCGCAACACCCAATTGTCGATACGGGTAATGAGCTGCGTGCCTTCCGCCACGGGGAGGAAGTCACCCGGAAGCAGGCGGCCGCGGCGGGGATGATCCCAGCGCAATAGCGCTTCAAAGCCGACGATCCGCTCGCTTTCCACCTCGACCTGGGGCTGGAACACCAGGGCGAACTGATCCGTCGCGATGGCTTCGGCCAGTTCGGTCTCCAGATTCCGCCGCTGCCGTACCTCGCGCTCGAGAAAGGGTTCGAATCGGACCGCCCCACCCCGCCCCTGCGCCTTGGCACGATAGAGCGCAATGTCGGCCAGCCGCATCAATTCGGCGCCGGAGGCGGCGTCAATGGGAGCCACTGCAGCGCCGATGGACGCGCCCACATGCAATTCACTCCCATCGACCGTGAACGGTTGGCGCATGGACGCGAGCAGGGCGTCCAGCAAGACTGTCAGGCGCTCGCCCCCCGCCGAACCCGTCATCAGCACGAACTCGTCGCCCCCGAAGCGGGCCACCAGTTCGTCAGGCCCGAGGCAGATCCGCAGCCGCTGGGCCACTTCACACAGCAGCACATCGCCGGTGGCATGCCCGAGGGTGTCGTTGATGTCCTTGAATCCGTCCAGGTCCACGAATATTAAAGCCAGCGTCTCGCCCGGCGGCAGCGCCGCCACCGCCCGGTCCAGTTCGGCGATGAAGTGGCCGCGATTGGCAAGGCCGGTGAGCGCATCGTGGGCCGCCAGCGTCACAGCCCGCGCCTCGCTTTGCGCCAGGGCGCCGGCCGTTCGCCGGGCCTGGACCAGGAAGGCCGCACACATGACGAACAGGATCGACGACAGCACTGCCACCGGCGGCGCGATGCGGGCCAGCAGCGCCCGCACGGGGCGTTCAGTGGCCCAGGTCAACGCCATAGGATGACCATCAGACAGATCGGTGATGGGAAGGGCATTCTCGCCGTCCACCACCGTGAGCTGCGAGACCTTACCCTCCACCAGCTTGAAGGCGCCAGCACGAAAGGCGGCACCCAAGCCGTTGAACAGATTGTCGTTCAATAGGTCGACCGTGACCGCGAATAGTCCGTTGTCGTCCGTGAGTTCGCCGGGCCGTGTCTTAGGCGTGATCTTCTGCACCGCCGCCACGCCGGTCACCGAGCCACGGGCCACGACGCCGGTCTCGCCCTTGTTCTGCGACGCTGCCTCGCGAACCAGGCCTGCCAGTGCGGGCCGGGCGTCCTCCAGTTCCCGCGGCGTCAGGGGCCGGCCCAGCGTGGCGCCTTGCAGCACGCGGCCGTTGCCGTCCACGAGGAAGGTCTGCTCGAAGCCATAATCGTCGTTCAGGGGCTGGCCGAAGGCGCTCAGGAACCAATTCTGGTTCATTCCGGTCAGATCGGCATTGGCTTCGGCGTCACCGGCCGCCGTCTTCAGCACCTGGAGCATGTGAGTGGCATGGGCGCGCAGGAAGGCGTTCACCATCTCGCGCTCGCGGCCCGCGCTGACGTCATCGGCGCGCAGCGCTGCCTGGACCAGGAAGACCAACAGCCCCGCGGCCACGACAACGGTCGCGGATACGACCGCGAGGGTGGCCCGGCTCAAGCTAGGTCTCACGACTATAGAAATGACGTACTCCGTATAGACCGGAGGATGCCCTGGCCTTCGGCCCTGCAGGCTACGTTGAAGATTTTACGAAGTTTGCAGCTCATCTTGCAAGCGTGGGAAGCCTGTTACATGGAAATTTAGCGACCAGTGAGCGGCTGCTGCAAGTTAACCCGCGAACCAAAGCGCAGCCAGGCCGAGGAACGCAAAAAAGCCGACCGTATCGGTCACCGTGGTCACGAATACGCCGGAGGCCACTGCTGGGTCGAGCTTCAGGCGATGGATGACAATGGGGATAAGGATGCCGAACAGGCCGGCGGCAAACATGTTGATGATGAGCGCCGTGGCGATCACACCGCCCAACTGCCAGTTGGCAAACCAGGCCGCGGCGATCGCGCCCAGCAGAACCGCAAGAATACAGCCGTTCACCAGCCCCACCAGCACCTCGCGCAACACCACGCGCCGGGCGTTATGGCTGCCGAGATCCTTGGTGGCCAGCGCGCGCACCGCCACGGTCATGGTCTGGTTGCCGGCATTGCCACCCATGGAGGCGACGATGGGCATCAGCACCGCCAACGCCACCATCTTCTCGATGGAATCGGAGAATAGCGAGATGATGCTGGCGGCGAAGAAGGCGGTGAGCAGGTTCACCAGCAGCCACGGCAATCGCCCTCTGGCGATATAGGCCACGGTGTCTGAAAGCTCTTCGTCGCTGCCGACGCCGGCCATGGCGCGCAGATCCTCGTCGGCCTCTTCCTGGATGACGTCGACGATGTCGTCCACCGTCAGCACGCCGACCAGGCGCCCGGCATCGTCCACCACGGGCGCCGACACCAGATTGTAGTGCTCGAACATGCGAGCGACCTCTTCCTGGTCCTCGCTCGCCTTCACCACATGGGCGCGCTCGCTCTTGACCGCAGTGACCAGCACCGATCGCTTGGTGCGCAGCAGGCGATCCAGCGGCAAGGCACCCATGAGGTGATAGGCGGGGTCCACCACGAAGATTTCGTAGAAGGTTTCCGGCAGGTCCTCGGTCTCGCGCATGTAGTCAATGGCGCGGCCGACGGTCCAGAACGGCGGGACGGCGATGAATTCCGTCTGCATGCGCCGCCCGGCGCTCTCCTCCGGATAGTCGAGGGAGCGCTGGAGCGCGACCCGCTCGGGCGCCGGGATGAAGGCGAGGATGGCGGCCTTGTCCTCCTCGTCCAGGTCTTCGAGGATGTAGACCGCATCGTCCGAATCCAGATCCCGGATGCCGTCCGCCACCGTGCGCGGCGGCAGATGGCGCAGGATCTGCACGCGCACCGTCTCGTCCAGCTCGGTCAGAGCGGTGAAATCGAAATCGGTGCCGAGCAGTTCGATGAAACGCGAGCGATCGTCCGGCTCCAGCGCCTCAATCAGATCGCCGACGTCGGCTTCATGCAGATCGCGGACCTTGGCCCGCAGTCCGTCGCGATCTCCCTGGCCGATGGCTGCCTTGATGGCGCCGACGAAGGCGGGAGAGACCTGCCCATCCTCACCGCGCACCGGCAGGTCCAGGGCATCCTCAAGGGCGAGATCGGCGTCGTCGCGCATAGCTCGTCTCCTTGGGGCACCATTGATCGCACACTGCGGGCGTTCTAGGTGGGAGTATCGGCGAACGCAAACCCCCAGGGCGACGAATTGGGGTCGGAGATATAGCATGCGGTGGATTACCACCGGAGCTGTACAAGCCTTGCTGGTCTGCCTGCCGCTCTGGTGGGCGGCGCCGGCCCATGCTGCCGATTGCGCCGGGCGGCCGGATGCGCTCGGCACCGCGCGGGTGCTGGAGGTGCCACCCGGCGTGCAGGTGGGCACCAAGTCTTTCCCGCAGACCCTGGCGCTCAAGCCGGGCGAAGTGGTGCTGACGTTCGACGACGGGCCCTGGCCGCACACGACGGCGGCTGTGCTGGATGCGCTGAAGGCGGAATGCGTGCGCGCCACCTTCTTCCTGATCGGCGAGAATGCGAAGGCGAGGCCCGAACTGGTGCGCCGGGAGATCGCCGAGGGCCATACGGTCGCCCATCACAGCATGACCCATCCGGACGTGACGCTGGCCCGCCTGCCCTTCGCGGCCGCGCAGGCGGAGATCACCCGCGGGATGGCGGCCGATGACCAGGCCGCCTACGGCAGCGCGGGCTCACAGCCGCGGGTGCCGTTCTTCCGTTTCCCCGGATTCGCTTCGACGCCGGAGTTGCTCGCTTATTTGCAGCAGCGTGGCATTTCTGTCTTCGGCGCCGATCTCTGGGCCAGCGACTGGAACAAAATGACGCCCGAACAGGAGCTTGCGCTGGTCGTGCAGCGCCTCGACGCCGCAGGCGGCGGGATCGTTCTGTTCCACGATACCAAGAGCCAGACCGCAGCCATGATTCCGACGTTCTTGCGGACCTTAGCTGCCAAGGGCTATCGGGTCGTCCACATCATTCCCGCGCGCCAGCCAGCACCCGCGCGTTAGGCAACGCCCGGTTGGACCGGCGGCGGAGGATGAGTGCAGCGCGCGGCACGGTCGCCCTCGATTGATTTGCGCCGCACGGCGCCAAGCAGGTATCGTCTTATGCGGTCCATCATTGTGGCGAGTGCCCTGGCGGCACTGGCAAGCACCGGCGCCATCGGCGCCGCGCAGGCGCAGGTTTCTCCCGCTGCCCCCTCCCCGATCGCCGCCCCCCAGACGCCAGCCCCATCGCCAGCGGCCCAACCGACGGCCGTGGCCGCGCCGGCCGCAGCCGGCCTGCAAGCCCCGCAGCAATTGCCGCCGCCTTCCGCCTGTCCCGGCAATCCCGACGCCTTGGGGGTCTCGCGCACCATCGCAATCGATCCCAAGACCAGCCCCTTCCTCGGCCGGCTCCAATACAAGCAGACCCTGCCGTTGGAGAAGGGCGAGGTGGTGCTGACCTTCGACGACGGCCCGCTGCCGCCCATGACCAATCGGGTTCTTGAAGCCCTGGACCATGAATGCGTGAAGGCGACCTTCTTCATCGTCGGCCGCATGGCGGGGGCCTATCCGCATGTGCTGCAAAAGACGTTCGAGGCCGGCCACACCATCGGCACCCACAGCCAGACCCATCCGCTGATCTTCCCCAAGCTCACCCAGCCAGCGGGCATCCAGGAGATCGAGCAGGGGTTCGCCTCGGTGCGCACCGCGCTGGCGCCGGTGGGGGCAGCGCCCAATCCCTGGTTCCGCTTTCCGGGCCTCGGCCGCACGAAATTCTATGAGGCCTATACCCAGGAGCACGGCATCGCCGTGTTCAGCGTCGATCAGGTGGCGGACGACTGGATGCATCTGAAGCCGGAGGAAGTGGAAAAGCGCGCCCTGGACCGCCTGACCGCCGGTGGCGGCGGCATCCTGCTGCTGCACGACATCCAGCCCTCCACCGCCGTGATGCTGCCGCACCTGCTGCGGGAGCTGAAGGCGCGCGGCTTCAAGATCGTGCATGTGGTCAACGCGACACCCGGCGTCATGGCCAGCACGCCCACAGCCGGGCCGCGCGGCACTCACGTGGCGGCTCCGGCCGCTGCCTCCGTAGCGCCTGCGCCAACTGCCGGTGACACCACCGCAGCCAAGCCGGCCTCCGGTCCGACAACCGCGTCCAAGCCCGCCGTCCGGCCGGTCGCGACCAAGCCGCCGGCAGCAGACGCCGTAGCTTCCGCCCCCCTGCCCGCTGCTGCCGCTGCGCCGGCCGCGGTCCCTGCACCGGCGCCCGAGCCGCAGGAAAATCCCTTCACGCTGTTCTGGCCCCGCCTGTGGACCGACTCGCTGCCCAAGGGCCTGAACTGACGTCAGAGACTGTGAGGACATGGTAGAGGGGCCAGCGCGCCACTCGGCCCTCTACCCCACGCCTAACGGGCGTTGCACACCACTCACGGGAATTGGGAAGCACAAATGACAACGGCGGCCTGAGGGGCCGCCGGTCCCCCTCGCCGGCATCATGCGGTAAGCGCGACCGAAGCCGACCGCGGCGCGGCCATCATCACGGCCTCCCCCTCGGCCCGCTGCAATTCCAAAAAGCGCGCATGCCATTCTGGCGGCAGGTCGTGTGATGCGTTGAGCCCGCTACCTGGCCGCAAGGTCCCCATCTGCCCCGCGATCCAAGCCAATCCGCAATACACTTTCATGAGGAACGCAAGCTTTTGCCACCGGGCAAGCGGCCACGCGGGGTCTGCGCTGCGGACGATCTGAGCCACGACAGGCCCACCGTCCATCGTTTCATCGACCTTGTGGAGCGTGCAGCCGATGAGACATGCCCCAGCCGCATAAGCGTCCTCCACCCCGTGCAATCCCTTGAAGGCCGGAAGCGCCGCAGGATGGACGTTGAAAGTGGGCACCGAGTCATAAAGCTCGGACGTCACCAGCCGATCATAGTTGAGGAGGAGCGAAGACAATCCCTCTACATGGGCGACTTCGGCAATGGCCTTGGACTGCCCGACCCTACTGGTGCCGTCCGCACGCACCCAGGGAATGCCAAGCTCTGTGGCTACAATTGTGGCGCCGCACGGGCGGGTCGTCACCGCCATCAGCTCCACCGCACCCGAAGTAATGCGTGCAATTTTCCCGAACGCGCTACCGCCGGCTGACAATACAACCCCGAGCTTCATGAAACGCTCCCAATCAAAATACCGCGTATTTTACAACGGGATATTATCTTGAAAAGAAGCATTACATATGACAGCACGATTTCAGCGACAGAGCTGAATCATTCTGCTTTACGAGTGACCATAATACCGCTACATAAAAAATAAAGGCCCGAGGGCGAAGCTCCGCACGGGCCTATTTCTCATTTTGCATTAACTAAAGGACTTGCGCCCATAGTGGGCCCACAAATACCATCCGAAGGTGGATGCCCCTGTATTAGGCTGTCGTCTAATAACTATGACAGCTTATATTGCTATACATCCCCACAACGGATAGCCATCGACGCACGCACCGCGTTCACGAATGATCTATGCCTTCGCGCTGGTCGCGTGTATGCCCCCCGTGGGTCACTGAGGTCTCGGAATCCGGGACGTGGACAAGGACGCCCGATGTGAGCCGTCCGTGACGATCGCCATGATGCGTACGACATCCGCACAGATCTAAGCCACAAGAGCCCTAGCTGCAGCACCGACCCATGTCACGTTGGGTTCGGGGCCGATGCCCAACGGGGCAGAAGAGTAAGGAAAATGGTTGCAAAGGCCGCAGGCAAGTCGAGCCGGAGAACTTGCGTCCCCGACGCTGGCTTCCGCAAAAGACCGCCTTACAAAGTCCTTATATTCTTGACGCCAGGACAAGAAAAAGGCCCGGCGGTGAAATACCGCGCGGGCCTATTTCTCATACACATCAATCTGGTGCGGTCGAAAGGACTCGAACCTTCACTGGTCTCCCAACTACCACCTCAAGGTAGCGCGTCTACCAATTCCGCCACGACCGCATTCAGAGATGCAAACCGGCGCCGTGGATCCGAGGTGGACCGTCTTGCGCCGGGGTGCATCGTCTAGCAAATCGAATCCGGCCCCACAAGGCCTCACAGTCGGCTCAGTGAAGTTCTATATCAGCCCTGTGGATGGCTTGCCCCTGCGAGCCGAGACCGATAATCCCCGATCATGACTGTCCAGCCCCGCCCCCGCTCAACCTTGACCACCGCATTCCTGCCGCGCGCGCCGCTGTCGCCGCCGGTGGAGTGGGTGGTGAGCGACGCCCCCGTCGCCTATCCCGAGGCGGTGGCCGCCATGGAGGCGCGCGTGGCCGCCATCGCCGCCGGCACCGCACCGGAACGGGTTTGGCTGGTGGAGCATCCCCCGCTCTACACCTCCGGCACCAGCGCCCGCGCCGAGGACCTGATCGATGCCCGGTTCCCGGTCTACGAGACCGGCCGCGGCGGCCAGTTCACCTATCATGGCCCCGGCCAGCGGGTGGCCTATGCCATGCTGGACCTCAAGCGTCGCGATCCGGACCTGCGCCGCTACGTCGGCGCACTCGAAGCGTGGCTGATCGGCACGCTGTCGGCCTTCAACGTCACCGGCGAACGACGGGAGGACCGCGTGGGCGTGTGGGTGCCCCGCGCCGGCGGCGAGGACAAGATCGCCGCCATCGGCATCCGCGTGCGCCAATGGGTGAGCTTCCACGGCATCTCGCTCAACGTGGATCCGGACCTGTCGCACTTCGACGGCATCGTCCCCTGCGGCGTCCGCGAGCACGGCGTCACCAGCCTGGCCGACCTTGGGCTGGTGGTGAGCATGCCGGAAGTGGACGCGGTGCTGCGGGTGGCGTTCGAGGAGATCTTCGGGCCGACGGTGGCGGTATAGCAAGCGGGCTGGCGGGTTGGCCGCCGGGCGTGCATCCTTCGCCGCAACGAAGACCAGAGGAGGCGCCCGTGGCTGATCTCGAGGATCTCTTTCCGGGATTCGAATCCCATCACATCGATACGCCCGCGGGGCGCATCTTCGCCCGCACCGGCGGCAGCGGCTCCCCGCTTCTGCTCATGCACGGCTTTCCGCAGACCGGCGTCATGTGGCACCGCTTGGCGCCGGAGCTGGCCAAGACCCACACCCTGGTCATCCCCGATCTGCCCGGCTACGGCTGGAGCGCCGCGCCCGAGCCGGGGCCGGACCACGCGCCTTATTCCAAACGGGCCATGGGCGAGGCCATGGTGCGGATGATGGAGCATCTGGGTCACGCCCATTTCGCCGTAGCCGCCCATGATCGCGGCGCGCGGGTCGGCTATCGCATCGGCCTCGACCATCCCGGCCGGCTGGACAAGCTGGCGGTGCTCGACATCGTGCCCACCAGTACCATGTGGCATCACATGGACCACGGCCGGGCGATGACCGTCTATCACTGGATGTTCCTGGCCCAGCCGCATCCGTTCCCGGAGACGATGATCGGCAAGGATCCGCGCTATTATTTCGACTGGACCTTGGCCAGTTGGACCGGCTCGAAGGATCTCTCAGCCTTCGATCCGCGGGCGCTGGCGCACTACCGCGCCTCCTGCGCGGTGCCGGAGCGCATCCGCGCCATGTGCGAGGACTATCGCGCCGGCGCCACCATAGATCTGCTGCATGATCAAGCCGACTTGGCCGCCGGCCGCACCATCGACTGCCCGGTGCTGGCGCTCTGGGGCAGCAAGGGCATTCCCGGCCGCGGCGCCAGCCCGCTGGAGGCTTGGCGCGCCTTCGCCGCCGACGTCTCCGGCGCGCCGGTAGATGCGGGCCATTTCGTCTGCGAGGAGGCCCCATCGGAGGTTCTCGCGGCCTTGCAGCCGTTCCTCGCCAGATAGAACGTCCGGCGCCGCGCGCCTCAGGTCAGAATCGAGACCAGCCAGTCGGGATGCAGCGTCCAGCCGGCGAACCCGGCGACGCCCATGAGCAAGCCGAAGCAGCCGAAGCCCCAGGACACGAACAGCAGCAGCCACATGCCGGTGAGGGCCGACACCGCCGCCAGGGACAAGGAGATGGCCAGAGCGGCATCGGCCAGATCGAACTGGTCGTCATGCAGATTGAGGCCGTCGTAGATTTCCTCGAAATGCTTGGCCTTGGCAGCGAGCGAATCCGATCGCGTCTGATAGCGCTGCTTCTCGGCCTCGATGCCTGCCAGCTTGGTCACCACTTCGGCGGGAAGATTGGGGCCGGAGGTGATGCGGATGATCTCCCCGGTCTGCTCCATCATGTGCAGCTTCAGGCGCGCGGCCTGATATTCGTTCCAGCTGTCCACCATGTCGGTCTTGGCCGCCTGCATGGCCTGAACGACATTGTCATCCTTGATCTTGGCCACCGCCATGAACACCGACAGCATGACCACGGTCATGGCCACCGCCCGGTTCAGCGTCTTGGCCGCGCCTTCGGTGCTGATTTCCAGTTCCATCCCGCTCCCCGCGATTCGTCGTCGCCGACGCGCCACTTAAGGCAGCGCTTGCGGGAAAGGGAACGCTCACCCAGCGGAAGCGGCGCCTTGGCCTTGGGCCGCTAGCGGCGTTCCTGGAAGAAAGTGCGCAGCACCTCGGCCGCCTGGCGCTCGGCGATGCCGCCGTAGACCTCGGGGGAATGATGGCAGGTGGGCTGGGAAAAGAACCGCCCTCCACTCTCCACCGCGCCGCCCTTGGGGTCGGAGGCGCCGTAATAAAGCCGGCGGATGCGGGCGAAGGAAATGGCCCCGGCGCACATGGCACAGGGCTCCAGCGTCACATAGAGATCGCACGACAACAGGCGTTCGGCCCCCATGGCCGCGGCCCCGGCGCGCAGCACCAGCATCTCCGCATGGGCGGTGGGGTCGGAGAGTTCGCGGGTGCGATTGCCGTCGCGCACGACCAGTTGGTTGCCCCGCACCAGCACCGCCCCGACCGGCACTTCACCCCGCGCGGCGGCGGCGCGGGCCTCGGCGAGCGCCATTTGCATGAAAGTCTCGCTCACTGAAGGCCCCGTGATCTCGTCTCGCAGCACAGATCGTGCTATCGCCCTTGCATGCCTCGAACATCGCCTCCCCGCAAGGACAAGAACCGCGTGCCGCGCGTCAAGCGCGCACTCCCTGAAGCTGCTGCCAAAGAGGCAGAGCGCATTGCCAAGGTGATCGCCCGCGCCGGCCTCGGCTCGCGCCGCGAAATTGAAGATTGGGTCACCGACGGCCGCGTGTCCGTCAATGGCATCGTCCTGAATTCGCCCGCCTTCACCGTCACGCCTGACGACCAGATCATGGTGGATGGCGAGCCTTTGCCCGAGCGCGAGCGCACGCGGCTGTTCCTCTATCACAAGCCCCCCGGCGTCGTGACCACCAACCGCGACCCCGAGGGTCGCACCACTTTGTTCGAGTTGCTGCCCACCAGCTTGCCGCGCCTCGTCAGCGTCGGCCGCCTCGATCTGACCTCCGAAGGCCTGATCCTGCTGACCAATGACGGCGGCCTTGCCCGCGTGCTGGAACTGCCCGACACCGGCTGGCTGCGCCGCTACCGCGTGCGCGCCAAGGGCCTGGTGACGCAGGTCCAATTGGACGGCCTCATCCGCGGCATCACCGTGGAAGGCATCGAATACGGTCCCATCGAAGCGGTGCTGGATCGCGTGCAGGGCTCCAATTGCTGGATCACCGTCTCCCTGCGTGAAGGCAAGAATCGCGAAGTCCGCAATGTGCTCGGCGCCCTCGGCCTCGCCGTGAACCGGCTGATCCGCGTCTCCTATGGCCCGTTCCAGCTGGGCGATATTCCTGAAGGCGGCGTGGAAGAAGTGCGCACCCGCATCCTGCGCGACCAGTTGGGCGATGAAATCGCCGCCGCCGCCGGCGCCGACTTCGACGGCCCGTTGTTCGAGCGCGAGCCGGAAGAGGCTCCGCGCCCCGCCCCGCGCGCCGCTGCTGCCGCAGCTGAAGACGGCCGCCCCGTTCGCGGCGCGGGTGCCCGCAGCGAAGCCGGTGGACGCGGCGTGCGTCGCCCATCCATGCGTGAAGAAGATCCCGAGCGGGCCGTGCCCGCTTCCCCCCGCTCCCGCCGTCAGGCGGATACGCGCGAAGTGGTCAAGGCCGGAACGGTGGCTGACCGTCGCGGACGCGAAATCAAGGTGGAACGCAAAATTACCCCTCCAGGCGAAGAACGCGGCCCCCGCCGCAGCCGAACCGACTCCCCCGACGGCGAACGCGGCTTCGATGCCCGTCGCGGCGCCGGCTTCGATGGCCCGGCCCGCGGTCGTGATGACCGGGGCGATGGTCCCAAGCGTTCCTTCCGCTCCGAAGGCGCCGGCGAGCGGCCCCGCAGCGGCCCCGGCGGCCGCTTCTCCCGTGACGACGCCCCGCGCGGCAATCGCGAAGATCGGCCCCGTGCCCCCCGCGCCGAGGGCGATGATAGGCCCAAGCGTTCGTTCCGCAGCGAAGGCGCCGGTGAGCGCCCCCGCAGCGGTCCCGGCGGCGGTCGTTTCTCCCGTGACGACGCCCCGCGCGGCAATCGCGAAGACCGGCCCCGTGCTCCCCGCGCCGAGGGCGATGAACGGCCCAAGCGTTCGTTCCGCAGCGAAGGCGCTGGTGAACGGCCCCGCAGCGGTCCCGGTGGCGGTCGCGTCTCCCGTGACGACGCCCCGCGCGGCCCGCGTCCCGACGCTCCCCGCCGGGGTCCGCCCCGGGAGGGTGGCCCGGAGCACCGCGCTCGCGGCCTGCCCGAAGGCTTGGATCGGTCCGACAGCAGCCCCTGGCGCGACGATGCCCAGAGCCGCCCCGCCCGCCCGCGCCCGCCGCGGGAAGAGGGTGATCGCCCGCGCGGCGATCGTCCGGCCCGGTTTGAAAAGCCCGCCGGAGCCCGCCCCGCGCGCGCCTCCGCTGGGGCCGGCGGCTTCCGCAGCGAGCGCCCGGAGCGCAGCGAACGCACAGAGCGCACGCCCCGCCCCGCTGGGGCCAAGCCCATGGGCCGCAGCGGCGCCAAGGATGTCGGCTTCTCTGGCGGTGATCGCTCCGAGCGGCCGCGCAGCACCGGCGGCAAGCCGGGTGGCTTCAAGGCCGGCGGGCGCGAGGGCGGCCCCTCGAAGGGCGGTGGCTTCAAGAGCGGCCCGCCCCGTGGCAAGGGCGGTGCGCCCCGCGCCGGCAAGGATGGTTCGGCGCGCGGCGGCAAGCCGTCCGGACCGCGCACCCGCGGCTGATCCATGCGGATCGTCGGCGGTCTCCATCGCGGGCGCCCGCTGACGGCGCCCGCCTCCCAGGCGACGCGCCCCACCTCGGACCGGCTGCGCGAAGCCCTGTTCAATGTGCTCGCGCATGCCTATGGCGAACCGGCGGCCGACGTGCGGGTGCTGGACCTGTTCGCCGGCACCGGCGCGCTGGGCCTGGAAGCCTTGTCCCGCGGGGCGGCGTTCGCCCTGTTCGTGGACGACGCCGCCGAGGCGCGGGCGCTCATCCGGCAGAATGTGGAGGCGCTGGGACTGACCGGCGCCACCCGCATCTTCCGGCGCGACGCCAGCCACATGGGCGACATCGGCGCTGACGCGCCCTATGGCTTGGTGTTCTGCGATCCCCCCTACGGCAAGGGCTTGGCCCACGCCGCTTTGCCCGCCGCCAAGGCCGGTGGATGGCTGACGGACAATGCACTCATCGTGGTGGAGGAACTGGCCGGGGCCTTTGTCCTTCCCCCCGGCTTCGAGGAACTGGAACGCCGTCGCTATGACGCTAGCGAACTGACGTTCCTGCAACCGAGCCTCTGATCCCCGGAGCAACGGTCTTCACCGCGCCCCGCGGCTCCAGACCCTCTCGGGATGCCTTTCCACCGTCGGCAACAGGTCTTGATCGGGGTCGTCCTGACGCTCCTTGGCGCCCGGATGCTCCTCGATCAGCGGACCGGGGGTGCGCGTCGCCCGGGCCACGTCGGGGCGATTGCGGGCATGCTCCTGCCGGGCCGGAACGACCTGTTCCTGCATCACATGCAGCGGCGGAGCATGGCCGGTCTTGTCGACGCCGAAGAACAGCCGGCGCTGCGGTAGCGGGATCTCGATGCCACGGGCATCGAAAGCGGCCTTGATGCGACGGTAGAATTCCCGTCGCACGTTCCATTGGCCGAGCGGCCGGGTCTTGAAACGGCCCCGCAACCAGACGCCGGATTCCTGCAACCCTTCCACACCAACCACCTCGAAAGGCTCGAGGATGGTCTCCGCCAGCGGGCCGGTGCGCGCCATGTCGCCGGCAACCTCGCTCATGAGCGCCAGTGCCTCGTCGACATTCTCACGGTAGGAGACCCTCACATCCACCACCGCATAGGCGAAGCCCTTGGACATGTTCTTCACGGTCTGGACTTCGCTGAACGGAATGGAATGCACGTTGCCGTCAAAATCCCGCATGTGCACGGTGCGGATGGTGATCTTCTCCACCAGCCCGGCGTGCGCGCCCACCTCCACCACATCGCCGACGGAGATGGTGTCCTCCATCAGGATAAAAATGCCGGTGATGACGTCTTTCACCAGCGTCTGCGCCCCGAAGCCGATGGCAAGGCCAAAGACACCGGCGCCTGCCAGCAACGGGGCAATGTTGACCCCGATCTCGGACAGGAAGATCAGGGCCACCACCGTCAGCAGCATGATGCGAAAGCCGTTTTGCAGGAACGGCAACAGCGTCTTTAGGCGGTTGGATGACGGGTGGCGGCGGATCAATTGTTCTGCGAAAGCGGTCCCCACCTCCCAGGCGACCACGGCCACCAGTGCCACGACGGCGATGGAGATGCAGCGGCTCAGCAGGTGTTGGCCGCCTTCGGATGACAGCCAGACGAATGGATGGCCGCCCCAGATTTCCAGCAGCACCAGCACGGTCAAAAGTCCGATGATGGCGTTGAAGGTCTGGTTCAACAGCGGCAGATAGCGATTGGCCCGCAATTCGAGCAGAGGATAATCCCGGCGCAAGTCGTCATTGAGCCGAAATACGACGCCGAACCCCTTGGCCACCAGGCCGGAAGCGAGGCGCCCTGCCAGCACGGCCAAAGCCGACAGCAGCGTCGCCTGGGCCAGCAGGTAGAAACCATTCTCCACGTCCAGCACCCACACCCCATAGGCACCGATCACGTAAGCGATGGCCAGCAGATGCCAGAAGTCGGCCATCTGGTTCCGCAGGCGAGCAAAGCCAGAAGCTGCCGGGGTTGGCGCCCGCAACCACCGCGTCACCCCTCTGCGGATCTGCAGGATGAACACCACGGCCATTCCGCCGATCAGCAGCCCCAAGGCATCCAGCAGGAAACCATAGGCGGCCTGCGACAGGCCCAGGATCCATCCCGCCCTCAACAGAAAGTAGCCATAGACCGCCGTGTTGCTGAACCGGCGCAACCACAGAAAGGCATAGTGGGCGTTCTCGTCAGTCAAAGGCGGCAGGCGCAGGCGGGGGCTTTCCGGTGCCAGAACGGCACGGCCCACCACCGTGACCGCGCGAGCCATCACGCTGGCATTGACCAGCGTCACCACGGCGAGCCGTACGACGAACCCCATCTCCACCGCTGCAAGCACCGCATAGGCGGCAGCGGCGAACCCCGCGATCGGCAAAGCCAGAAGCACCGCGCGCACGACAATGAGGAAGAGGCGAACTGCCACGTTTTCCCCGGACCTGCTGTCGATGGCTCGGCGAGGCCGGGCAAGAAGTTTGGACAGGAACCATTCGGCAGCGAACGCCGCGCCGAGTGCTAGAGCAACCGTGAGCACCACCCAGGCCACCCGGCGCAAACTGCCCGGATCCCTCAGCCGCTCCACCGCCTGCTCGACCTCACGAGGCCAATTCTCCAACTCGGCGACCACTGCGAGGATGCCTGTGGACACCGCCCCCAATGAGCGGGTGGCGCCAGCAACCCAATCGTCGCGGGCGGCTTCAGGCCCGGCCTGCTTCACCTCCACGAGTGTCCGCAGGCGGTCCAGGAACTGAGCCCGCTCCTGATCGTTCGACAGCGTATCGAGCAGGGCTTGCAGCGAGACCTGATCGGGCGCCGCGGCCGGGAGCGCAGACGTCGTGGGTTGCGGCGCAGGCGCGGCGATGGCGGGCGGCGCTTGGGTTGCGGCAGGTTGAGCGAGGGCCGGGCCGACGTTCGCAAGGCTGAGAGCCAGAGCGATGAGGACCAGGGCCCCGGTCAATGTGCATCGCTGCATCCAGACATCCATTGTTGCTGCGGGCAGAAGCCATGGAGACCATGTGCTTTGCAGTGCAACGAATGACTGTCCTGATCGTTCCAAACACCCGCGGCTGAGCGAGGGATGCGCTCTCCGGCCTGGGAACCATCACGGGAAGGTGCGGCTCCGCGTGGCAGCGCTGCTAGCGCCGCGCGAACAGTTTCTCAACGTCCTTCAGCGACAGGGTGACGAAGGTCGGCCGGCCGTGGTTGCATTCGCCGGCGTTGGGGGTGGCCTCCATGTCGCGCAGCAAAGCGTTCATCTCCTCCACCCGCAGGCGGCGACCGGCCCGCACGGAGCCATGGCAGGCCATGGTGGCGGCCACATGCAGCAGGCGACGCTCCAAAGGCAGGGAATCATCCCATTCCGCCGCGTGCTCGGCGAGATCGCGGACCATGCGGGTGACATCGGCGGTGGCCAGCAAGGCCGGCACCTCGCGCACCAGAACCGCACCGCTGCCGAACGATTCCAGCACAAGGCCAAGCCCGGTCAGGTCCTGCGCCCGTTCCACCAGGCGATCGGCTTCGGCAGGATCGAGGTCTACCACCACCGGCACCAGCAATCCCTGCCGGGCAACCCCGTCGCGCTCCAGCGCGCCTTTGAGCTTTTCATAGACGAGACGCTCGTGGGCGGCGTGCTGGTCCACCAGCACCACCCCATCGCGGGTCTGGGCGACGATATAGGTCTCGTGCAATTGCGCCCGCGCCGCGCCGAGCGGCTTGTCCAGGTCGGTGACGTCGGGAACAGCGCGGTCGGCCCGCGCATCCACGGAAGGGGCGCCGACATCGAAGGCCCCCTGCCCGCCGGCGGAAAACCCCGGCTCGGCCATCCCGAAGACGGCGGCGGGCGCCGGTTCTAGCGCCTGCGGGCGCGCGGGCGAGGCGCGCCAGTCATAGCCACCGCGCAGGGCAGGATCGGGCGCATAGCTGCGCGCCGCCCATCCGACCGCGGGTGCGGCGGCGCGCACCTCCAGTTCCGGTGCCCGCGCCAGCGACACCAGCCGGTCCGCCATGGTCGCCGCGGTGCGCGGCAGGCGTGCGGCCAAGGCGTCGGTAAGGGTTCGGATCAGCAGCGCCCGCACATTGCCGCCGTCGCGGAACCGCACCTCGGTCTTGGCGGGATGGACATTCACGTCCACCTCGCGCGGATCCAGCGTCAGGAACAAAGCCAGGACCGGAAAGCGGTCGGAAGGCAAGAGATCGGAATAGGCCGCCCGCAGCGCCCCCATCAGCAGTTTGTCGCGTACGGGGCGACCGTTGACGAACAGGAATTGCGACAGCGAATTGGCCTTGGAGAAGGTCGGCAGCCCGGCGAGCCCGCTCAGCCGCACGCCGCCGCGTTCGCCCTCCACCGCCAGGACGTTGCGGCCCGCTTCGGCGCCCAGCACCTCGGCCAGCCGCGCCATGCGGCCCTCCGCGGTATCCTCCCGCGCCGCCCAGGTCAGCGGCCCGCGCTCTTCGGCCACCAGGGTGAAGGCCACGTCCGGCCGGGCCAAAGCCAGGCGGCGGACCACATCCACGGCGGCCGCGGTTTCCGCGCGGTCGGATTTCAGGAATTTCAGACGCGCCGGGGTGGCAAAGAACAGGTCGCGCACTTCCACACGGGTGCCGCCGCTCAGCGGCGCCGGCCGCGGCGCCGACAGCACGCCCCCTTCCACCCGGATTTCATAGCCGTGCGCCGCCCCCGCGGGCCGCGAGGCGATGGACAAACGGGCCACCGCGCCAATGGACGGCAAGGCCTCACCGCGGAAGCCGAGGGTGGAAATGGACAGCAGATCTTCTGTGGGAAGCTTCGAGGTGGCGTGGCGCTCCACCGCCAGGGACAGGTCATCGGGGCTCATCCCGCCCCCGTCGTCCGTGACCCGGATCAGGCGGCGTCCGCCACCGTCGACGACAATTTCGACCGCTGTCGCGCCTGCATCGAGCGCATTTTCCAGCACTTCCTTCACCACCGCAGCGGGCCGCTCCACGACTTCGCCGGCGGCAATACGGTCGATCAGAACAGGTGGCAGGCGGCGGATGGACATGGCGGCGATTCGGCTCCCGATGGCCGCAATCTTAGCCACAGGGCGCGGCCATAACTACAACCTAAACGTGCAGCTACTCACCATCCCCGCTTACTGCCGCCCCTCACATGGTAACGTTGGGGGGCGAACCGGAGTGGCGATCGGACACGGCCTCGTCGACCTCACCCAGGATTTCAATCAGGGCCGCAACCATCATGGGCGCAGTGTATGGCTTGGGCACCCGCACATGGTCGCTGTGGCGGGCGGGAAATTGTGCGTTCGCCAGATGACCGCTGCAGAAAATGATCGGCACGCCGCGCTCCACGAGGACATCCGCGGCAGGAAACACCAGATCACCGCGTAGGTTCACGTCCAGGATGGCAACGTCGATCGTCTCCGTCTCAGCGGTCTCGATGGCCGCGGACAGGTTCGACACCGGGCCGACCACCACGCAGCCGAGCGACGTGAGAGTATCCTGGAGGCTGAGAGCCACTAGGAACTCATCCTCGACGATCAATATGCGCTTGCCAGTAACATCCATGATCCAAAACCCTTTTCCCCCGCCCTCAAGCAACGGGAATGAGCCCCTTGTGTTCCCATACGCAAGAAGGCGGCACGCCGGATCAGCGTGCCGCCTTCCTAAAATCACGGTGCGGATCGCTCGGATCCACGCCAGCCGAAAGACCCGTCCTCAGTCCTTGGCGCGCTCCACATAGGAGGCATCGGCGGTCATGATGACCACCCGGGTGCCGGTCGCCACATGCGGGGGAACCATGGTGCGCACGCCGTTGGACAGCATCGCCGGCTTATAAGAGGACGACGCGGTCTGGCCCTTCACGGTGGGCTCGGTATCGACGATCTCCAGCGTCACGCGCTGCGGCAGGTCGATGGCGATGGGGTTGGCGCCGTGCATGGAGACGATGCATTCCATGCCTTCCTGCAGATACACCGCCATGTCGCCGAGGATGTCCTTCGACACGGTGATCTGGTCGTAATTCTCCGGATTCATGAAGGTGAATCCGCTGCTGTCTTCATAGAGGAAGGTGTGGGTCCGGTCTTCCACATAGGCGCGCTCCACCTGCTCGGTGGTGCGATAGCGCTCGGACACCTTCACGCCGTCGGAGATGCGGCGCATATCCAGCTGGGTGACCGGGGTGCCCTTGCCGGGGTGGATGTTCTCGGCACTGAGAACCACGTAGAGCTTGTCGTCCACATCCACGACATTGCCCTTGCGCAGAGAGCTGGCGATGACCTTGACCACAGTTTCTCTTCCTCAGACAGATTTTGGCGGCATGCCGCAATATTTCATCGGGCCGCAACATAGCGATCTTCGCGATTTTCGCCAGTGCAGCCGCCGTGTTTTGTGGGAATGCCCCGTGTGCGTGGACTTAGGCCTGTGAACGCCACCTCCTCTGGACCGGCCGCCTCCCCCTGGTGGCAGCCAGACGTGCTGGCCGACCGGCGCCCGTTTCTGATCGGCCGCGCCCGCATCACGGCGACCATCCGCGCCCATTTTGCCGCGCAGGATTTCATGGAGGTGGAAACGCCCATCCTCCAGCGCTCCCCCGGCAACGAAGCCCACCTGCACGCCTTTTCCACGATCCGCATCGCGCCGGACGGCGGCAGCGACACGCTCTATCTGCGCACCTCGCCGGAATTTGCCTGCAAGAAGCTGTTGGCGGCAGGCGAGCCTCGGATCTTTGAACTGGCCAAGGTGTTTCGCAATCGCGAGCGCAGTGCCCGCCACCATCCCGAGTTCACCATGCTGGAATGGTATCGCGCCCATGCGTCCTACGAGACGCTGATGGCCGATTGCGGCGACCTGCTGGCGCTGGCGGCCCGTGCGGGCGGCACCTCGCTGTTCCAATTTCGCGGCATGACCTGCGATCCGTTTCTGCCGGCGGAGCGCCTAACCCTGACGGAGGCGTTCGCCCGCTACGCCGGGTTCTCGCTGGAGCCGCACCTGAGCCCCGCCGGACAGGAGCCGGACCCTGAACCTTTCGCCCGCGCCGCGGCACGGGCCGGCATCCGGGTGGCGCCGGACGATACCTGGGCCGACGTGTTCTCGCGGGTGCTCGTGGAGCGCATCGAGCCACATCTCGGCCAGGACCGCGCGACCATCCTGTGCGAATACCCCAGCAGCGAGGCCGCCCTCGCCCGCCCCAAGCCCGGCGACCCGCGCGTGGCGGAACGCTTCGAGCTCTATGCCTGCGGCCTGGAACTGGCCAATGCCTTCGGCGAGCTGACCGATGCCGCCGAGCAGCGGCGGCGGTTCGCGGTGGAGATGGACGAGAAGGCGCGGCTCTATGGCGAGCGCTACCCTCTGGACGAGGATTTTCTCTCGGCTCTCAGCCAGATGCCGCCCGCCAGCGGCGCGGCGCTGGGGCTGGATCGACTGGTGATGCTCGCCACCGGCGCCCGCCGCATCGAGGATGTCCTGTGGGCACCCGTGGACTAACTGGACGGGACGGTCGCCGGCGGGCATCACGCCGGCGACTTGGTCATTGCGAGGTGTGCGCTGCCGCAGTCTTGCCTTCGGCGGCGGTTGTCAGCTGGCGCATGCGCTCCGCCCCGCTGATCTGCATGCCATCCACAGAGATGGTTTCAGGCAACACGCCGCCATTGGCCGCGGCATCCCGCGCCAGCGCCTCGCGCATTTTCGAGCCCATGCCGATGATCTGCGCAAACTTGCCGTGATTCATGCCGTCCATGGCCTTCACATTGGTCAGGTCGATGACCACGGCGCCCAGTTCCACCAGTTCGGCATCGTTGGCATAGGCACCCAGCCGCGTCTTGCCGCCGGCGATCAGGTCAGAGAAGCCGAGCGCCTTGTCGTCGCGGGAGACGATGACAATGAATGGCTTGGCCGGCTTGCCGAAGCGCTTGAGCTGGGACTTGAACACGTCCACGTCGATATCGGGAGCTGCCAGAATCACATTGCCGATGCGGTTGGGCGGAATGCCGCGGCCGGCGATCTTCATCTGCCGGAGCGCTTCCACCGTCACCCAATTGCCCATGGAGTGGGCGAGAATGGTGATCTCCTCGGCATTACTGGCGGAAGCCAGCATCAGCGTCTGCTCGAGGCTGTCGCGGGCTGCGGTGGCGCTGTTGTTGTCATAGACATAATCCTCCGTCTTCCCGCGCGAGGCCCAGGAAAACAGGATCGGTACGCCCTTGATCTCCGAATCGTCGGCAATCTGGGTGAGGCGGTAGAGTGCCTCGGAGAACATGGTGTTGTAGCCGTGGACGAAGATCAGCACCTTGCGCTGGCCCACCGGCAGCTTGGCCAGTTGGGCGTTCAGATCGCCGAGGAACTGCTTCTCGCTATCCTGATAGACGGCTTCCTGCACCACAAAATCGGTGGCGGGATTGCCGGCGCCCTGCTTGGGCCACTCGATGGCGCCCTGAACGTGGGACGGCGGCACGCTGATCTTTACCGT
>CALRNP020000050.1:0-26134 GCA_943369575.1 Azorhizobium sp. AG788 | reverse complement strand
GGTGCAGCAGCGGCGGCAGCCATCCCGCTCCGCCGCTCTGGTGCAGGGAGAGTGCTTCGCTGAGCACCAAAGCGACGCCGATGCTGGCGATGAGCACCCCTTGGCCGCCGCCACGGCGGTGCTGGAACGGCTCCAGCACGAAGCGGCCGATGGCGCAGGCCCAAAGCGCGCCGGTGAGCACGGCGGCGACAACGCCAAGGCCCAGATGGGCAAGCGTCAGCGCGCCGAACTGCGCCGCCAATCCGGAGAGGACGAGCAAAGCCGCGCCGCCAGTCACGGCGATCTCGCCCACCGCCAGCACGATGCGTCCGGTCAGGCCATGGATGAGGGTGAAGGCGACGGCCAGGGCCGCGAACAGCGCCGTCGGGCCAAGCGCGTTCAGGCTTTGCTGGAGGGCATAGGCCGCCGAAGCGGGCAGGGCCAGCCATGGCGCGGGGGCGTCGGGGACAGAAAGGCCGGAGCCAGGGGCGAGGCCCCAACGCTTGAGGATGAACAGGCGGCTGTCGCTCAGGGGGCCGTGGGGTGTCTCAACCGCCACCAAGTCCAGCCTGCCCTCGCCGTTGGCAGAGGCGAACAGGCAGGTGAGGGCGCCGGGACGGGAGATGTCCGCATCAGGCGCACGCGACACATAGGACAGGCGTACGCCGTGAAGGCCGGCGCCGGCGGGCGCATAGGCGGTGCGGGAGATATGGGTGCCGTCGGGATGGAGGGCGGCGGCGACCTGGTCGCAGAGCGCGGCCTGGTCGGCATCGACCACGCCGGCGCATCCCGTCAGCAGGAGGCCGGCCGCGCCGGCGGCCAAGGCAACCGCCCCGGCGACGGCGCTGGGCCTAGCCCGCCTCACGCGCCGGCGGCGAGCTGCTCGGCGACGCGGGGGGCGAAATAGGTGAGGATGCCGTCGGCCCCGGCGCGCTTGAAGGCCATCAGGCCTTCCACCACCACCCGATCGCCGTCCAGCCAGCCGTTGCGAATGGCGCCTTCGATCATCGCGTATTCGCCGGACACCTGATAGGCGAAGGTCGGCAAGCCGAAGGTCTGCTTCAGGCGGAAAACGATATCCAGATAGGGCAAGCCGGGCTTGACCATGAGCATGTCGGCGCCCTCGTCCACGTCGAGCGCGGCTTCCCGGATGGCCTCGTCGCCATTGGCGGGATCCATCTGATAGGTGCGCTTGTCGCCGATGAGGGTCTTGGAGGTGCCGATGGCATCGCGGAACGGGCCGTAGAAGGCCGAGGCGTATTTGGCGGCGTAGGACATGATCTGCACGTCGGTGAGGCCGTGTTTGTCCAGGCCGGAGCGGATGGCACCGACGCGGCCGTCCATCATGTCGGAGGGGGCGATGACGTCGGCGCCGGACTGCGCCTGTACCAGCGCCTGATGCACCAGCACCGCCACCGTCTCGTCATTCATGATGCGCTCGCCGTCCAGCAGGCCGTCATGGCCGTGGCTGGTATAAGGATCCAGCGCCACATCGGTGATGAGGCCGATATGCGGCACCTCGGCCTTGATGGCGCGCAGGGCGCGGCAGACCAGATTGTCCTCGTTCAGCGCCTCGCTGCCTTGCGGGTCGCGCAGGCTGGCCTCGGTATAAGGAAACAGCGCCAGCGCCGGGATGCGCAGCTTGGCCGCCTGCTCGGCGGCGCGTACCGCCTCGTCTACGGTGAGCCGTTCGACACCGGGCATGGAGGGCACCGCGGTGCGGGTCTTCTCGCCTTCAGTCACGAAGATCGGCCAGATCAAATCGTCGACGGTCAGGGTATTCTCCCGCACCATCCGGCGCGACCAGTCACATTTGCGGTTGCGGCGCGGCCGGGTGGCGAGATCCAGGCCGCGTTCGCTCAAGGCCATGCGATAGTCAGCGGCGTGGAGGCGGATAGAGGACACGGTCATCAGGCGATCTCGCTGCTGCGGCTCGGCAAGCGCTGGGGGCGCCCGCCGAATGCGGGGATTTGGCCGCTGCTGCGTCGTGGGACGCCGCTCGCTGCCGTGCGCCCGGCATTTCCAGCTCGGGCGGTGGTCTATTTCGCTTCCTTATAGCTGCTCGAAGGAAGAACGGCGAGGCGCGTGGTGACGCGGCATGCGTTGACGCTGGACCGCCACGCCGCTAACCCTCGCTCGGCCATTGCCGCGCCGCGTCCGTCCTGCGCCACTTCCGCGGCGCGCTATCCTTCAAGGAGCCCCCGTGACGACTGAGCCCGAGGTCCTGCTGGAACGCCGCGGTGAAGCCGGCGTCATCACCTTGAACCGGCCCAAGGCCCTCAACGCTTTGACCCATGCCATGGTCCGCCAGATCGAACCGCAGCTGCGGGCCTGGGCGCAGGATGGCGCGGTCTCGCGGGTGATCCTCAAGGCAGCAGGCGAGCGGGCCTTCTGCGCCGGCGGAGACGTGCGGCAGATCTATGACCTGGGCCGGGCCGGGCGTCAGGACCAGTCGCAGATGTTCTTCCGCGACGAATATGTGCTCAATCATCTGATCGGCACCTATCCCAAGCCCTACGTCTCGCTGATCGACGGCATCTGCATGGGCGGCGGCTTCGGCCTTTCGGCCCACGGCACCTATAGGGTCGGCGGCGAGCGCTATCTGTTCGCCATGCCGGAAGTGAACATCGGCCTGTTTCCCGACGTGGGGGGCACCCATGTGCTGCCCCGGCTGCCCGGCGCCGGCGGCATCTATCTCGCTTATACCGGCGCCCGCATCAAAGCCGCCGACGCGCTGCACATGGGCCTGTTGACCCATGCGGTGCCCTCCGCCCGCATGGCGGAACTGGAGGCGGCGCTGGTGGCCGGCGGCGACGTGGCGGCGACCCTTGCCGCTTACGCTTTCGATCCCGGCCCGGCACCGGGCCGCACCCACAAGACCTTCATCGCCGACGCCTTCGCCCGTGGCGATGCCCTCGCGGTGCTCGCGGCGCTGGATGAGGCGGCAGCGGCCACGGCGCCCTGGTCCGATTTCGCCCGCGAGACCGCCGCGACCCTGCGCGGCAAGTGCCCCACCAGCCTGGCGCTGGCGGCCGAACAGATGCGCCGCGGGCCGGGCCTCGACCTTGCCGGCTGCCTCCAGACGGAGTTCCGGGTGGTGGAACGGGTGCTGCACGGGCATGACTTCTATGAAGGCGTGCGCGCGCTGCTGGTGGACAAGGACAATGCCCCTCGCTGGCAGCCGGCGCGGCTGGAGGAGATCGACCCCGCCGTCATTGCGGCGCATTTCGATCCGATCCCTGACGAACTCGTTTTCCCCGCCGGTCCCTCATGAGCCATTACGATCCCATCGACGCCAGTGCCCGCGCCCATATGGAGCGCCTCACCCCCTGGCGTCGGCGGCTGGTGTTCTTCCTGCGGGCGGTCGCCGGCTTCCTGCTGCTGGAAGGCGTCTACCACTGGGCGGTGATCTGCGGCATCGGCGATGGACAGGACACCCGGTTTGCCTCGCTGCCCATGACGGCCCAAGGCATCGTCATCTGGGCCGCGATCATCGATCCGATCGCCGGCGTCGGCTTATGGCTGGGCGCTGGATGGGCGGTGGTGCTGTGGCTGCTGGCGACCGCCAGCCAGGTGGTGGTGGGCGCCTGGGCGCCCGAGGGTCTGTCGCGCCTGCTGGTGCTGACCTTGTTTGAGGTCGCCCTCGTGGTGGCCTATGCCATCCTCTCCATCCGCGCCGCGCGCGAGAGCGACCAGGACTGACAGGCGCGCACACTGCCAAGGATGCCAGCCATGCCCACGGCCTCCGATCCATCCCTGTGGTCACAGGTCGACGACTACATCTGCGATCGCCTCGTTCCGGATGACGCCATGTTTGCGCAAGCCCTGGCTGCGAGCGATGCCGCCGGGTTGCCCGCCATCAATGTCTCCGCTGCTCAGGGGCGCATGCTGGAGGTGTTCGCCCGCATGGTGCACGCCCGCCGCATTTTGGAGATCGGCACCTTGGGCGGTTACAGCACTCTCTGGCTGGCCCGGGGGCTGGCAGCGGATGGGCGGGTGGTGACGCTGGAAGCCGATCCTCACCACGCCGCCGTTGCCGCTGCCAATTTTGCCAGCGCCGGCTTAAGCGCGCGCATCGATCTGCGGATCGGACGTGCGATCGACACCTTGCCCGATGTCGAGGCCGATGGTGGGGGACCGTTCGATCTGATCTTCATCGACGCCGACAAACCCAGCAATCCTGACTATCTGTTCTGGTCCCTGCGGCTGTCGCGGCCGGGAACACTGATCATCTGCGACAATGTCGTACGTGATGGCCATGTCATCGCTGCCGACAGCCCCGACCTGCGCGTGCAGGGCGTCCGGCGCTTCCTCGATCTGGTGGCGGCGGAGCCACGACTTATGGCGACAGCGATTCAGACGGTCGGGGCGAAGGGATATGACGGTTTTGCGATGGCGCTGGTAATCGGCTGACGGCCACGGCGTGGCCTCGCCGCCGCGGGCGTCAGGACAACTCCCTTGAATTTACGGCTACAATTGCCGGTACAACCAGATTGGTAGCAATTTGCAACTTTTGCGGATGGGTTCACTAGCTTCGCGCAAGCTCTCCCTTCGAAATTGCATGCCATGGTTGCGCGAGCCATCAGGTGGCACCGGGAAATTGGCATAACTGACCTTAAGCCATAGCCACCGCTCATCTCGCCACAGGGGGAAGCTATGGCTATTCATGCATTTGCAGGGACTTTTCTGAAGCGGCACGACGAATTGGGCGCCTCGGCGGCGTTTATCGATGAATTGCCGTCCGCCGTCATGTTGTGCGATCCGCGCACCTTCTTGATTACTTATGCGAACAAGAGCTCCGTCGCTCTGCTCAAGACCATCCAGCATATCCTGCCGATCAAAGCGGAGGAGATCGTCGGCGCGTCCATCGATGTGTTCCACAAGGCGCCTGCCCATCAGCGCAAGTTGCTGGCGGATCCCCGCAACCTGCCGCATACGGCGGTGATCAAGGCGGCGGACGAGCTTCTGGAGCTGAAGATCAATGCGGTGCACGATGCCCGCGGCGTCTATCGCTATGCGCAGCTCACCTGGAGCGTCGTGACCGAGACCGTCGCGCAGAAGAAGAAGGCCGAGCATCTCCTCAACATGATCGAGGAAATGCCCATCAATGTCATGACCTGCACACTGGGTGATTTCCGCATCAATTATGCCAATCGCGCCAGTCTGGAGACGCTCCGCCGCATCGAGCAGCATCTGCCGATTTCGGTGGATACGTTGATCGGCTCCTCCATCGACGTATTCCACAAGAACCCGTCCCATCAGCGCAAGATGCTGTCGGACCCCGCGAACCTGCCGCATGTGGCCACCATCAAGGTCGGGCCGGAGTATCTCCAACTGCGGGTCTCGGCCATGAGGGACGCCGCGCAGACCTATATCGGGCCGATGATCACCTGGTCGATCATGACCGAGAACGTGGCCATGGCCTCCAGCGTCACCGAGGTGGTCGGCTCCATGACCGAGACCTCCGATGAGATGCAGTCCTCCAGTTCGCGCCTGCTGGAACTGACGGAGCATTCCGACCAGACCGCTTCGGCCGTGTCCGCCGCTGCGGTGGAGATGTCGGCCTCGTTCGATGAAATTTCCGGCCAGATCCGTCAGGCGACGGGCATGTCCCGCGATGCCGCCGACAAGGCGGTGGCCGCCGATGGCCTGGTGGGCGGGCTGGCCCAGAGTGTGGAGCGCATCGGCGCCATCACCTCGCTGATCGACAAGATCGCCGGCCAGACCAATCTGCTGGCGCTCAACGCCACCATCGAAGCCGCCCGCGTGGGCGAGGCCGGCAAGGGCTTCGCCGTGGTGGCCCAGGAGGTCAAGGCGCTGGCGGTGCAGACCGCGACCGCCACCCAGGACATCCGCCAGCAGGTGGAGACGGTGCAGGCCGCCAGCGAAGCGGCGGCGCGCGCGGTGTCCGACATCACCGGCAATGTCAGCCAGTTGAGCGACGTGTTCATGGCGCTCTCCGCCGGGGTCGAGGAGCAGGTGGTGACCAATCGCTCGGTCAGCCAGATGATCACGGGGGTCTCTGACGCGACCAGCGAGATCCGCGGCGCTGCGCTCTCGGTGCGGCGCATCGCCGATCAGGTTACCGGCTTTGCCGGGCGGCTCACGGACGAAGTGGGGGCGATGCTGAAGTCGTGATCCGCGTAGGCTTCGGGGAACCAAAGCGCGGCGTTGCTGCTTGGAGATGGACAGAAGGAGGGCCCCATGCCCCTGTCCAGATCCATTCCGCGCCCACTGCTGGCGGTCATCATGATCACCGCTTTGGCCCTGATGTTCCCGCTGCGCGCCTCGGCCCAATTGTCGGGGACCCTGTCCGGCCCTCGCTTTGTCGAGACTGCCGCCATCGCCGGCCTGTTCGAGATCGAATCCAGCAAGCTGGCGCTCAGCCGCAGTAGCGATCCGCAGATCCGCGCCTTCGCCGAGACGATGGTGGCGGACCACACAAAGATCGCCACCGGCCTCAAGCGCGCCGCCTCCGATGCCCGCGGCGACATCACCCTGCCCACGGCGATGGATGCCGACCATGAGGCGCTACTGACCAAACTTCGCGCTGCCACCGGCCGGGATTTCGATGCCCTCTATGTGCAGATGCAGACCACCGCCCACCAGCAGGCGGTAGGGCTGTTCGGTGCTTTTGCCAAGGATGGCGACCAGACAGCGCTGAAGGATTTCGCGGCGCAGACGCTGCCCATGCTCCAAGGCCATCTGGAGCAGGTGCTGCGCATTCAGGTGAAGACCTGATCGCCGGCGGTGGCCCCTGCGAACTCGCCTAAAGCGTGACGGTGACGGGGGCGACGTCGCGCAATTCCTCATCATCCGGGCTGCCGTCGCGCCACATGGTAAGGGTGAAGGCGGCGGGGTATTCCAGCACCGTCAACGGAAAATGCCAGCAGCCCGGTGCCAGCGTGATGCCGGTGCCGGGATCGGGTTGAAACACCCGCAGCGCGCGCATCAGCGGTCCACCCTCGGCGTCATCCGGCGCGACGATGACCAGCCAAGGCGTCGGCGCCATGGGGATGAAGCTCTGTGAGGAGAAGCAGTGCCGCTCCATCATGGTCACCGCCAAAGGCAGGTCCACCGGCTTGGCGTAGGCCACCGACAGGCTCGGCTTGGCGTGGGGCCGCAGGTTGGCCAGTGGCCCGTCGAAATAATGCCGCTCGCCGGGCGAGGGCGGGGTCTGGATCACCCCGCCGAACGGAGAGAACGCCTCGGCGGTGAGGGGTTCCGCACGGAAAATCATGCGGCCTTCGCCACGCCCGCCAACGCCAGAACCGCGTGCAGCAGGACGTTGGCTCCGGCCACGCAATCCTCCTTGGTGGCATCCTCCAGCTCATTGTGGCTGAGGCCATCCTTGCACGGCACGAAGATCATCGCCGCGGGCATCTTGGTGGCAAGGTTGAAGGCGTCGTGCCCGGCGCCGGACACCATGGGCCGATTGGAGTAGCCCAGCGCCTCGGCCGCCTCGCGCACGGCGCCGATCACTTTGGCATCGAAGTGGGTGGGCTCCTTGCGCCAGATGGTCTCCAGCTGGATGTCTACCTTCGGGCGGCGGCTGGCGATGTCGGCCAAGACGGTGGCGAGCCCGGCCTCCAGGGCCTTGAGCGTCTCGGAGTTGGGCGAGCGGAATTCGGCGGAGAACACCACCTCTCCCGGGATCACGTTGCGCGAGGGATTGACGATGGTCACCTCGCCCACGGTGCCCACCGCATGCGGCCCCAGCTCCCGCGCCAGCCGCTCCACCGCCAGCACGATCTCGGAGAAGGCCGCCAGCGCATCGCGGCGCAGCGGCATGGGGGTGGAGCCCGCATGGCTCTCGAAGCCGGTGATGCGGCCGTCATACCAGACGATGCCCTGACCGTGCTCCACCACGCCGATGGTCTTGCCCTCGGCCTCCAGGATCGGCCCCTGCTCGATATGCAGTTCCACGAACGAGCCGAACGGCTGCGTGCCAACGGCCTCCGGCCCGGCATAGCCGATGCTGTCCAGCGCCTGCGCGACGGTGACGCCTTCGGCGTCGGTGCGGGCCAGGATATTGTCCACGGTGAAGTCGCCCACATAAGCGGCCGAGCCCATCATGGCCGGGGCGAAGCGGGAGCCTTCCTCATTGGTCCAGTTGGCCACGCACAAAGGCGCGTCGGTCTCGATGCCGGCGTCGTTGAGGGTGCGCAGCACTTCCAGGGCGGCCAGGGTGCCGAGCACGCCGTCGAACTTGCCGCCGGTGGGCTGGGTATCCAGATGCGAGCCGAAGCCAACGGGCAGCTTGGAAGTATCGCGACCGGGACGCAGGGCGAACATGTTGCCCAGCGCATCCACGGTCACGGTGCAGCCGGTGGCCTCGCAGGCGGCGCGGAACCAGTCCCGCACGGTCTTGTCTTCCGGGCTGAGGGTCAGGCGGCGCACGCCGCCCTTCGGGGTGCCGCCGAACTGGGCGGTCTCCAGAATGGTGCCCCACAGGCGGTCGGCATGGATCTGGAGGTTGGACGGCGCGTCACGCATCAGGTCACCGGAACGGTTTCTTGGGCCAGAACGCATCTTACGATCCGGCCGGGGCTGAGTTCTACCGGGGGAGGCAAGCGTTCCTGGCAGACCGGCATTGCAAAAGAACATCTTGGCGCGAACGAGCAGGCGTTCGGCTTTTCCGCCAGCGAGGGCGGCGTGCCGGGAATGGTCTCCAGCCGCGCCCCGCGCTTGGCGCCATGGACGGTGGAGGCCAGCAGGCCGCGTGGATAGGGATGCTTGGGTGCCCGCACGATCTCCGACATGGAGCCGGTCTCGACGATCTGTCCCGCGTACATCACCGCCACGCGGTCGCAGATTTCGATGGCGACGCCGATGTCATGGGTGACGAAGATCACCGACATGCCCAGCTCCCGCTGCAACTCCCGCAGCAGCAGCAGAATCTGGATCTGCACGGTGGCGTCGAGCGCCGTGGTGGGCTCGTCCGCCAGCAGGATCTTCGGCTTGCAGGCCAGCGCCAAAGCGATCATCGCCCGCTGGCGCATGCCGCCGGACATTTCGTGCGGATAGGCGTCCAGCCGCCGCTTGGCGGAGGGAATGCGCACCAGTTCCAGCATTTCCAGCGCGCGGGCGCGGCCCGCCGCGCGGCTGGCGCCCTCGTGGCGCACCACGGATTCAGCGATCTGATCGCCGATGGTATAAACCGGATCCAGCGCCAGCGCCGGCTCCTGGAAGATCATGGAGATGGTCCGCCCCCGGAAGGCAGAGAGCGTGTCGTCATCCATGGCCAGCACATCCTGCCCGGCCACGCGGACGGTGCCGGAGATCAGGGTGCGCTTCTTGGGCAAGAGGCGCATGAGCGCGCGCAGGGTGACGCTCTTGCCGGAGCCGGATTCCCCCAGCAGCCCCAGCACCTGGCCTTCCGGCAAGGTGAGGGAGACGTCGTTGACCGCATGCACCGTACGCTCGCCGGTAAAGCGGATGGTGAGGTTTTCCAGCTCCACCAGCGGGGCGGGCGGAGCGGCGGGGACGAGGGGAGATTGGCTCATGCGGGCAACTCCGGCATGGCGAGATGGAAATCGGTGGCGCGCTGGAACTCGGCGCCGATGCGCAGCAGCACGTCTTCGGCGAATGGCCGCCCGATGAATTGCAGGCCGATGGGCAGCCCCTTGGACGCGCGCCCGGCCGGCACCACCAGCGAGGGCAGGCCGAGATAGTTCACCGGGCGGGTGAAGCGGGTGATGCCCTGGATCACCGCTTCCGCATTGAGGCTGGCGCCCACATCGCTTTCTGCCAGGCTCGGCGCCGGGCTGGGGCAGACCGGGGCGAGCACCGCATCCACGCCCGCCACCGCTGCCAGATGGGCGGCGAGCGCCGGGCCGCGCCAGCGCAGCGCTTCCATATAGGTCACGCCGGCATAGGCAAAGCCGTTCTCGATGCGCGCGCGCACCTGGGCGCCGTAGTCCTGCGGCCGCTCTAGTAGCCAGGGCTTGTGGAAGGCGGCGGCCTCCACGGACAGCAGCACCTGGGAGGCGGCGGAGAGTTGCTTCTGGTCCGGCAGGGTGACGGGAACCACGCGGGCGCCTTCCCGCGTCAAGGTGGCGATGGTGTTGTCCAGCACCGCGCCGGTCTCGCCGTCGAGGCCTTCCACATAGAAGTCGGTGGGAATGCCGATGGTGAGGCCGGCCAGCGAGCCGCGCGTCGCCGCCACATAATCGGGCACCGGGCCGCCGATACAGGTGGGGTCGAGCGGATCGGCACCGGCCATGAGGGCCATCAAGAGGGCGGCGTCTTCCGCCGAGCGGGTGAGCACGCCCACCGTGTCCAGCGAGTGGGACAGCGGCATGGCGCCCGCGCGGCTGATGCGCCCAACGGTCGTCTTCAGCCCGGTGATGCCGCAGAAATGCGCGGGCATGCGCACCGAGCCGCCGGTGTCGGAGCCGAGCGCCGCATAGGTCAGCCGCGCCGCCACCGCCGCGCCGGAGCCGGAGGACGAGCCGCCCGGCGCGTGGGCGATGTTCCAGGGATTGTGGCAATCGCCGAAATGCACATTGTGGCCTGTGGGGCCATAGGCGAATTCCACCATGTGCAAGGTGCCGAGCCGCACCGTGCTCGCCGCCTTCAGCCGCGCCAGAGCGGTGGAGGTGGTGTCCGGCACGAAGTCGCGGCGGATCTTGGAGCCGCAGGTGCACACCTTGCCGGCGTCGTAGAACATGTCCTTGTGGGCCAGCGGCACGCCATGCAACGGGCCGGTGTTTTCGCCCTTGGCCAGGGCCGCATCCGCCGCATCGGCGGCGGCGAGGGCGGCCTCGTCCTCCCGCGATATGAAGGCGTTGAGATGCGATTCCCACAGCGCGACACGGTCCAGGCATGCCTGCGTCGCCTCGCGGGAGGAGATCTGCTTGGCGGCGATGGCTGCAGCCACCTCGGTGAGGCTGAGTGTTGCCAGATCAGCAGGGAGTGAGCGCGGGCTCATTTGGTGGCTCCCTGTGCCTGCTGGGCAACCACAAAGACGGCGGGCTCCAGATCGAACGGCAGATGCGCGCTCACCGGGGCGAAGGTCTGCAAGGCCGGGGTGATGGCGACCGCGATGCGGGCCGCCGTCTCCGGGGCGAGCGCGAGGCCGGCGGTGCGGGCGGTGGCGGTCACGTCGTCGGCGGTGGGCGCGAGGGGGGCGGGGCTCATGCGGCGGCCTTCTCAGGTGATGGCGCCCGCGTGTGGCCGGAACCGGGAATGACCATGTGGCAGGCGGCCTGATGGCCGCTCTCATCCACGGGCGAAAGCTTGGGGGAGGTTGAGATGCACACGTCCTCGCAGAAGCCGCAGCGGGTGTGGAACCGGCAGCCGGAGGGCGGGTCGATGGGGTTGGGCGGATCGCCGGTGATGGGTGCGACTTGCGTGCGGTTATCCGGGTCGCTGGCCGGCATGGCCGCCAGCAGCGCCCGCGTATAGGGATGGGCCGGGCCGTCCCAGACCGCATCCACCGGACCCAGCTCCACCACCTCGCCCAGATACATCACCAGCACCCGGTCCGAGATGTAGCGCACCACATTGAGGTCGTGGCTGATGAACAGATAGGTGAGGCCGAACTCGCGCTTGAGATCCACCAGCAGGTTCAGCACCTGGGCTTCCACCGATTTGTCCAGCGCCGAGACCGCCTCATCCAGGATGACCAGGCGGGGGCTCAGCGCCAGGGCGCGGGCGATGTTCACCCGCTGGCGCTGGCCGCCGGAGACCTCGTGCGGATAGCGATTGGCGAACGTCTCCGGTTTGAGGCCGACCTTATTGAGCAGGTCGCGGGCGAGGGTGCGGGCCTCACCATCGCCCATGCCGTGGACCTTGGGACCGAAGGCGATGCTGTCCTCGATGGTCAGGCGCGGATTGAGCGAGGCATAGCTGTCCTGGAACACCATCTGCATGGCCCGGCGCAGGTCGCGCAGGCTCATGGCCTCGCCCACCAACTGTCCGTCAAAGACGATCTCGCCGGCATTGCGCGGCATGAGCTGCATCAGCAGGCGGGCGGTGGTGGACTTGCCGCAGCCGCTCTCGCCGACAATGCCCACGGTCTCGCCTTTGGCGACGGAGAACGAGACATCGTCCACGGCGCGCACGGTCTTCTTCTTGGCGAACAGCCCCCCGCCCACGGGGAAATGCTTGGTGAGGCTTTTGACCTCCAGGAGCGGTTGGGCGATGCCGCCCAAGTCTTCGATGGGCTCCAGCATGTCAGTTCCTGATGTCCATGGCGCTGCGCAGGCCGTCGCTCAGCAGGTTGAAGCAGATGGAAACGGCGAAGATCATCACGCCGGGCATGGCCGCGACCCATGGGTTCACATAGATGGCGGTGCGCAGGGTATTGAGCATCAAGCCCCATTCCGGCTCCGGCGGCTTGGTGCCGAGGCCGAGGAACGACAGGCCCGCCGCCAGGATCATGGAGACCGATATCAGCCCCGTCGCATAGACGAAGATCGGCCCCAGCACATTGCCCAGCATGTGCACGCGCATGATGGTCAGCGCATCGGCGCCGGAGGCTCTAGCGGCATCGACGAAATCGAGATTGCGCACGCCGGTGGTGACGCTCTCCGCCACGCGGGTGATCTGCGGCACGAACACCACGGTGAGCGAGACGATGGAATTCACCACGCCCGCCCCCAGCACGCCGGAAATGGCGATGGCCAGCAGCACCGAGGGGAAGGCGTAGAACACGTCGATGGTGCGCATGATGGCGGTGTTGAGCCAGCCGCCGGCATAGCCGGCCACCAGCCCCAAGGTGGTGCCGATGCCGAAGGCCAGCACCACCGGCAGGATGCCGATCAGCAGCGACAGCCGCCCGCCATAGATCAGGCGGGAGAGCATGTCGCGGCCCAGTTCGTCGGTGCCGAGCGGATAGCCCGGCGTGCCGATGTGGCGGAGCCGGCGCACCATGGAGCCCTGGTAGGGATCGGCCAGATGCAGATAGGGGGCGAAGATCGCCGCCAGCAGGATGGCCAGCAGCAGCAAGGCGCAGACCATGCTCACCTTGTCGCGGGAGAGCCGGCGCATCACGGTGGACCAGTAGCCGCGCGCATTGCGCACCGGGGCCACCTGGAGGGCGGTGTCGATGGCGGTCATGGGGTCACGCCCGCTTGATGCGCGGATCGATGGACGCCTGGGCGATATCGACCACGAGGTTGAGGAACACGAAGAACAGTGCCAGCACCAGGATCGTGCCCTGGAGCAGCGGCAGGTCGCGCTGGAAGATGGCGGAGTTCAGCAGGAAGCCGGTGCCGGGCCAGGAAAACACGGTCTCGATCAGAATCGAGCCGCCGAGCAGATAGCCCAGTTGCAGGCCCATCACCGCGATGGCGGTGGGGGCGGCATTCTTCACCACATGGCGGAACACGCGGGTCTCGCGCAGGCCCTTGGAGCGCAGCGCCTCGACGAAGTCCTGGGAGAGGATGTCGCCGGTGAGCGCGCGGATGGTGCGGGTCACGATGCCCATGGGGATCACCGACATGGTCACCGCCGGCAGGATCAGGAACTGGATATGGGCCCAATCCCAATGCCAGTCCGACGATCCGCCGGGGCCGGCGCCCACCGCCGGCAGCCAGCCGAGCGTCACCGAGAAGATAATGACCAGCACCATGCCCAGCCAATAATGCGGCACCGAGACGCCGGCCACCGCGATGGAGGTGGCGACCTTGTCGATCCAGGTGTCGCGGAAATAGCCCGCCACCAGCCCGAAGAACACGCCCAAGGTGAAGCCGATGGCGGAGGCGGCGCAGGCGAGGATGAAGGTGTTCTTCACCGCGTTCATCACTTCGGTGAATACCGGGCGGCCGGAGGCGATGGAGGTGCCCAGATCAAGGTGCACTGCCTTCCATAGCCACAGGCCGAACTGCACGGGCAAGGGCCGGTCGAAGCCATAGGCGGCGCGCAGTTGCGCGGCCAGTTCCTGGGAGGCATCGGCGGGCAGGATCGCCACCAGCGGATCGCCGGGGGTGATGTGCACCAGCAGGAAGCACACCAGCGCGACGCTGATGACGATGGGGATCACATAGACGATGCGGCGGGCGATGTAAGCGAGCAAGAGATCACCCTGGTCCGGGGGACAAAGGCGGCGCGGAGCGGTCGACTCCGCGCCGTTGGGCGATAGGCGCGCGGCCGCAGCCGCGCTGCCGCGTCAGGGGGCGATGACCACCGGCGAGAAGTCCACGAACCAGCTCTTGGGCTGGACGAAGCCGGAGATCTTCGGGCTCAGCGCCCGCGGACCCACGTCGTGGGCCACATAGAGGAAGGCGGCGTCGTCCACTGAGGCCGCATGCAATTCCGCCAGAGCGGCATCGCGGGCGGCGGGTTCGAAGGTGGAGCGGGCCTTCTTCACCAACTCGTCAAACTTGGGGTTGTTGATATAGCCCCAGTTGTTCGAGGTGGGCGGGGCCATGGAGGATTGCAGGAAGCGCACCATGGCGAAGAACGGGTCCATGGCGGCATAGGTCACGTTGATGGCGTTGGAGCCGTTGGCGGTGGGATCCTTGGCGCCGCGGCGCCAGTTGGTGAACAGCGTGTTCCACTCGATGACGTCGAGCTGCACGTCGAAGAAGCACTCGCCCAGCGCCTGCTGGAGATATTCGTTCATGGGCAAAGGCAGCATCTGGCCGGAGCCGGAGGCCGAGGTCTGGATCTTGACGGTGAGCTTCTTGTTGGGGCCGTAGCCGGCTTCCTGCATCAGCTTCTTGCCGGCGGCGGCGTCATATTTGATCTGGAAGGTGGGATTGCCGCGCCAGGGATGGCCGGGCTCCACGGTTCCGGTGGCGGGCACCATGAGGCCGCCGAGCAACCCGTCGCGCATGCCTTCGCGGTCCACGCACAGGTTCGCCGCCTTGCGCACCCGGATGTCGTTCCAGGGCGAACCCTCCACGCGGGAAAACTGCCACGGCCAGACGTGCGGCTGTTCGTTGGAGCGGATCATGAAGCCGCGCTGGCGCAATTGCGGCAAAGCGTCGGGGGCGGGGGCCTCGATCCAGTCCACTTGGCCGGCCATGAGCGCCGCGGTGCGGGCATTGGCTTCCGGCATGGGCAGCAGCAGCATCTTGTCGGTCTTGGGAACGCGGGCCTTGTCCCAATAATCGGCGTTTTTGGTCAGTTCGAGCCGCTCACGGGGCACGAACTTGGTCATCTTCCACGGGCCGGTGCCGGAGGCGTCCTTGGCGAACGCGGTCCAGGCGGCCTGGGACTTGGCCTTGGCGTCGGCACCCTCGGCCGCCGCATAGAACTTCTGCCACTGGGCCGGGCTGGCCATGAAAAGATTGGTCAGATTGTAGGGCAGGAAGCTGTCCGGCTCCTTGGTGGTCAATTCCACCGTGAGGTCGTCGATCTTCTTGGCCGAGGCCAGGGTCGGCATGCGCGAGGCGGTCACGCCCACCTGGCTGGCGTCGAACTGCGGGGCGCTCTGGTTGAGCACCTTGTCCACGTTCCACACCACCGCATCGGCGTTGAAGTCCGAGCCGTCATGGAATTTCACGCCGGGGCGCAGCTTGAAGGTCCATTTGGTCTTGTCGGCGTCGTCCACCTTCCATTCGGTGGCAAGGCCGGGAATCAGCACGCTGGGCTTGGTGGCGGAGGACAGATCCCAGTTGATCAGGGGATCATACATGGTCACGCCGGTGAAGCGGTTGCCCTCGAAACCCTGGTCGGGTTGGCCAAGGGTGCGCGGAATATCGGCGGCGGTCATCCCGATGCGCAGGGTCGTCTCGGCCGCGGCGGCGCCAGCGAACAGGCAGCACCCGGCGAGCAGCAGCGCGGCCATCTTCCGTGGGCCGCGCCGATGATTGGGCCGCAGACGGTCGAGCTTCATGAGAATGGACGGCATGGGCGATGGTCCCCTCTGGTTCTCCAGCGATCTAAGCAACCGCTGTGCCAATTCGTTTGACCTTGCGTCACAGCTGTTTTCGCCGACAATTCATCGACGAAATTCGCATAAAGTGCGTACGAGCCTAAATTTTAGGCAATAGCAGTGTGCAGCCCGCTTGGCTTGCATGCAACGGGCATTTGACGGGCTGTGCGCGTTATGCGGCAGCGACGCAGGGGGAAGTGGCTGCGCGCCGTGGGAGCGGAGCGTGACCTTGGGTAGCAAGCTGCGATCATTGGCTTGTTCGGCACCGGCCATCGGCTATCCTGCCCCTGTGGCCGAGGCTTGGCTGCACGTGAGTAGAGGACGGCCATGGGAGGAACGGCGAAAATGCTGGGCAAGCAGCCGGAAGGCCAGCTGATCGAGGGCCTGGGGGTCATCGAGACCACCGAGACCGACAACGTGGTGCGCTGGGATGGCGAGAAGCTCTATGTGGAGCATGACATCTATCACAACGGCCAGTTGGTGCATTCCAAGTACAAGCGCCGGGTGACCCGCGAAGTGGCGCAAGCCCTGGCGGAAATTCTGCGCGACCATCACTGATATCTTCGCCCGCATCGTCCGGCCCGGGTGCCTGACCCGGCCGGGCGCTGCCTCGGACCGCCGCTCGGTCCCGCCCGGAAAAACACCCCATGCAACTGTTCGACGGTTCGGCCCGTGCCGCCGCCTTGATCGCGAGCGCGCTCCATGTCCGCTGAGCCGGAGCGGTTGCGCGTCGGCGTGATCCTGGAGGCGGGGGATGTGCCCGAATGGGTGCTGCGGATCCTGGACGATCTGCGCGCCGGCGGCGATGCCGAGGTGGTGGAGGTCGCGCGCGCGCCCGCCGCTGCCCCCACCGTGCTCCCGGCTTTGCTGGCGTGGATGCAGGCCGATCACGCGCGTGTGGCCGAGACGCCCGATCCGCTGGCCACCCGCCCGCTCACCTATGCCGAGGGCACCGGCAGTGGGGCGGCGTCGGGGGTGGATCTGGCGCTGGATCTGGTGCTGGATTTCGGGCCGGGGGCCGGGCCGCTCATCTCCTCCAGGCTCGGCACCTGGTCATTCCGCTTCGGTGGCGGGCGGCTTTTGAAAGACAGTGCGGCGCTATTCGCGGAGGTCGCCGACGGCGCCACCTGCAGCGATCTGGTGCTGCTCGCCGAAGCGCCGGGCGCGCCGCCGCTGGTGATCGCCCGCACCACATCCCACGTCAACGACCGCTCCCTCTGGCGCACCCGCACACCCGTCGCCTGGAAGGCCCGCGCCTTGGTGCGGCGCAGCCTGGCCGCCTTGCGGCGCTTGGGGGCAGCGACATTCCTGGCCGCCGTGCAGGCGCGCTACGATCAAACGCTGCCGGCGGCGCCGGCGCCGGTCACGGCTGGCGCCTTCGCCGCCTTTCGCCTGCGTCATCTGGCCCGCCGCTTCCTGGTGCCGTATTTTCTGGTGCGCGACCAATGGCGCATCGGCATCCGCCGGCGAGCGCCGAATGATCCGCTTTGGGGCAGCCGGGCCTGGGCGCGCGGTTTCCGCTTCATCGAAGCGCCGCCGGAGCGCTTCTATGCGGACCCGTTTCTGTTCGAGCGCGACGGGCGCACCTTTCTGTTCTTCGAGGATTGGGACTGGACGGCGGGCAAGGCCATCATCAGCGTCGCCGAGCTGGACGCGGACGGCAAGCTGGGGCCGGTCGCCCCGGCGCTGGAGACCGCCTACCACCTCTCCAACCCGCTGGTGTTTGCGGCCGAAGGCGAGATCTTCATGATCCCCGAGACCCTGGCGGCCCGCCGGGTCGAGGTCTATCGCGCGGTGGAGTTTCCCACCCGCTGGGAGCTGCATTGCGTGCCGCTGGATGATCTCGATATCGTCGACCCGTGCGTGCTCCAGGACGGCGGGCGCTGGTGGCTGTTCGCCGCGGTGCTGGATTTCGGCGGCTCCGGCTGGGATGAGTTGCATGTCTTCACCGCCGATGCCCTCTGTGGCCCTTGGCAGCCGTTGGGCGATCAGCCCGTACTCTCGGATGTGCGCGCCGCTCGCCCGGGCGGGCGCATGTGGCGGGAGGGCAGCGTCCTCCACCGTCTGGCGCAGAATTGCGCCGGCGGCTATGGCGCCGGCCTCGGTCTCTATGCGGTGGAACAGGTGGATGGCGAAGGCTATCGCCAGCGCACGTTGGCCGAGGTGAACGCATTCGACTTCGGCATGAATGGCGTGCATGCCTATGACAGCACCAGCCGCTTCGAAGTGGTGGACGGGCGGCATTACCAGATGGCGGTGCGGGGCTGGACGGCCTATTGGCCGTTTCCTCGCTGGTTCGGAAAGCATTGAGGGACATGAGCACAGACACATCTCCCCTCTGGCGGCCGATGCTCGCCCGCCGCAGCCATCTGCCGGCGATTCGCGCCCTCTATGAACTGGTGTGGGAGCGCGAAGTCTCCGAGGCATTCCTGAAATGGAAGCTGTTTGACGGGCCCTGCGGCTCGCTGGCGTCGGTAGCCATGGTGGGGGAGGCATGCGTCGGCCTCTATGCGGTCATCCCCACGCCAATGAAGCTGGATGGCATGCGCGAGATGGGCGCCCAGTCGGTGGATACCATGACCCACCCCGACTATCGTCGCCAGAACATGTCGGTGACCCTGGCCCGGCATTGCTATGCCGAGGCGGACGTGCGCGGCTATCGGCTGGTCTATGGCCTGCCGAACGAGAATTCCTTGCCCATGTTCATGACCAAGCTGGGCTGGCGGAACCTGGACGAAATGGTGCGCTTCGTGCGCCCGCTGTCGGCGCCCTCGAAGATGCCGCGCCTGTTCGCGCCGCTGATGGATGCGGCCATGAGCGCGCAGGCGCGCTCCGGCTCCGGCACCCGCGCCGTGACGGTGACCCCCATCACCGCCGCCAGCTGGTTTCACACGCCGCCCGCCGCCCCGTCCGGGGCGCGCTGCCGGGTGGATGTCTCTCCCGACTGGCTGGCCTGGCGCTATGGTGCCGAGCCGGGGGGCGCCTATGAGCAGATGCTGCTGGGCAGCCCCAAGACCCCCGACGCCGTCGTGATTTTCGATCTGGTGCCGGACGAGAACGATCCCTCCGGGCGGCCGCTGCTGCGCATCAATCTGCTGCGCGGCATCACCGCCGAGGATCGCCAGGAAGCCTTGCGTGCTTTGGTGCGGATCGGCGCCGAGCGCGGCGCGCGCTCGGTGTCCTTCTTCACCAGCGATCCGGAGACCCAGGCGCTCCTCAAGCGCGCCGGCTTCCTGCCGCGCGAGGCCATGCCGCTGTGCTATGGCGGCTTCGTCCCCGGCCAGCCGCCGCTGGATCTGGCCAAGGGCGACCTCGCGATGGAAGGCGGCGACCGGGATTAGCGCGCGGCCTATTTTATCCGCAGCAGCCGCGCCAGATCGAAGGCGGAATCCCGCGCCGCATTGCCCGAGGGCGCCAGCAGGAATGCGGTGCACTGTTGCATCAGGGCCTTCAGCCGCTCGTCCCGCTCCCGTGCCAGCATCGCCTTGGAGGTGAGCAGGCGGGCCTTGGAGATGGAGCGATAGGGCTGGGGGATGCGGGCGGGATCGGGCACGTGCTCTTTGTAAATCTGGAGCACCGAGCGCACCAGTTCGGCGGTGTCGCGGCTGGTGGAGCCGGGGCGGGCCAGATAGCGGGTGGAGCAGATGGTGTCGCACCACACCCCCCCCACCTTGGCCAACTTCAGCCACAGGTCCCAGTCCTCGCCAATGCGGTAGCGGGTATCGAAGCCGCCCACCTGCTCAATGCTGCTTTTGCGCGCGATCACCGTGGAGGTGCCACACACGGTTTCCGCCAGCAGCATGGCGAAGGCGTCGGGGCCGAGATCCAGCAGTCCGGAGCGCCCGCCAATCCACTGGCGGAATTGCGGCCAATAGGAAAACTGCTTGCCCAGCACCACACCCGCTGGCGTGACCGACTCCACGTCGGCGAAGGCCAGGCAGATGTCGGGCCGGCGCTCCAGTAGGTCCAGCCTGTCGGTGAGCACATCGGCGAAAAACTGATCGTCGGCGTCGAGAAAGGCGATGATCGGCGCCCGGGCGGCGGCGATGCCAGCATTGCGCGCGGCCGACACGCCGGCTGGGGTGTGGATCAGCGGCTTCAGCAGCGGGTCCTCCGCCGCCGCCTGTGCCAGGAAGGCGTCGGTGCCGTCGGTGGAACCGTCGTCCACCACCACGATCTCGATCGGGCCGCAGGTCTGGGCGCGGATGCTGGCGATGGCGGCGGGCAGATAGGGCAGGCAGTTGCGGGTCGGAATGACCACGCTCAGGCGGGGTGTCATGGAACGCTCCGACGTATCGCCCGCCGGACGCGGCCGAGGTCTTGCTCTGATCCTAGAGCATGCCGGCGGCAAGTGCGCAGCGGTTTTCTGCGGACGGTCACGTGCAAATGACGGGCTTGATCCACCTACTTTCCCTGCCAGAGTTCCGCGCTGCGGTGAAGCGACCAGGCCCTCGGTCCGGCCCCATGGGGCGGCCAGGACGCTGGCCGCGGCCCGGCTGCGGATGGCCCGCGGCTGGCAGAGGAGGCTCCATCGACGAGGCCGCGGGGCATGCGGGTCTGGATCGTCGAACGGCGCAGCGGATGCTGGCGTGGGTGAAGGAGGATGAGAACGGGGGCAGCCGCGGCTGTTTTAGTCCTCGCAGCTATTACGCGAGCTATGCGCCAGAAGCTTAAAATGTTGCAGTTCCCCTCGCTAGCTTTGGATCGGAATTCAGCCGGGTTGACGAACGCCATTGCCTTCCTCTAGCGTTACCGCGACGGTTCCCCTCGGGGATCAAAAGGGAACGCGGTGCGGGCGGAATGTTCTGCCCAATGCCGCGGCTGCCCCCGCAACTGTAAGCGGCGAGCTTTGCGTCGAATGCCACTGGGCCTGTAACGGTCTGGGAAGGCGGCGCATAAGCGGTGACCCGTGAGCCAGGAGACCTGCCGTCAGTCGTGGTCACACGCGAGCACGTCAGGCGGGGTGCACTGGCCGTGGTGAACGCATCCGATTAGTTCGGGGGCGGGATCTTCGTTCGCGGTGACGTGCCACAGCCGTCCCGCCGAGGGTCCGATGCTTCCGTTACCTCACCGCGCCGCACAGGCGCCATCGCTGGTGCTTGCCTCATTCCTGGCTCTTCCCCTGCTCCTGCCGGCCGCCGCTGCGCGCGCCGAGGATCCCGCATCGATCATCGCGTTGCCGGACGTGGTGGTCAGCGCCACCGCCATGCCCACCCCCGCCACTCAGGTGGCCAGCTCGGTCACGGTCATCACCGCGCAGGATCTGGACCGTGCCCAGATCCGCACCGTGCCCGATGCGCTGAAAACCGTGCCGGGCCTCAATGTGGTGCAGACCGGCGGCCCCGGCGGACAGACCTCCGTCTTCATCCGCGGCACCAATTCCAACCAGGTGAAAGTGCTCATCGACGGCGTCGAGGCCAGCGATCCCTCCACACCCAATGGCGCTTTTGATTTTGGTCAGCTGCTCACTGCGGACATCGCCCGCATCGAAGTGCTGCGCGGCCCGCAGAGCGGTCTCTATGGCTCCGACGCCATTGGCGGCGTGATCTCGGTGACCACCAAGAAGGGCGAAGGCCCCACCCGCTTCACCGGCTTCGTGGAGGGCGGCGCCTTCGGCACCTTCAACCAGGCCATGGGCGTGAGCGGCGCCACCGACAAGCTGTCCTATGCCTTCAACGTCGCCCATTTCGCCTCCAGCGATACGCCGGTGACCCCCGCCAGCATCGCTCCGCCGGGCTGGCCGCTGAACCCCAACACCTATGACAACTGGACCTATTCCACCCGCCTCGATGCTCAGTTGTCCGAAGCCTTCGCCCTCAATTTCATGGCGCGCTACACCTCATCCCAGCTAGGCTTCACGCCGGACCTCTACCCGGCCCCCAGCTTCGCCGGCGTGCCGGCGGCCGAGCGCAGCACCTCCTTTGCCCGCCAGTTCCTGACCAAGGGCGAAGGGGTCTGGACGGCACTGGACGGCAATTTCGTCAGCACCTTCGGCATCAGCGAACTGGATGTTTCGCGCCCGACGGTGGGGCCGAACACCTCCGTCAACGGCACCTATGACGGCGACCGGCAGACCTATTACGCCCGCTCCAACCTCACCGTCGCGCCGGGGCAGAACCTGCTGCTCGGGCTCGAACGGCGCAACGAGAGCATGACCTCGTCCACGGCCTCCACCGACCTCACAGCCAGCACCGGCAACACCGCCGTCTATGGCGAATGGCAGGCGGCGTTCGGCGAGCGCTTTTTCCTGGCCCTCAACGGGCGCAATGACGATGACGACACCTTCGGCAGCCACGCCACCTGGCGCATCGCGCCGGCGCTGGTGTTTCTGGAAACGGGCACCAAGCTGAAGGCCACCTACGGCACCGGCTTCAAGGCGCCGAGCCTGTATCAGCTCTACGCGCCTTATTACGGCAATGCCGCGCTGCAGCCGGAAGAAAGCATCGGCTATGACTTCGGCTTCGAGCAGCAGGTCTTCGGCGGCAAGGCCAGCTTCGGCGCCACTTACTTCCACAACGACATCACCAATCTGATCAGTTATGACCCCGTAACGTATGTGAACATCAACGTCGCCAGCGCCACCACGCAAGGGGTGGAAACCTTCCTCGCCATGGCGGTCACGGATCGGCTGAACCTGCGGTTCGACTACACTTATACCCAGGCCATCGGCTATCTGCCGGAGGATGCCCCCTTCGGGGCCTCCTGCGCGCCGCGCAGCACGACCACCTGCACCTTGCTGCGGCGGCCCAACAACAAATTCAGCATTACCGCCGACTGGAAGCCGGTCGATCCGCTCACCCTGTCGGCGAGCCTGGTCTATGTGTCGTCCTGGTGGGACATCGTGCGCTTCACGTCCGACACCGTGGACCAGCAGGGCTATACGGTGGTGAATCTTGCCGCCAATTACGCCCTCAATGGCAATGCCACCGTGTTTGGTCGCATCGATAACCTGCTCGACACGCGATACGAGAACCCCAACGGCTTCCTCGGTACCGGCTTCGGCGCCTATGGCGGCGTGAAGTTCACCTACTGACGGGAGCAGACACGATGCGGCGTTTTTTGCTTCTCCTCACGCTCACCTGCGGGGCTGGTCTGCTCACGCCGCGGCCCGGCCATGCGGAGGTAGCGAAGCCGCGCCGCATCGTGTCGCTCAATTTGTGCGCCGATGAACTGGTGGTGGCGCTGGCGGACCGCGCCCACATCGCCTCTCTCACCTATCTGGCCCGCGATCCCATCGGCTCGACGGTGGCGCAGGCGGCAGCCGGCATCCCGGTGAACTACGGCCTTGCGGAGGAAATCGTGCCGCTGGCGCCGGACCTGGTCATTGCCGGCGCCTTCACCACCCGCACCACGGTGCGCCTGCTCCAGCGCCTCGGCATTCCGGTGCTGGAGTTGTCCGTGCCGGCGACGCCCGAGGCCGCCGCCGCGCAGATCCGCGCCGTGGCGGCGCGCATCGGCGAGCCGCAGCGCGGCGAAGCCCTGGCCCGGCGCCTGGAGGCGGGTCTCGCCGCCTTGCCGCCGCCGCCGGCCCAGCGCCCGGCTGCCGTTGTGGTGCGGCCCAATGGCTTCACCGCCGGCGCCGGCTCCATGGCCGATGCCCTCATGGAGCGCGCGGGACTGGACAACCTCGCCCGCCGCCACCGCACCGATCGCATGGGGCAATGGAGCGTGGAGGAGATCGTCACCGCGCAGCCGGACGTGCTGATCACCGATGCCGCGCCCGGCGCGCCACCCTCTTTGGCGCAGGAGGTCCTGCGCCACCCCGCGCTCGTTGCCAGCCCGGCCCGCCGCGTCTCGGTTCCGGGCCGCTTGTGGGCCTGCGCCGGCCCGGAACTGGTGGATGCGGCACGCCTGCTCGCCGAAGGCGCACGGGCGGACCATCCATGAGCACGCCCCATCGCTGGCTGATCCCCAGCCTCGGCCTGCTGGCGGCGGCCTTGCTGCTGGCGTCGCTGGCTATCGGCTACGCACCGCTGGACCTCAAGGCGGCCCTCGCCGATCTGCTGGCGGGCCGGCAAAGCCTGCCGGCATTGGTGCTGCTGCAATTGCGCCTGCCGCGGGCGCTGCTCGGCGCGGCGGTGGGGTTCAGCCTTGGGCTGACCGGCGCGGCCATGCAGGGGCTCATGCGCAATCCCCTGGCGGATCCTGGCATTGTCGGCGTTTCCGGCGCGGCGGCGCTGGGCGCCGTGGTCGCCTTTTATTCCGGCTTCGCCAATGTGTTCGCGCTGGCCTTGCCGCTGGGCGGCCTCACCGGAGCGGCGGTCGCTACCGCCCTCCTGCTGGCGCTCGCCCGCAATGGCGGCGGCACCACGCTGCTGATCCTGGCCGGTGTTGCGCTCAATAGCCTGTGCGGTGCCCTCACCGCGCTCGCCCTCAATCTCTCCCCCAGCCCTTACGCGGCATTGGAGATCGTGTTCTGGCTCATGGGCTCGCTGGCCGATCGCAGCCTCGATCATGTGGCTCTCGCCCTGCCGTTCATGGTGGTGGGCTGGGGCCTCGTCCTGGCCACCGCGCGCGGCCTCGACGCCTTGACGCTCGGCGAGGACACGGCGGCGAGCCTCGGCATTCCCCTGCGCCGCCTGCGCCTGCTGGTGATCGGCGGCACCGCCGCGGCGGTGGGCGCCTCGGTGGCGGTGGCGGGGGCCATCGGCTTCGTCGGTCTCGTGGTGCCGCATCTGCTGCGGCCGCTGGTGGGGCACCGGCCCGGGCGCCTGCTGCTGGCCAGCGGCCTCGGCGGCGCGGCGCTGACGCTGGCGGCGGACATCGCGCTGCGGCTGCTGCCGATCCGACCGGAATTGAAGCTCGGCGTCGTCACCGCGCTGATCGGCGCGCCGTTCTTCCTCGCGCTGTTGTGGCGCCTGCGGCGGGAGGCGAAATGATCATCACCGCGCAAGACCTGTGCGCCGTGCGGGGGACCCGCACCGTGCTGGCCGGCGTCTCGCTGGAGGCCCGCCCCGGCGAAGTGCTCGGCCTGCTCGGTGCCAATGGCGCCGGCAAGACCACGCTGCTGCGCCTGCTCGCCGGTCTGGAGCCTCCCACAGGTGGCACCGTGACGTTCGACGGACGGGCGGCATCCTCCATCGGCCGGGCGGAGATGGGCCGGCAACTGGCCTATCTCGCGCAAGGCGGCGCCATTTCCTGGCCCATGACCGTCGAAGCGGTGGTGGCCCTGGGGCGCCTGCCGCACGGCGGCGATACGCCGGTAGACGCCGCTGCCATCACCCGCGCTATGGCGGCGGCGGACGTCGCTCATCTGCGCGCCCGCCCGGCCGGATCGCTCTCCGGCGGCGAGCGCAGGCGCGTGCTGCTGGCGCGGGCGCTGGCGGTGGAGGGGCGCGCTTTGCTCGCCGACGAGCCGGTGGAGGCGCTGGACCCCGCCCATCAGCTCCACACCATGGAGGTGTTGCGGGCTAAGGCCCGCGACGGCCAGACCGTGGTGGTGGTGCTGCACGACCTGACGCTGGCCAGCCGCTTCTGTGATCGCATCGCGCTGCTTTCCGCCGGCCGCCTCATCGCCCTCGGAGCACCCGCCGATGTGCTCACCGCCGACATCCTCGCCGCCGCTTACGGCGTCACCGTGGAGGCCGGCCTGCGGGGTGGCGAGACCTTCATCCTGCCCTGGACTCGTATAAGGGAGCCCCGCCTATGACCGCCCTCGACCTGGCCGAACGCCATGCCCGCGACGCCACCTGTGGCTGGAGTCTCGGCGTGTCCGGCGCCGTCGCCGCTCTCGCGGGCGGCATCGGCGGCTTCCGCCTTGCCGGAAAACACTGTCGCTATCCCTTCGACGGCTTGCTTCTTCCAGGTGTTGATCATCGTCTGGTGCACGCCGTGCTTCGCAGCCAATTGTGCCATCGTCTGCTCGCCGCGCAACGCCTCCAGGGCCTGAACTCCGCAGAATACCGCGTCCTCTATCCCCATCATCGGGTTCGTCCTTCCGCCAGGCCCGAACCAAGCTGAACCCCCTGTCCGGATTTTTGGGACGACCTCAGACCTTCAATAGCTCACATACACCCGGGCCTGGAGGTTGAAGTCTCCGGCTTTGGTGTAGGTGGCGTCGGTCAGGGCGAAGCCGCCCACCAGGGTGGCGGTGACGTTGCGGTTCAGCGTGTAGTCCAGGCCGAGGCCGACACCGGCCAGGGAGGAGTCGTTGCGCGGCACCGGGCCCAGCAGCCCCTCATAGCCATAGCTGCGGCCCCAACCCAGGTCGAAGAAGCCGTAAGGCGAGACCTGATCGCTGACGCCCTTCACCCCCAAGGTGGACAGCAGGGCGAATGTCGGCGTGCGCAGTTCGTTGCGCCACACCACGCCGGTATCGGCCGTGGC
>CALRNP020000049.1:0-26182 GCA_943369575.1 Azorhizobium sp. AG788 | reverse complement strand
GCCGGTCATCAGCGGACCCTGGTCCAGGTCTGGGTCTTGCACAAGGGCACGAAAACGCAGCCGCGCACGTTCAATGTGTCATTGGCATTGAGTGTCAGGGTGGCGCCGTAAGTCTTGCCGTCTTCGGCATTATAGATTTCGCCCCCGGTCCATTCGGTGGGGCCACCGGCGAATCCCTTGAGGATCAGCAGCCCCTTGAGCAGACGCCCGCGCTGGGCCGGATCGGCATTCTCGGCGTCCTTGATCGTGGGATCTGCCTTGATGCCATCCGACGCCACCAGCCGGCCGCAGATCGATGCGCCGCACTTGGTGATCTCCACTTGGCCGCCGCGGGTCGGCGTTGCCCACAGGCCGGTCACGTCGGCGGCGTGCGCAGGTGCCGCCCCGAATGTCACTGCGAAGGCAAAGATGGCAGCGGCGCGCAAGGTGGTCGACGCAATAAAGCGGCTTAGTATCATGAGCAATCTCCCGGCAGACCCGCATCTGGCGGCGGGCTGCCAGGAGTATGACTCGGGATATCGTGCCGGGGAAAGCTCACCGCGCCAGCAGCGTGCGGGTGGCGGCCGCCACGTCGTCCTGGCGCATCAGGCTTTCGCCGACCAGGATACTGGCAATGCCAACCCGCTCCAGTTGCGCCACATCGGAAGGCGTGAATATGCCGCTCTCGCCGATGGCGATGCGGTCTTTCGGTACCTTGGGAGCGAGTCGACCGCTGGTCGCGAGCGTGGTCTCGAAGGTGCGCAGATTGCGGTTGTTGATGCCGATCAGCCGGGCAGGCAGCGCCAACGCCCGGTCCAGTTCGGCATCGTCATGCACCTCGACGATGGCGTCCATGCCGTAGGCGCGGGTGGCCTCCAGCAGGTCGAGGGCGAGGGCATCGTCGACGGCGGCCATGATCACCAGAATGCAATCGGCGCCCCAGGCTCGGGCCTCAGCCACCTGGTAGGTGTCGTACATGAAATCCTTGCGCAGCACCGGCAGGCTCACTTCCGCCCGCGCCGCGGTCAGGAATTCCGGCGCGCCCTGGAAGGAAGGGGTATCGGTAAGCACAGAGAGGCAGGCGGCGCCCCCGTCCTCGTAGGCGCGGGCCAGGGCCGGGGGATCGAAATCCTCCCGGATCAAGCCCTTGGAGGGGCTCGCCTTCTTGATCTCGGCGATGAGCGCGGTGCGACCGGCGGCGATCTTGTCCGACAGGGCACCGGCGAAGGGGCGCACCGGCGGGGCCGCGCGAGCCGCAGCCTCCACTTCGGAGAGCGGGCGCGCGTCCTTCGCAGCGGCGATTTCCGCGCGCTTGTAGATCTCGATGCGGCTGAGAATGTCGCTCATGCTTCCACCTGCGGGCCAAGCGCCTGCGAGACGCGGGCGAGATGTTCAAGGCGCGCGCGGGCGGCGCCGGTGTCGACGCTGGCTCGCGCCATGTCCACCCCCTCGGAGAGATCCTTGGCGCGGCCCGAGATGAGCAAGGCGGCGCCGGCATTCATAAGTGCCACGTCGCGATAGGCACCGGGTTCACCATCCAGGACGGCGCGCAGAGCCTTCGCATTGTGCTCGGCATCACCGCCGCGCAGGGCTTCGGCAGGGGCGCGGGTCAGGCCCACGTCTTCCGGAGAGATCTCGAACGTGCGCACGCGCCCGTTGTCCAGGCTGGCCACATCCGTGGTGCCGGAGATGGTGATCTCATCCAGGCCGTCGGAGCCATGCACCACCCACGCCCGTTCGGAGCCCAGCGCTGCCAGCACCTCCGCCAGAGGCGTGATCCAGGCCTTGGCGAACACGCCGACCATCTGGCGGCGGACGCCCGCGGGATTGGACAGCGGGCCCAGCAGGTTGAAGATGGTACGGGTGCCCAGTTCCACGCGGGTCGGGCCCACATGCTTCATGGCCGGATGGTGGGCCGGGGCGAACATGAAGCCGATGCCGGCCTCGGCGATGCAGCGCGAAATGGCGGCGGGTGTCAGGTCCAGGCGGATACCGAGCGCGGCGAGCACGTCGGCGGCGCCGGACTTGGACGACAGCGCCCGATTGCCATGCTTGGCCACCGGCACGCCGGCGCCGGCGACGATGAAGGAGGCGCAGGTGGAGATGTTGTAGGAGCCGGAGGCGTCGCCGCCGGTGCCCACCACGTCCACCGCTTCCTCGGGCGCTTTCACCGGCAGCATCTTGGCGCGCATCACCGAAACCGCGCCGACGATCTCCTCCACCGTCTCGCCCCGGACCCGCAGGCCCATGAGGAACGCCCCCATCTGCGAGGGCGTGGTTTCGCCCGACATCATCTTGTCGAAGGCGTAGGCGGATTCCTCGCGGGAGAGCAGGGCGCCGGTGGCAACCTTGCTCAGCAGGGGTCGAAACCGCTCCATGTGCTCTCAGTCCTTGCTGCGGGCGGCGTTGAACGCGGCGGCGATGTCGAGGAAGTTGCGCAGCAGCGCGTGGCCATGCTCCGAGGCGATGCTCTCGGGATGGAATTGTACGCCGTGCACCGGGCGCGAGCGGTGGGCGAGGCCCATAATCAGCCCGTCGGCGGTCTGGGCGGTAATCTCCAGATCGTCGGGCAGGGTTTCGCGGGCCACGATCAAAGAGTGGTAGCGCGTGGCCTGGAAGGAATGGTTCAGGCCACGGAACACCGAGCGCCCCTCATGCTGGATTTCCGACAGCTTGCCGTGCATGGGCAGCGGCGCGCGCACCACGTCGCCGCCAAACACCTGCCCGATGGCCTGATGGCCCAGGCAGACGCCCATCACCGGCACGCTGGCGCTGGCGGCGGCGATGAGATCGCAGCAGATGCCGGCTTCCGTGGGCGTGCATGGGCCGGGGGAAATGACGATGGCGTCGGGGCGGTCGCCCAGGATCGCCTCCACGTCGCGTGCGTCATTGCGGTGCACGGTGACGGTGGCGCCCAGTTCACCCAGGTAATGCCAGAGGTTGTAGGTGAAGCTGTCGTAATTATCGATCAGCGTTACGGCGGTCATCGGGGCTCCAGGCGCCCGGCGGATCCGGGCAGGCGGGGCTCGCGGCGATCACGGCGAGCGGCGCTCTCAAAGTTAAAGCGTGGCGGCTATCAGCGGGTCAAGCGCCACGCCATCGGCCCTGGTGCGCCATGAGCGGGAGCGGGCTCATTGGCCCCGCCCCGCGCGGGCGGCGAACCGCACGGCTTCCTCGCCGGCCCGGAACAGCGCCTTGGCCTTATTGATGCACTCCTGGTGCTCGCTCTCCGGCACGCTGTCGTAGACCAGCCCGGCACCGGCCTGGACATACATGCGCCCGTCCTTCACCACCGCGGTGCGCAGCACGATGCAGGTGTCCATCTCGCCATTGGCGCCGAAATAGCCGATGGCGCCGGCATAGATGCCGCGCTTGTCGCGCTCCAGTTCGTCGATGACTTCCATGGCCCGCACCTTCGGTGCGCCGGAGACGGTGCCGGCCGGGAAGCCAGCGGCCAGCACATCAAGGGCATCGAAGCGGGGATCCAGATCGCCCTCCACATTGGAGACGATGTGCATGACTTGGCTGTAGCGCTCGATGAAGAAGCTGTCGGTGACCTTCACGCTGCCGATCTGGGAGACCCGGCCGGCGTCGTTGCGGCCAAGGTCCAGCAGCATGAGATGTTCGGCGCGCTCCTTGGGATCGGCCAACAGCTCCGCCGCCAGCCCATCGTCCTCGGTCGGGCTGGCGCCCCGGCGCCGGGTGCCGGCGATCGGGCGGATGGTCACCTTGTTGCGCCGCAGCCGCACCAGGATCTCCGGGCTCGAGCAGACCACGGAGAACCCGTCGAAGTTCAGATAGACCAGGAACGGCGCCGGATTGATGCGCCGCAGGGCGCGGTACAAAGCGAAAGGCGGCAGCGCGAACGGGCTTTCGAATCGCTGCGACAGCACCACCTGGAAGATGTCGCCGGCGCGGATATAGCCCTTGGCCTGTTCCACCATGGCGCAGAATTCCGCCTGGGTGGTGTTGGACGTCGCCTCCACGGCGCCGTGGAAGGGATCCGGCGCCGGGTGGGCGATGGGCTGCTCCAGCGCAGCGGTGACCCCGTCCAGTCGCGCAAGCGCGGCCTCGAAGGCGGCGGTGGCGGAGACGTCGGGGCGGGGACGCACCGGCGTCACGGCGGTCAGTTCATCCTTCACCGCGTCGAACACCACCATGATGGTCGGACGGATCAGCAGCGCTTCCGGCACGCCGATGGGATCGGCCTTGGCCGGGCCCAGGCGCTCCATCTGGCGCACCATGTCATAGCCGAGATAGCCGAACACGCCCGCCGCCATGGGCGGAGCGCCCTCCGGCAACTCGATGGCCGATTCGGCCAGCAGCGCCCGCAGCGCCGTCAGGGGCGGCTCGGCGCAGGGTTCGAAGCTGTTCTTGTCGTGCAGGGCGTTGCGGTTGATCTCGGCGACCGTGCCGTTACTGCGCCAGATCAGATCGGGATCAAGTCCGATCATGGAATAGCGCCCGCGCGTCTCACCGCCCTCGACCGATTCCAGCAGGAAGGCGTTGGGCTTGTCGCCGGCGATCTTCAGGAAGGCGGAAACCGGGGTTTCCAGATCCGCCACCAAGGTGGTGCTGACCACCTGGGCCTCGCCGCGCGCATAACGGGCGGCGAAGCTGTCAAATGGGCTGGGTGCACTCATGCCGCTCACCCTCAGTTCACCGCATTGGCGCCGGTGGCCTGGAGCACGGCCCGCTCATTGATCTTCAAGCCGATCTGCTTCTGCACCGCCGAGAGATATTGCTGCAGCACGTCGTTCTGCAGTTGCTGCTGAAGCTGGGCGTCGATGCGGGCGTCCAGTTCAGCGTCGGCTGGCACCTCGATCTTGGTGACCTGGAACACCAACTGCTCCGCCGGCACAGAGCCACCGGCGATGCCGTAGCCACCCTCAGGCAGCGCGAATACCTTCGCGACGGCGTCGGTGGTGAAATCGCCTTCCGCCCGGCCGCGCTTCAGGGCGCTGGCGGTCTTGACCTCCAGGCCGTTGGCGGTGGCGAGTTCCGCCAGGGTCTTTCCGGCCTGAAGCTCGCCCAGCAGGGCCTTAGCCTTAGCATCCACAGCCTTGGTCACTTCGTCCGCCGCCCAGCGCGCGGCCACCTGCTCGCGCACTTCCTCGAACGGGCGCTCGCGGGACGGCGTGACCTCGTTGACGTCATACCAGACATAGCCGCCATTCTGCGGCAGCTGCACCGGATCGTTGTCCGTGCCCGGCCGGCTGGCGAACGCGCCGCTGAGCACATCGGCCCGGCCCGGGATCGACGTGATCTCGGCACCGGAGGGGTCGCGGCCCGAGCGATCCACGTCGTCGATCACCTCGGTGGACAGGCCGAGCTTCTGCGCCGCCTCCGCCAGAGTGCCACCGGCGCCGCGTTCGTCCTCGATGGCGTCGTGCTTGTCCATCAGATCACGACGGGCGCGCTCCAGCGACAGGTCACGACGCAAGCCGGCCTGCACTTCTTCGAACGGCGTCTGCGCGGCCGGAACGATCTTGCCCACATGCACCAGGGCATAGCCGAATCGACCTTGGACCGGATCGGACGTGCCGTCGGCGGGCAAAGCGAAGGCGGCGTCGGCCACCTTCGGGTCGATAATGGCGCTCTTGGCCACCAGGCCGAGGTCGGTATCCTTGGCAGTCAGTCCGCGCGCCGCTGCGATGTCCGCGAACGGCGCTCCGGCCTTAAGCTTCGCCAGCGCCGCAGCCGCATCAGCCTCGGTGGGGAAGACCACCTGCTGTACTTCCCGCTGTTCCGGCGTGCCGAAGCGGCCGGCATTGCGGTCGTAGGCCGCGCGCACGTCCGCATCGGACACCTGCACCCATTGCGCCAGAGTGGCAGGGGTCAGGGCCAGCAGGGTCAGCTTGCGATATTCGGGGGCGCGGAAGGCCACCTTGTGGGTGTCGTAATAAGCCTTCAGCTGCTCGTCCGTGGGAGCAGGGCCAGCGGTGACGGCGGAGGAGGTCACGTCTAGATAAGAGACGGACCGCTGCTCGCCTTCGAATCGATGGACGGCCGACTTCAGCGCCACCGGCAGCGGCATGCCGCCACCCAGCGATTCCACCAGTTGCTGGCGCAGCACGCGCTTGCGCTCGGCGACCAGGAACCGCTGCTCGGTCAAGCCATTGGCCCGCAGCAACTGCTGAAAATAGGCCGGATCGAAGGCGGTGGCGCCCTGCGGACGCAGCGACGGATTTTCGCGCAGGCCGTTGACCAGCTCCGCGTCCGACATGGCGAGGCCCAGGCTGCGGGCGGCATCGTCCAGCGTCGCCTCCGAGATCATCTGGTTCAGCACCTGGCGGTCGAGCCCGAAGGCGCGGGCCTGCTCGGGCGTGATGCCGCGACCGGACTGGCGGCCGATGCGCTGGATCTGGTCGAGATATTGCTGGCGGAACGCGTCCACCGGAATGTCGGTCTGGCCGACACTGGCGACGGTGTTGATCCCATAGCCCTGGAATACGCCAGAGATGCCCCACAGGACGAAGCTGACCATCAGCACGAGGAGAAAGACCTTGGCGATTAGGCCGGATGCGCCCTTGCGGAGATTCTGGAGTACCATTGTTCGGTCTGGTTCGAGGAGCGCCCGGCAAAGCCCGGCGCAGAAGGCGCGCATCATAGGGAGGGGGCACCGCCGCCGCAACGGCACAGGTGCCACCCTTTTTCGGTGCATCACCGACAGCGGGTTTGCCGCATCAATCCGGCTCTGATAACCGAAGGGAATCATCTGCCCTCTGGAGATCCTGATGCCCGCTGAACGCCGTCCGCTCGTCGCCGGAAATTGGAAAATGAACGGCCTTCGTGGATCGGCGGCGGAAATCACCGCTATCGCAGACGGATATGACGCGGCGCTGGCGGCCCGCGCCGATCTCCTGATCTGCCCGCCGGCCACCCTGCTGGCGAGCGCCGTCCAGGCGGCGGAGCGCAGCGCCCTCCGGGTCGGGGCCCAGGATTGCCACGCCAAGGCGAGCGGCGCACATACCGGCGACCTTTCCGCCGAAATGCTCGCCGATGCCGGCGCGACAGCCGTGATCGTGGGCCATTCGGAGCGCCGCGCCGATCACCATGAGAGCGATGAGATGGTGTGGGAGAAGGCGGAAGCCGGCTGGCGTGCCGGTCTCATGGCAGTGGTTTGCGTCGGCGAGACCGAAGCGCAGCGGCAAGCCGGGCATTGTCATGCGGTCGTGGCCCGTCAGGTGCGCGGCTCGGTACCGGACGCGGCGACTCCGGAAAACCTGGTGGTGGCCTATGAGCCGGTCTGGGCCATCGGCACCGGCCTTGTGCCGACGCCCGAGGATGTAGCCGAAGTGCATGGCGTCATCCGCTCAGTGCTGGCGCAGCGATTCGGCGATGCCGCCCAGCGCATGCGGATTCTCTATGGCGGTTCGGTCAAGCCGGACAATGTTGCCTCCCTGCTGACTGCCGCCGATGTGGACGGGGCCCTGGTGGGCGGCGCAAGCCTCAAGGCCAGCGACTTCCTGGCCATCGCCCGCGCCTATCTCTAGGCGTGTACGGCCGGCGCCCCACCGGCCTTTTGTCTCCAGGACTTGGGCGGTCGGCAGTGCGCTGGCCAATGGCGTGAGAGCGGCCAGATGACCGGATCGGCGGATGGCTCATTGCGGATCGCCCTCGGCGCCGCTTATGCGGCCCTGTTCTTCGCCCTCGGCGTGTATATGCCGTTCTTCCCTCTGTGGCTGACCGGGCGGGGCCTGGATCCGCAGGAGATCGGCGCCGCCTTGGCGGTGCCGCTGGTCACCCGCCTGCTGGCAACGCCGCTGCTGGGCATTCTGTCCGACCGGCTCGGGCGGACGAAAGCCGTGTTGACGGCGCTCGCGGCCGCCACCCTGGTTCTGATCGGCACGCTGGTCTTTGCCCGGACGCCTGAGGCGATCTTCGTGGTGCTCGGGCTGTCGGCCATGGTGTGGAACCCCTCGTTCCAATTGCTGGATGCCTATGCCACCGGCCAGGCGCGGGCCAAGCGTATCGACTACGGCCAGAGCCGCCTGTGGGGCTCCACCTCCTTCATACTGGCCAATCTCGCTGGCGGTGTGATCATTGCCTGGACCGGCGAAGGCATTGTCGTGGTGATGATGCTCGCCGGCCATGCCGCCTTTTTACTGACCTGCGTGGCACTGCCCGAGCTGCCACGCCCGGCCCGGCATGACGTAACGCACGTGGCCCTGCCGCGGGCGCGGGCTGCATTGGTGGTGGGCATTCTGGCCGCGGCGGTGATCCAGGCCAGCCACGCCACGCTTTACGCCTTCGGCTCCATGATCTGGCGCGGGCAGGGGCTGTCGCTGACCATGATCGGCCTGCTTTGGGCGATCGGTGTGGTGGCCGAGATCGTGCTGTTCCGCTTCGGCACCCGAGTGCTTCGACGGCTTCCCCCCGCCAGGCTGCTGGCGATGGGTGGCGCCGCCGCCCTGCTACGCTTCACCCTTCTCTCGCTCGATCCGCCATTGCCTTGGCTGGTGCCGCTGCAATTGCTGCACGGGGCCACGTTCGGGGCGACCTATCTCGGGCTGGTGGAATTGGTGGCACGCGCGGTACCCGAGCATCGGGCTGCTACCGTGCAGTCCCTCGCCGGTTGGGCGGTGAGCCTCGCCATGGCGGCCGCCAGTGCCACCTCGGGCCTACTGTTTGCCGCTTATGGACCCCATGCTTTCCTCGGCTCGGCGGCGCTGGGGGCGGTGGGCATGTCGGCGGCGCTGCTGTCCGGCTGGCTTCAGCCCCAGAGCGCGGGATCGGGCGGAAAGGCGAGGGCGCCGTCATAGCGCAGGGCCGGGCTGCGATCGCGGGCCAGCAGCAGCGGGCCGTCCAGGTCGACCAGGGTGGCATTCTGAGCCAGCAGCATGGCCGGTGCCATGGCCAGCGACGAGGCCAGCATGCAGCCCACCATGATCGAAAATCCCTGCGCCCGCGCCGCCTCCGCCAAGGCGAGGGCCTCGGTGAGGCCGCCGGTCTTGTCGAGCTTGATGTTCACGGCGTCGTAGCGATCCCGCAGCGCCGCAAGGCCCGCCCGATCGTGCACGCTTTCGTCGGCGCAGACTGGAACGGCGCGGGGCGCCAAGGCCAGGGCGCCGTCGTCGGTGGCCGGCAGTGGCTGCTCGATCAGTTCGACGCCCACCTCCGCGCAGACGGCCATATGGTCGGCCAGCGTCTGCGCCGTCCAACCCTCATTGGCGTCCACGATCAGCCGCGCGTCAGGGACGGCGGCGCGGATGGCCCGCAGCCGCTCGGCATCGCCGGCTGCGCCCAGCTTCAGCTTGAGCAGGGGGCGGCCGGCGGCGCTGGCGGCCGCAGCCATGACGGCCGGGGAATCCAGACTCAAGGTAAATGCCGTGATAACGGGCTGCGGTGCCGGCATGTGCAGGTGGCGCCATACCGGAACGCCAGAGCTCTTTGCCTCCAGATCCCAGAAGGCGCAATCGAGGGCATTGCGCGCGGCGCCGGCGGGCAGCCGCTCCTGTAGCGCGCGGCGATCAAGTCCATTTGCCACATCCCCAGCCAGAGCTTCCAGCGTGGCGACGGTTTCCTCGACGGTTTCGCCGTAGCGGGCATAAGGCACGCACTCCCCTCTGCCCTCTGCGGCGCCTTGGCGCAGACGGGCGACCACGACCACCGCTTCGGTTTTCGAGCCGCGGGCGATGGTGAAGGTCCCCGCAATGGGAAAGCGCTCGATCTCGACCGTCAGTAAAGGCATGGAAGAGGGCTCATTGGATCGGGGGTAACATGACGCCACAGGGATAGGCGTGCCGTTCGGCTAATGCGTGTCGCATCTCGACGCGGTGCAGCGAGCCGAGTATGAGCATTGAAATGCTCGCCCTCAAGCGAGAGTCCCGCTGCAGGAGACCTGTGTGGCCGACACCTTGCTCCTCGATGTCCATGCCGACGGAGACCATCTGAAGGTTCTGGGGCACGGCGCGTGGACCTCCGAATTTGCCGACGACCTGGAGCGGGCGGTCAGCCGGCAATCCGGCGCCCATAATGAAGCCCGCGCCGTGGAGATCGATCTCTCCGACGTCCAGAAGATGGATACGTACGGCGCCCTGCTGCTGGAGCGGCTGCGCCGGACATGGCAGACCCAAGGCGTGCAGCCGGAAGTGGTTGGCCTCAATCCGTCCTACGCCATCCTCATTGAGGAGATGACCCGCACCGGCCGCGAACCGCCGCCGCCGGCGCGCACCCACGCCGGCGGTTTCGAGCGCCTGGGTCGCGAAATGGTGAACATCGGCGAGGATGCCCTCGCCTTGATGAACTTCATCGGCGCGGTGATGGCGGCGTTCCTGCGCACCATGTCGCGACCGCGCTCCTTCCGCTTCACCTCCATGGTCAATCAGATCGACCGCGTCGGCTTCCGCGCGGTGCCGATTATTGTCCTCATTACGTTTCTGATCGGCTGCATTCTGTCGCAGCAGGGCATCTTCAATTTCCGCCGCTTCGGTGCCGACATCTATGTGGTGGACATGGTCGGCGTGCTGGTGCTGCGCGAATTGGGCGTGCTGATCGTCTCGATCATGATCGCCGGCCGTTCCGGCAGCGCCTACACCGCAGAATTGGGCTCCATGCGCATGCGTGAGGAGGTCGATGCCCTGCGGGTGATGGGGTTCGACCCCATTGAGGTATTGGTGGTGCCGCGCCTGATCGCGCTGGTGATCGCCCTCCCGCTTCTCACCTTCATCGGCTCCATTGCGGCCCTGGTGGGCGGCGGCATCGTCGCCTGGTTCTACGGCGGCATCGCGCCGGACGTATTCATCGGCCGCCTGAAGGAGGCCATCACCCTTGAGCAGTTCGAGGTGGGGATGATCAAGGCGCCATTCATGGCGGCGATCATCGGCATCGTCGGCTGCATGGAGGGGCTGCGCGTCGGCGGCAGCGCCGAGTCGCTCGGCCAGCACACCACCGCTTCGGTGGTAAAGGCTATCTTCTTGGTGATCGTGGTGGACGGCCTGTTCGCCATGTTCTTCGCCTCCATTGATATGTGAGGCCGCCATGGACGCCATCCTGCCTCCAGCCACTGCCACTGCCACCCGCCGCCGCCAGGTCAGCCGCGATGTCATCATCAGCGTCCGCGATCTGGTGGTCGGCTTCGGCGAGCGCATCATCCTCAACCACCTAGCCCTCGACGTGTATCGCGGCGAGATCCTCGGCTTCGTTGGCACCTCCGGCGGCGGCAAGTCGGTGTTGACGCGCACCATCCTCGGCCTCGTGCCCAAGGTGTCGGGGACCGTGGAAGTGTTCGGGCAGGATCTCGATGCCTTGAGCGAGCGCGAGCGCTCGGCGCTGGAGCGGCGCTGGGGCGTGCTGTTCCAGCAGGGGGCGCTGTTCTCCTCGCTGACCGTGAAGCAGAACATCCAGTTTCCGCTGCGCGAGACCCTGCGCCTGTCGCAGCGGATGATGGACGAAATCGCCTACGCCAAGATCGAGATGGTGGGTCTCAAGCCGGATGTGGGCGAGAAGCTGCCCTCTGAGCTCTCCGGCGGCATGATCAAGCGCGCCGCTCTGGCCCGCGCACTGGCTCTGGATCCGGAAATCGTGTTCCTCGACGAACCCACTTCCGGCCTTGATCCGATCGGCGCCGGCGACTTCGACGAACTGATCCGCACCCTGCAGCAGACTTTGGGGCTGACGGTTTTCATGGTAACGCACGATCTCGACAGTCTGCACACGGTCTGCGATCGAATCGCGGCTTTGGCCGACGGTAAAGTGATCGCGCAAGGCACTATCGAAACGATGATGGAATCTCAGCACCCTTGGTTACGGGCGTATTTCCACGGCGCCCGAGCCCGGGCCGTGCAGGCAGGGCGTTGAGGCGAGATACGGCATGGAGACGCGGGCCAACTACACTATCATCGGTGCCTTCACCTTGGCTGTGATCGCGGCCGCGTTTGTTTTCGTCTACTGGTTTGCCGGACCCCAGGACGACAATAAGCGTAAAATCTTCGAGGTCTTGTTCCAGGGCTCGGTGAGCGGATTGCGCCAAGGCAATGCGGTGCTGTTCAACGGCATCCCTGTCGGGCAGGTAACTGAACTGGCGCTGGTGCCCGGTTCGCCGGACCAGGTGCTGGTACGCATCGGCGTGCGCAATGACGTGCCGATCCTGGCCGACGCCAAGGCCGGCCTGGAGTCGCAGGGCATCACCGGCATCGTGGCCGTGAGCATCAGGGGCGGGTCTGCCAAGGCCCAGCCTATTCCCCCCGGTCCCAACGGCATTCCCCGCATCGACGCCGACGGCGGCACCGGCATGTCCGGCCTGATCCAGACGGCTCAAGGGGTTGCCGCCCGCATCAACGTCATCCTCGACTCGGTCGACCCCAAGCAGGTGGCGGACATCGTCGCCAATGTGGACAAGTTCAGCAAGGCGCTCTCCGATCGCTCCGACGACATCGGCACGCTGATCAAGAACGCCAACGACGTCATGGCGCAGGTGAATGATCTGGCCAAGAAGGTGGACGTGGTGGTGGTCAATCTCCAGCACGCCTCCGGCGACAAGGACGGCCTGTTGGCGCAGGCGACGGATGCGGCCACCTCAGTTCGCAAGCTGGCGGACAATCTCGACCAGCGCACGGCGCAGCTCACCAGTGAGCTGAGTAAATTCACCGGCCCCGGCCTGCGCCAGTATGAAGCGCTGGCGGTGGACGGGCGACGCACCCTTTCGGAAATTGAACGCGTATTCAAGAACTTGGAACGCAATCCGCGCCAGTTCATCTTTGGCGGCAGTGCGATACCCGAATACAACAGGCGGTAACGGCGGATGATTGGCGACGTAAGCTCTAAGATGCCGAAGCTCCTCTTCGCCCGCGGCCTTCCGCGGGTGTTGATGGTCATGGCCGCCCTCTCGACCCTGGCCGGCTGCGCCTCGGCGCCGGTTCCCACGTTCGATCTGTCGGCGCCAACGGGCTTCACCGCCCGCGGCGGTGGCAACGGACAGCTCATCGTGGTGGCGCCCACAGCGTTGGCAGTGCTGGATTCCGAGAAGATCGTGGTGGAGTCCGCCCCGGGCCAGATCACCTATCTCACCGATGCCCAGTGGAGCGACCGGCTGTCATCTCTGGTCCAGGCGCGGATGATCCAGGCATTCGAGAACGGCAGCAAGATGCGCCGGGTGGCCCGTCCCGGCGACGGGGTGGCCGGAGACTATCAGCTGAGCACCGATATCCGCACCTTCGGCATCAAGGTGACCCCCGAGGGAGCCTTTGCCAGCGTTGAGATTTCCGCCAAGCTGATCGCCACAGCGGGTGGGCGGATCATCGCGGCCAAGGTGTTCAGCGCCCGTGTGCCGGTTTCCAGCGTCACCGGGATGACGGCTTCGACCGGGCTCGACCAGGCCAGCAATCAGGTGCTGATCGAACTGGTGCGCTGGGCCTCGGCCGCTCAAGGCTGAGTGGCGAAAACCCCTGAGGGATCAGGCGATTAGGCCGATCCCTTCAGAGGCTGATGCCCGCGTAGCGGCCGGGCCGGTGATTGATGGCGATGATCAGATTGACGATCACCGCCCCCAGCACCGACAGCGCCAGGCGGTCCCAAGGTAGAACGAAGGCGGCGCCGGCGAGAATGGCAAGATCGACGCCGAGCTGGAAGTAACCGGCGCGAATACCGGACCGCTCCTGCAAATAGATCGCCAGAATATTGACGCCGCCCAGCCCGGTGCGGTGGCGGAACAACATCAGCAGCCCGGTGCCCATAAGTCCGCCGCCCATGACGCTGGCGTAGATCGGGTCGAGATGGGCGAAATCCACCCAAGTCCCTGTCAGGCGCGAGAAAACCGAGACCAGGCCCACCGCCAGGAAGGTGCGCAAGGTGAAGGGCCAGCCCATGCGCTTCACCGCCAGGATGTAGAAGGGCAGGTTGATGGCAAAGAAGATCAAACCGAAGCCAAGCGGCGTGATGTAGCTCAGCAATAGCGCCAGACCCGCCAGCCCGCCCACCGTCAGCACAGTCTTGGCATAGATCAGCATGCCGAAGGACACGAAGAGCGTCCCGAGCGCCAGCGCCAGAGCGTCTTCATAGATCTTGTGCCGGTGCCCATGGCCGCTGGTCATCTTGCAGTCCTGTCGATCAATTCTGTGGCTTACGTTCGATCTGTCGGCCCATTCGCGCCGGGGCCAGAAACGAAAACGGCGCGGATTGCTCCGCGCCGTCTTCTATAAGGTTACCTGGCCTGGGGCTATTCAAACCGTCCGGCGGCGTGAGCGAGCATGGTGTAGACCTTGCCGGTGTCCGAGGTCAGGTAGGTCTTGGTCAGCACATTGCCCCGGTCGTCAGCGGCCACCTGGTCCAGCAGGCGTTCGAATTCCGCAATGTAGCGATCCACAGTTTCATGGAATTCCGCGTCGGAACGATACTTGCGACGAAGCTCCTCAAACGCTTGCTGCCCCTGCATTGTGTAGAGGCGGCGGGTGAAAACGTTGCGTTCGCCGCGCTTGTAACGTTCCCACAATTCCACAGCCGCCTGATGGTCGATCATGCGGGCGATATCCACCGAGAGCGAATCCAGGGATTCGATCATGTGGTGGTGCGGGCGCGCCGGCCGGGGGGCCGAGCGGGCGACCGGCTCGGACTTCACCTCGTCCAGATCGCCGGAGGCGCGGGCCAGCAGCTCCGACAGCCAGCCGGTCTTGGCATCCCCATCCCGAGGCGCCGGGGCGCGGGGAGCGGGGGTGCGCTGGGGGGCCGGGCGGGGCTCGGTGGCAGGACGCTCCATGGCGGGTTCACTGCGGGTCGGGACGGGGCGACGCCCGCCTTCGGTCACGGGACCGGCCTCCACGCGGGGGCGGGCCACCGGCACTGCGTCCCGCGGTGCGGTCACCGGCTCACGGGCGGGGGCCTCGCGCACCGCCACGTCACGGGGCTGGGGCTCGCGGACAGCGACTTCCCGCTGCGGCACATCCCGCTTGGGCGCCTCGCGGGTCTGGACCTCACGCGCGGGGGCCGGGGCCGCCAGCGGACGGGGTGCCGGCTCCGCCGCGCGGGGGGCAACCTCGCGCACCGGGGTGGCCGGGGGGGCGCTGCGGGCGACGGCCCGGCTGGTGCCGCCGGCCACGTCCAGGGACTGGCCCTGGCGGGCGACGATCTCGTTGAGTTCCGCCAGAGCCTTGATCTGCTCGGCCACCGCGCGCCGCATGGTGGCGGCGCTGGCTTCGGTCTCGGTCGGCAGTTCGAGGATGCCGCGCTTCATTTCCTCGCGCGCCAGCTCGATCGACTGCTGCACGTCGCCCGCCGCGCCCTTCAGTTCGCGGGCCACATCGGTGAAGCGCTTGCTGCTCTCCTCGAACAGGCGGTTCACATCGGCCAGAGCGGTGTCGTAATTGGCCTTGAGCATCTGCGTCAGGCGGGTGCGCTCCGCCTCGGCCGCGTTCTGGAGGGCGGCGTGCTGGCCGTCCATGGCCTTGGCCGAGGCCGCCGTGGCGTCGGCGACGACGCCGGCGATCTGGCGGGTGCGGCTCTGGGCCGCCTTCATGGTCTCTTCCACCGTGGCCTGGAACGAGGCGAGGCCCGTCTCCAGATCCTGCACCCGCTGGGTCAGGGTGGTGCTCAGCTCCTCGATGGCCGCCTTGCGGTCGGCCAAGGTGGTGTCCACGTGGGCGTGGGTCTGGCCCAGCGCCTCGGAGGCCTGGAGCACCAGCTTGCCCTGGGCTTCGAAGCGGTCGGTGAGAGCGGCGATCTCCTTGAGGGTGCCGCTGGCCACCGCCTGGAGGCTGAACACCTGGCCGTCCAGGCGCGCCACGGTGCTGTCCGCCGAGGTGCTGATGCCGTCGACGCTGGAGCGCAGGGCGCCGACCTTGTCGGCGAACCCGCCCTCGAACTGGGTGAGGTTTTCCACCACACCGCCCATGGCGGCCTGGAACTCGCCATTGGTGGCGGCGAGGCGCTCCAGAATGTCCTGCACGTCGTGGCGCAGCGAGGCATTGGCGGCAGTGATCTCGGACACCGCCCGGCGGCTGGTGGCCTCCAGCGTGCCGAGGAAGTTGCCGTTCTTGTCGTCGAACACCGCGGTGATCTCCGCCAGCCGCGCGTTCATGGCGGCGGACAGGGTGTCCGCATGGCTGGTCATGGAGTGTCCGACATTATCCGCCAGCGCGTTGAGGCGCTGTTCGACGTCACCGGCACCGATGCTGAGCGCGGTTGCGGCCAGTTCCGCCTGGGTCGACAGCGTGAGGCTGACGGAGGACGCCACGGTGGTGAGGGTCTGCTCCACGTCGCCGGCGCTGCCGCGCAGGCTAGTGGAGACGCCTTCCGCCTGGGCGGAGAGGGTGCGGCCCAGCGTGTCCGCAAGCCCGGTCAGGTTCTGCTCCATCTCGCCGGTGCTGGTGCGCAGGGTGGTCGCCACCTGCTCGGTCAGGGCACCGAGGCTGGTTTCCATCTGGCTGCTGCCGGCGCGCAGGGTCTGGCCCAATGCGTCCACCTGGATTGAGAGCGTGCGGCCGACAGTGTCGGACAGGGCGCTGAGGGTCTGCTCCATGTCGCCGGTGCTGGTGCGCAGAGTGTACGAGACGCTCTCCGCCTGCACCGAGAGGGTGCGGCCCACATTGTCCGCCAGAGACCCGAGGCTCTGTTCCAGTTCGCCGGCGCTGGTGCGCAGGGTGTTGGTCACCCCTTCCGCCTGGGCGGTCAGCGACTGGCCGACGGTCTGCGCCAGATTGCCGAGGCTCTGCTCCACCTGTTCGGCCTGGCTGGTGAGCTGGCGGCCGACGTTCTCCGACAGGCTGCCGAGGCTGAATTCCACCTGGCCGGCGCTGGTGCGCAGGGTGGCGGCGATGCCTTCCGCCTGGGCGGAGAGCGAGCGGCCGACGTTTTCGGCCAGATTGCCGAGGTTCTGTTCCACCTCGTTGGCTTCGCTGCGCAGCTGCGCGGTGACGCCTTCCACACGGCCGGCCAAGGCATCGGCGACCGCGAGACCGCGTTCCTCGATCAGGGTCGAGATGCCTTCCAGGCGGCCGGTGACCAGATTTTCGATCCGCTCCACGCGGCCGTCGAGAATGCCGGCGATGTCCTGGGTGCGGGCGCCAATGGCCTCGCTGACCGCCTCGGCGCGCTCGGTGAGCACTTCACCCAGCGCCTTGCTGCGCACGGCGAAGTAGCTATCGAGGGCATCCACCGACTGGTCGATCACTTCGGTGACGCTGCGCGAGCCTTCGGTGACGGCGCGGGCAAAGTCGACGGTGCGGTTGGCCAAGGTCTCGGTGATGCTCTGGGTGCGCTGCTCCAGCGTCTGCTCGATGCGCCCAAGGCGCTGGTCGAGGGTGATGGTGACCGCCTCGCTGGTCTGCTCGAAGGCTTCGCTGGCGTGCCGGGTGCCCTCGCTGACGGCGCGGGTGAAGTCGTTGGCCCGCTCTTCCAGGGTCTTGGTCAGGCTCTGGGCGCGCAGGTCCAGGGTCTGCTCGATCTGGCCGAGGCGCTGGTCGATGGTGATGGCAACCGCCTCGCTGCTCTGCTCGAAGGCGACGCTGGCCGCGTGGGTGGATTCGGTGATGACGCGGGTGAACTCCGCCGCCCGCCCATCCAGGGTCTCGGTGAGGCTCTCGGCGCGCTGCTCCAACGTGGCCTCAATGTGGCCGAGGCGTTCGTCGATGACGGCGGCCACCGACTGGGTGGTCTGCTCGAAGGCCCGGTTGGCGGCGTGCGTGCCCTCGGTGATGGCGCGGGTGAAGTCGCTGGCGCGGTTGTCCAGGGTGCGGGTCAAGCTCTGGGCATGGGTGTCCAGCACCTCCTCGATCCGGCCGAGGCGGGAATCGATGGTGGTGGCCACCGACTGGCTGGTCTGCTCGAAGGCGGCATTGGCCGCTTCGGTGCCTTCGGTGACCATGCGGGTGAACTCTCCCGCGCGGCTCGCGAGCGTCTCGGTCAAGGCGCGGGAACGCTCGTCCAGCACCTGCTCCACGCGGCCAAGCCGGGCGTCGATGGTGGCGGCGACGGATTCGCTGGTTTCCTCGAAGGCGGCGTTGGCGGTGCGGGTCCCCTCGGTGACAGCGTGGGTGAACTCGCTGGCGCGGTCCTCCAGGGTCTTGGTCAGGCTCTGGGCGCGCTCGTCCAGCACCTGCTCCACGCGCCCCAGCCGGGCGTCGATGGTGGCGGCGACGGATTCGCTGGTTTCCTCGAAGGCGGCGTTGGCGGTGCGGGTGCCCTCGGTGACGGCGCGGGTGAACTCGTCGGCGCGGTCCTCCAGGGTCTTGGTCAGGCTCTGGGCGCGCTCGTCCAGCACCTGCTCCACCTTGGTCAGGCGGGCATCGATGGTGGCGGCAACCGCTTCGCTGGTTTCCTCGAAGGCGGCATTGGCGGTGCGGGTGCCCTCGGTGACCGCGCGGGTGAACTCGATGGTGCGGTCTTCAAGGGTCTGGGTGAGGCTCTGGGCCCGCTCCTCCAGCACCTGCTCGATGCGGCCGAGGCGGGTGTCGATGGTGGCGGCGACCGCCTCGCTGGTCTCCGCGAAGGCGGCGCGGGCCTCGCGGGTGCCGTCGGCGATGACGCGGTTGAACTCGCCGGCGCGGGTCTCCAGGGTCTGGGACAGGGTCGCGGCGCTGGCGCCCAGGGTCTCCTCGATGCGGGCGAGACGCTCGTCGAGGGCGGCGGACACCGCCTCGGTGGTCTGATCCAGGGCCTCGGCAGCCGCGCGGGTGCCCTCGTCCATGGCGCGGGTGAGGTCGGCGGTGCGGGCTTCGATGGTCTCGGTGAGGGCGGCGCTGCGGCCTTCCAGCACCTCTTCCACGCGGGTCAGGCGGCTGTCGATGGCGTTGGCGACCGCCTCGGTGGTCAGTTCCAGCGCTTCGGCGGCGGCGCGGCTGCCGTCGGCCATCACGCGGGTGAAGTCGGCGGTGCGGCTCTCGATGGTCTCGGTGAGGGCGTGGGCACGGCCTTCGATCGCCTGCTCGGCGCGGCCCAGGCGGGCCTCGATGGTGGTGGCGACGGTCTCCGTGGTCTGCTCCAGGGCCGCGGCGGCAGCGCGAGTGCTGTCGCCCATGGCCTGGGTAAGATCGGCGGTGCGGCCTTCGATGCTCTCGACCAGAGACTGGGCACGGCTGTCCAGCGCCTCTTCGACGCGGGCAAAGCGGCTGTCGATGCCGGTGGCGACTGCTTCGGCGGTCTGTTCCAGGGACTGGCCGGCGGCGCGGGTGCTGTCCGCCATCGCCTGGGTCAGGTCGGCAGTGCGGCCTTCGACGCTCTCGGCCAACGATTGGGCGCGGCTGTCCAGCGCCTCTTCGACGCGGGCGAGACGGGTCTCGATGCCGGTGGCGACCGCTTCGGCGGTCTGTTCCAGAGACTCGCTGGCGGCGCGGGTGCTCTCGGCCAGGACACGGGTGAGATCCGCGGCGCGGCTCTCGATGGCCTCGGTGAGCGCGATGCTGCGGCCTTCGAGCACCTCTTCCACGCGGGAGAGGCGGGTATCGATGGTGGCGGCAACGCTCTCGGAGGTGGTGCTGAGGCGCTGATCCAGATCGGACAGGGTGCCGCGCAGGGTCTCGGTGACGGAGTCGATACGCTCGGAAATGTGGTCCACCAGTTCCGGGCCGTTGACGCGGATGGTGGTGTCGAAGGCCGCGAGACTCTCTTCCACCGCCTTGGCGACCAAGGCGCTGTCCTGGCCGATGCGGTCCGCCAGTTCCACGCCACGCACCGAGATGGTCTCGTCGATGGCGGTGAGGCGGGTGGAGAGCATCTGGTCCAAAGCGTCGCTGTTGGTGGCCAGCGAGGCCACCAGCTGGTCGGCGGTGAGGCGGAAGCTGCTGTTGAACTTGTCGCCCTGGGTGCCGAGCGCGTTGTTGACGTCGGTGGCCACCGTCTCCAGCCGCTCGCTGAGGTCGGTGCTGCTCTGGATGAGAAGCTGGCTGATCTCGTCGCCCTTGACGGTGAGCACCTCGGCCACGGCGCCGCCGGTGCGGTCCATGGCGTCCACCATGCGGTCGGCGGTCTCGGAAAGCTGCTGCTGGAGCGCTTCGCCGCGGACGGTGACGTCTTCGTGGATACGGGCGCCGGTCAGCTCGATGCGGTCGGCAATGTCGCCGCCGCGCTGGGCGATGGTCTCGGCCACGCGCTCGCCGGTGTCCTGCACCTTGCGCACCAACTCGCCACCGCGGTTGGAGAATTCGAACACCACGCTCTCGGCGGTGGCGCGGAAGGCGTTGTTCACTTCCGTGGCGCGCACGGTCATCTCGTCATTCACCTGGGCGCTGCTCTCGGCCAGAGCCTCGGTGAGGGCGTTGCGGGTGGCGTCCGCATTGGCGCGCACTTCCTCGCTCCAGCGGGCCACCAGATCGGTGACTTCGGTGCTGGAGGCCAGCAGATTGGCGGCCAGTTCGTCGGTGCGGGCCTTGAGAGCCTCGCTCACCACGTCGCTGGACTGGGTGAGATCGTTGCGGATGTCGGCGCCGGTGGCCTGGAGGCGGTCGATCAGCTCGGTGCCCTTGGAGGAGATGGCCTCGATCATGGAGTCGCCGACGCGGGTCAGGGTGTCGGTGATGTGGTCGCCCCGCTGCTGGAACAGCGCGGTCACGCGCTCGGCGGCGCCCACCACGGCGGCGTTGACCTTCTCGGCCACGTCCTGGACTTCTTGCGACAGAAGATTGTCGGCATCGATGATGCCTTCGCGCAGCCGCTCGGAATGGATGAGGATGTTCTGCCGCTCGGCCTGCAATTCCTCGATCAGGTTGCGGATGCGGATCTCATTGTCTTCATAGGCGCGCTCCAGGATGGAGACCTCGTTGCGCACGACGGTCTCCAGCTCGGCGGCCCGCGCGATGGTGCGGTCGACGCCATCGCCCATGGCCGCCACTTCCCGGCGCACGGCCTGGCCGACGGTGACCACGGCCTCGGTGCCGATGGTCTCGGGCTGCGCCAGGCGCAGGGCCACCTCGGTCATGGAGCGGGCGATGAGCTGCAGGTCGCGGGTGCGGCGCACCACACTGGCAGTACCGAAGAAGCCCAAGGGCGGAAGCACGATGCCCGCCAGGATCACCAGCAGGGCCGGGGAGTCGAGCAGGGCATCCAGCGAGGAAATCTCGGCGACCGCATTGCGCTGGGTCGCCAGCGCCAGGGTGCAGCCGATGGCGATCCACACCAACGAGCCGATCAGCGCCCACCAATAGGGGGCGGACGAAGACCGGCGCTGGAGCGCGTTCAGCAATTGGCCGATGGTCTGGCGGTCGTCATTGGCCGCCCGGCGTTCCGCCACATCCATGCGCGGCCGGCGCGACTGGGCGGGGCGGGGGGCAGGTTGCGGCGGCGGCGGCGGCGCGGCGGCGCGCTCATCGTCCTCCGCAGCCGGCTGCGCCGGGTCAGGGGCGTCGAGCTGGAGCGTCAGTGCTTCCTGGATCGCCGAGAGTGCGGCCTCGGTGGGATCCTGAATCTTCCTCGGGCTCTTCATGTCGCCGTCGCCTCTGCCACCGGCTCGCAGAGATTGGATCTCCCCGAAGCCGGAACTGCGCTTACCATCGTCTAACGCGGATAGCGTAAGGCACGCCACACGGACGACGGTTTACCTTAACTGATCTTAACGTAAGGCCGCCGACGATTGAAACCGCCTGCATCACACATGTGAATGTATCGTTAACGCCGCTGCCGGGCATGCTGGCATTACCGCCGCGATGACGGTATACGGCCCTTAACGCCTGATGTTTCAGGCACCTGAATAGCGCGCACGCGAGAGCCGCCTGATGCCTTCCATTACTTTCGTTGCCTTCGACGGCACCCGCCGCACCATCACCGCGCCGGCTGGCGCTACCGCCATGGAAGCGGCCGTGCGCAATGCGGTGCCGGGGATCGACGCCGATTGCGGCGGCGCCTGCGCCTGCGCCACCTGCCATGTCTATGTGGATGAGGCCTGGCGCGTGGCGGTGGGCGAGCCGCGCGACATGGAGGAGGACATGCTGGACTTTGCCTCCGACGTGCGCCCCACCTCACGCCTGTCGTGCCAGATCAAGCTGACCGACGCGCTCGACGGGCTGGTGCTGCACACGCCTGAACGCCAGGGTTGAGCCAAGGGCCGCACGCCGCGCGCGCGGATGCGGAGGGGAAATTGGGATGGGGATACAGCCGGTGGCGGATACGCTTGAACTTACGATCCTCATGCCTTGCCTCAATGAGGCGGAGACGCTGGGCGTCTGCGTCGACAAGGCCATGGCCTATCTGGCCCGCAGCGGCATTTCTGGAGAGGTGCTGATCGCCGACAACGGCTCCACCGACGGCTCCCAGGCCATCGCCACCGCCGGCGGCGCGCGGGTGGTGGCGGTGCCCGAGCGCGGCTACGGCTCGGCGCTGAAGGGCGGCATCGCTGCCGCGCGCGGCCGCTACATCATCATGGGCGATGCGGACGATTCCTACGATTTCTCGAAGCTGGACGCCTTCGTGCAGCAGTTGCGCGCCGGCTCGGACATTGTGATGGGCAACCGCTTCCAGGGCGGCATCGGCCCCGGCGCCATGCCGTTCCTGCACCGCTATCTGGGCAATCCGGTACTGTCCTTCCTGGGGCGGCTGTTCTTCCGCATCAATGTGGGCGACTTCCACTGCGGCCTGCGCGGCTTCAATACCGCGGCGGTGCGCGGGCTGCGGCTGGAGACCAGCGGCATGGAGTTCGCCAGCGAGATGGTGGTGCGCGCCTCCATCGCCGGCCTCAGCATCGCCGAGGTGCCGACCACGCTGAAGAAGGACGGCCGCTCGCGTCCGCCGCACCTGAAGACCTGGCGCGACGGCTGGCGGCACCTGCGCTTCCTTCTGGTCTATAGCCCGCGCTGGCTGTTCTTCTATCCGGGTGTGTTCCTGGTCATCCTCGGCAGCCTCGGCCTAGCCGCGCTCTATCCGGGGCCGCTGTCGGTCACCAAGACCCTGCGGCTCGACATCCATACCTTCCTGGTGGCGGCCATGACCGTGCTGGTGGGGGTTCAGGCCATGTCGTTCGGGCTGGTGGCGCGGCGCTATGGAGCGCTGCTGGGCTTCCTGCCGGCCTCGGAGAACCTGGAGCGGGTGCTGCACGCCTTCAGCCTGGAGCGGGTGCTGCGGGCAGCGCTCCTGCTGGGCATTCTCGGGCTTGGTTTCCAGGCCTGGGCCTTTTCCTCATGGGCCGCCACCGGCTTTGGCGACCTGACCTTCGGCACCACCATGCGGGCCCTGATCCTGGGGCTCACGGCGCTGGTGGCCGCAATCCAATTGGCCTTGACCGCCTTCCTGGCCAGCGTCGTCGAAATGCCTCTGCGGCGCTGACGGCGACGATGAACAGCACCACCACCGCGATCCAGGCAATGCGCGCCTGATAGCGGTCGTGGGGGTTCGACAGGATGCCGCACACTGCCGCATTGGCGACCAGCACCACGACCATGCTGCCCGCCAGCAGCGCCAATTCCCGCTGCCGGCGCCAGATCAGCACGCCGACCGCCAGGACGAGGCCCAGGCTCGCCGCCAGGGCCACCGGCACGTGGACGAGATTGATCCGGTCGAAATCGATGGGCGGATTCTGCTGCTGGATCGCAGTCAGCATGCGGGCATAAGCGGCTGGCACCCGGTCGCGGATGACGTCGTAGCTGTCGGTCAGTTCCTCGGACATCAGGTCGCCGGTCTGCACCAGCACCAATTGGCGCAGCATGGCCCGCACCGCCAGCCGGGCATTGTCCAGCGGGTAGGCGATGAGGCTGCCCACCACCACCCTGCGCATCTCCTCCGCCCCACCCTCGAAACCGCCCAGCGCGTTGAAGGCGGCATCGTCATCCCACAGGAAGTCGTCCGCGGTGGCCGGCAGTTCTTCGCGCAGGTCACAGAGCTTCAGGCGGGAGCTGGGGCAATGATCGGCCAGATAGCGAAAGACGATGCCGTCTTCCAGCATCCGGCCGAAGATGAAGGAAATACCGCCGGGCGTCTGGGCGAAACGGCCAGCCATTGCGAAATTCACCAGTGGATTGAGCGCCATGGCGATCACCACGCCCACCACGGCGAGCCGGAGCTTGAGGCGCGGCCGCAGGCGGGGCGCCACCGCCGCCGCCGCCACCGCCGCGGCGATGCACAGCAGGGAGATGGCCAGGACCGAACTGTGGCTGGCGCCGCCGATGGCCAGCAGCGCCGCGCAGCCCCAGGCTTCGCCAGTGCGGATATCCGCCCGACGCCAGAGCAGCAGATAAAGCGCCAGCCCCGCGAGGCCGGCGAAGACGTCGGGCATCAATTCGGCCGAGACAAATGGCAAAGCGGTGGTCGCCGCCAGCACGGCGCACAGGCCCACCAGAAGACCGGGCCGTCCGCCGAGCCCTTGCACCCGCAGCACCACGCCCATGGCCCAGACGCACAGCCCGCTTTGGACAATGGCCACCGGCCAGAAATCAGGAAGGCTGCCGGCCCGCAGCAGCAGGCCATAGAGGCTGGAACGGCCGGGCATCACCACATGGGAGAAGGCGGACTCCAGATAGCCGCCACTGTCGTAGAACAGGAAAGGATAGCCGTTCAGCACCGCCGGCAGCATCAGCAGCACGGTGGCGACGGCACCCGCGGCCGCCATCACCAGCGCGCGGGGAGGGGTCACCACGGCGGGTGCATCGAATGACTGGGCGTCCATGGGGTGATGGTACCAAATAGCCTGCTAACGCAATACCAACGGCATGCCACGGCGGTGTCGCAGGGGCATACGGCGGCAGTGAGGCCGCGGCTGCCCCGCTCATTCTTCCTTTACCCCGGCAGGCCACAATCTTGCCGGGGGATGCGAGGATACACCATGGCCGCCGTCACTGTTCCGGCTCAGAGACATTCCACCGTGCCACTTCAGATCCAGGCCCCGACTATTCTCGTGTTCGACAGCGGGCTGGGTGGGCTATCGGTGTTCCGCGAAGTGGCGCGGGTGCGGCCGGATGCGCATTTCATCTATGCGGCCGATGATGCCGCCTTTCCCTATGGCGCCCTCAGCGATGCCGCACTGGTGGCGCGGGTGCGCGAGGTGATGCACACCCTGATCGCCGCCACCCGGCCGGATCTGGTGGTGATCGCCTGCAATACGGCCTCCACCTTGGCGCTGCCCGCTTTGCGCACCGAGCATCGGGTGCCATTCGTGGGCACGGTTCCGGCCGTGAAGCCGGCCTGCGCGGCCTCGGTGACCAAGCATGTCAGCGTGCTGGCGACGCCCGGCACTGTGCGCCGGGATTATACCGCTAGCCTGGTGCGGGAGTTCGCCGGGGCGTGCGCGGTCACTTTGGTGGCCAGCGAGCGCCTCGCCACCTTGGCTGAGGCGCTGATGCATGGGCAGAGCGTTGCCGACGCGGACCTCGCCGCCGAACTGGCACCGTGCTTCGTGACCACCGCCAAGGGCCGCACCGATACCATCGTGCTGGCCTGCACCCATTATCCGCTGATCCTGGAGCGGCTGCAGCGGGTGGCGCCGTGGCCGGTCTCGTTCGTGGACCCGGCCCCCGCCATCGCCCGGCGCGTCTCCTCGCTCATCGGCCCCACCGCCTTTGCCTCCAGCCCCAAGCCGGTGCGGGTGATTTCCACCGGCATGCCGCTGAACGGCGGACTGATCTCCGCTGTGCTGGCCCGCCATGTGCGCGAGCCGGAGGTCATGGCCCCGCCTTTGGCCGTCGCCTCCTAAAGCCACGCGAGGGCGCACGCGGGAACGGGAAGGTGATGTGCGCGCAGGCTGCGGCACGGGCTTTTTCAGTCTTCCGTAACGGCATTTGGTGCAGGATGGCCGTCCAATAGCCCTGCCACGGAAAAAGGTGACGCCCGGCGTGATGCCCTCCATCAACCGACGCACGCTCATGCTGGCCCTGGCCGGCGGAGCGTTCAGTTCCGCCCTCGGATCGCCGGCTCTGGCCCAGACCGCAGCCCAGCCGTTCAACGTCTGGGTGGAGAAATTCCGCGCCCGGGCCCGCGCACGCGGCATTTCGGACGCGGTCTATTCCAAGGTGATGGTGGGCCTGAAGCCGGACACCAGCGTCTATGCCCAGGACCGCGCCCAGCCGGAATTCCAGGAAGAGACCTGGCAATATATCAATCGCCGCGTCTCCGACTGGCGCATCGCCACCGGGCGCAAGCGGGCGGCGGAATATGCCCCGCTGTTTGCCCGCATCGAGAAGGATTTCGGTGTCGAGCCCGCCATCATGCTGGGCTATTGGGGCATGGAATCGGCCTTCGGCGACGTGGTGGACAATCCCCGTCACATGAAGCCGGTGTTCAATTCCCTGGCGGCTTTGGCCTGGGGCGATCCGCGCCGGCGTAAATATTGGGAAACCGAGCTGCTCAATGCGCTTGT